>NZ_CP042582.1:3411250-3730312 GCF_008728835.1 Hypericibacter adhaerens
GACGGGAATGAGGGACAGGTCATGGCCAGGCTGGCTGTTGCGGAAATCGGCGGTTCGGCGCGCGAGCGCGGCCGCCAGCATGGGCGCCAGCTCAAGGCGCTGGTGCGCGAGCGCGACCGGCGCTGGCGGGCCGAGATCGAAGCCTTCATGGCCATGCCCGCCGACCGGTTCATCGGCCGGTTCCTGGCCGAGACTCGGTTCGTCGCCGCCATCGAGCGCCACGCGCCCGATCTCCTCGAGGAGGTCCGCGGCATCGCCGAAGGCGCCGAGCTTCCCGAGGACGCCCTCCTCGCCGCCCAGTTCATGGACGAGGAATGGTGGTACTCGGTGCAGCTCAAGCAGCGGCGCGAGGCTGCCGGAACCGCGCATCACTGCAGCGGCATTGCCAGCCTGACGCCCGGCGGCGGCGCCCTCCTGGCGCAGAACATGGATCTGGCGCGCTGGAGCGACGGGCTGCAGGCCCTGCTCCTGATCCGGGACATCGCGCCCGGCCTGGACGCCTATGTCCTGACCATGGCCGGCATGATCGGCCTGTGCGGCGTCAACAGCGCGGGCCTCGCCGTCACGGTCAACACGCTGGGCGACCTCAACAGCGCCAGCGACGGCCTGCCGGTCGCCTTCGTCTCGCGCACGCTCCTGGCCCGGACCGGCTATGACGAGGCCGCGCGTTTCCTCGGCGAGATCCGGCACGCCTCGGGGCAGAACTACATCCTGTCGGACGGCCGCCAGCTCGGCGATTTCGAGTGCTCGACCGACCATGCCGTGGCCTTCACGCCCCAGGACGCGGCGCCAGGCTGCCTCTGGCATACCAACCACGCCCTGGCGAACCGGGACCTGCTGCCGCCCTCGGCCTCCGAAGAGGCGGCGCGGTTCCGCCGCAACACGCGCCAGCGCCTGGCGGCGCTCGAGACCCGGCTGAAAGGTCGCGCGGCCCCCTTCGAACAGGCGGTGATCCGCGAGACCCTCGCCTCGCAGGACGACCCGGACAATCCGGTCTCGGTCACCACGGAGAACGCCGACCGGCGCCGGAGCGGCTTCTTCACCTTCGCCAGCGTGATCTGGGAAATCGGCCCCGAGATCCGGGCGCATGTGGCACCGGGCGCGCCGTCGCAGTTTCCCTATGAGAGCTTCCGCCTCGAGCGATCGGCGACCCGTCGCGCCGTGGCGGAGTGACCTGATGCCGCTCGAGCCGGCGACGACCGCAATCCGATAAAACCCCGATGACCACAGCAAAGCCGAGGACGATCGTCATCGGCGCCGGCATCGTCGGCGCCTCGGTCGCCTATCACCTGGCCCGGCGCGGCGCGCCGGTGACGCTGATCGACAAGGGCAAGCCCGCCGGTGCGGTGACCGGCAAGGCCTTCGCCTGGATCAACGTCGCGCACGGCCTTCCGGAACCCTACTCGCAGCTGCGGCATCTCGCGGTCCAGGATTGGCGCCGGCTGGAACAGGAGCTGGAGCGCCCGCTGCCGATCGACTGGTGCGGTGCCCTCACCTGGAACCGCGATCCGGCCGACACCGAGCGTCTGGTGCGCGAGCATGCGGCCTGGGGCTACGATATCCGCCTGGTCGAAAGGCCCGAGATCGCGCGGCTCGAGCCCAACCTGACCGAGCCGCCCGCCATCGCCGCCTTCGCCGCGAGCGAAGCCGCGGTCGATCCCGTGGCCGCGACGACGATCCTGGCCGATGCCGCGCGGCGCGCCGGCGCCGAGCTCCGCCTGGAGACGGAGGTGATCGCGCTCGCCGCCGAGAGCGGCAAGATTTCAGGCATTCGGACGCGCGACGGTATCGTCAGCGCCGATCGCGTGGTGATCGCCGCCGGCATCGAGGCGCCGGCCCTGTGCCGCACGATCGACCTCGCCCTACCGGTGGAGACCTCGCCGGCCCTGCTCCTGCGCTTCAAGACGGCGGGGCGCCTCGTCAACCGCATCCTCACCGGCCCTGTGATGGAAGTGCGGCAGGCTTCGCCCGTCCAGCTGCTCGCTGCCGAGGACTATGTCGACGCCGCGGGCGAGAACGGCCCCGAAGCCATCGCGCAGCGCACGCTCGCGGCCGTCCGCCGGCATCTGCGCGCTGCGGAAGGCACCACGCTGGAAAGCGTCTCGGTCGGGCTGCGCCCGATGCCGGCCGACGGCCTGCCGATCGTCGGCGCCGGCGGCGTCGAGGGACTCTATCTCGCCGTCATGCATGCCGGCGTGACGCTGGCGCCCCTCGTCGGGCGGCTGGCGGCGAGCGAGATCCTCGACGGGGTCGAGGTGAGGATGCTGGAGAGCTGCCGGCTCGCGCGTTTCTCGCGGGCTTAGAGAGCCTGCAGCGCCTGCTCGAGATCCTCGATCAGATCGCCGGGTTCCTCGAGCCCGACCGAGAGGCGCAGCAGGTCCTTCTGCACCGGGCTGCTGGGTCCCTCGACCGAGGCGCGATGCTCCAGCAGGCTCTCGGTGCCGCCGAGCGAGGTCGCGCGCACCCAGAGATGGCAGCGGGCGGCCACCTTGAGCGCCCCTTCCGCGCCGCCCTTGACGCGCAGGGAGAGCATCGCGCCGAAACCGCCTTCCATCTGGCGCGCGGCCACGGCATGGCCGGGATGGCGCTCGAGCCCGGGATAGAGCACCTCGACCAGCTTCGGATGCCCGTCGAAATGCCGCGCGATCTCGAGCGCCGAGACCGACGCGTGGCGCACGCGCACGAAGAGCGTGCGCATGCCGCGCAGCAGGAGCCAGGCCTCGAACGCGCCCAGCACCGCGCCGCCGCTGCCGCGCAGCGCCAGGATGCGCTGCCAATGATCGTCCTGTCGCGCCGCCACCAGCGCACCCGCGAGCAGATCGGTATGGCCGTTGAGGTATTTCGTCGCCGAATGCATCACGAAATCGGCCCCGAGCGCGAGCGGCCGGGTCAGGACCGGCGTCGGCACGGTGTTGTCGACCGCGAGCTTGGCCCCGGCGCGCCGCGCGATGGCGGCGACCCCCGCGATGTCCGTCACGCCCCAATCCGGGTTGGCCGGGGTCTCGATCCAGATCAACTTGGTGCGGCCGGGCTGCACCGCGGAGGCGACCGCCTCCAGCACCGTGCTGTCGACGAGATCGACGGCGAGCCCCCAGCGGCGCCCCTCGCCCGTCAGCCAGTCGCGCAGGCCCCAATACATCGAGCGCGGCGCCACCACATGGTCGCCGGGCGAGAGCGACTGGAACAACGTCACCGCCGAGGCCATGCCCGAGGCGAAGAGTGCGGCGGCTTCCCCGCCTTCGAGCGCGGCCAGGAGCTGCTCCGGCTGCTCCAGCGTCGGGTTGTTCGGTCGCGCATAAGAGCGGCCGCCGATCAGCTCGTAGCTCTCGTCGCGCGCATAGGTCGTCGCGTTGTGGATCGGCGGCACCACGGCGCCGGTCTCGGCATCGATCCAGCCGAGGCCTTGGGCCGCGATGGTCTGCGGATGGAGATTGGTGCGGGGCGTGGGAGGTTTCTTGCTCATGGCGCCGCATCCTAGCCCCGGAAGCAGGCGAGCGTCACGCGGGGCACCTCCCCCGCACCGCATCACTGATCCCCTCCCCCCTTGTGGGGGAGGCTGGGGTGGGGGTGGCCATACCCTCAATGAAAGCCATGCTCACGCGATAGAGTGATCGCTCAAGATCGCGTTCTTCACCCCCACCGTAACCTCCCCCCAAGGGAGGAGGGGATAAAAGCGAGCGGTGGATGGGCAGGTTCAAACGATCGCTTCACCGCCGCTGATACTGCGTGGCGCCGAAAAGCATTTCCTTGGCCTTGGCATCCATCTCGGCGCGCTGGGATTCGCTCAGCACCTTGACCGCCTTGGCCACGGCCGGGCGCGCCTCGATCTGCTCGAACCAGCGCTTGGTGTTGGGATAGTCGGCAAGCTGCACGCCCTGGCGCTCCCAGGAACGCAGCCAGGGCCAGATCGCCATGTCGGCGATCGAGTATTCGCCGGCGACATAGGCGTGGGTTGCGAGGCGCCTGTCGAGCACGCCGTAGAGCCGCTTGGCCTCGTTGGTGTAGCGGTTGATCGCGTAGGGGATCTGCTCCGGCGCGTAGCCGCGGAAGTGATGCACCTGGCCCAGCATCGGCCCGATGCTGCCCATCTGGAACATCAGCCATTCCAGCGTCTCGTAGCGGCCGCGCGGCGTCTTGGGCAGGAACTTGCCGGTCTTCTCGGCGAGATAGATCAGGATGGCGCCGGATTCGAAGACCGAGATCGGCCGCCCGTCGGGGCCTTCGGTGTCGATGATCGCCGGGATCTTGTTGTTGGGGCTGAAGGCGAGGAACTCGGGCTTGAACTGATCGCCGCGCCCGATATCGACGCCATGCACGTTGTAGGGAAGCCCGGTCTCCTCCAGCATGATGTGGATCTTGTGGCCGTTCGGCGTGGCCCAGCTGTAAAGCTCGATCATCGGTGAGATCCTCGGATTGAATGACGGGCCCGGTCGCGGCCCCTTGCCTGCGTAATTAGGCAATTCCGCCGGGGCCGGCAACGCACTCGTCGGTAACCGCGCTGGCAGAAAGGTTGTTCCGCCAGAGGGTTACCGGCTGCGGCGGTGGCGTGCCGGTGCCCTCCCCAAAGCCACCGCCGAAGGCGGCGATACCGGCCGAAAGCCGCCGGATTCCGCTGCCGGCGCGGAATATGACACCGGTATGACAGGGCGTTGGGAGGGCGGTAAGGTGGCCCCCGCGCCCGCCCTCTGCCCTGGCATCAGGCCTCCCGACCCTCCATGCGCGCTGTTCTCCTGGCCACCGCACCGCTCCTGATCGGGGTCGCGCTGATCATGGCCGGCAACGGGCTTCAGGGATCGCTGCTCGCCCTGCGGGCGACCCTCGAAGGGTTCCCGGCCTCGGTCACCGGCATCATCATGTCGGGCTATTACGCGGGCTTCCTGTTCGGCTCCCAGCTGACGCCCCGGATCGTCGAGCGGGTCGGCCATGTCCGGGTGTTCGCGGCGCTCGCGGCGCTGGCCAGCATGGCGATCCTGATCCAGGCGGTCTTCGTCTATTGGGAGAGCTGGACCCTGTTCCGGGCCCTCACCGGCTTCTGCTATTCGGGCCTCTATGTCGTGATCGAGAGCTGGCTCAACGACCGGGCCGCCAACGAGAACCGGGGACGCCTGCTCGCCTTCTATACCGTGATCCAGGCCGCCGCGATCGCCAGCGGCCAGCTCATGCTCAATCTCGACGATCCCGCCGGCTTCCAGCTCTTCACCCTGGTCGCGATCCTGATCTCCGCCTCGGTCCTGCCGGTGCTGCTGGTGAGCGCGCCGATGCCGCGTTTCGGCGAATCGCGCAAGCTCTCGCTGCGCACGCTCTACCGCCTCTCGCCGCTGGGCATGATCGGCACGCTCGGCGCCGGCGTCACCTTGAGCGGCTTCTCCGGCATGGGCGCCGTCTATGCCCGGACGATCGGCTTCTCGGTCTCGGAGGTCTCGCTCTATATGGCGCTCGCCGTCATCGGCAGCGCGATCTTCCCCTGGCCGCTCGGCTGGCTGGCCGACCGTTTCGACCGGCGGCGCGTGATCACCGTGCTGACGACGGCCCTGGCGCTCCTCTGCGTCGCCGGCCTCTATCTCGCCGAAATCTCGCGCCCCGGCCTGCTCGCGGTCGTGTTCCTCTATGGCGGGCTCAGCATGCCGATCTATTCGCTTTCGGTCGCGCATGCGAACGACCGGCTCGAGCCCGACCAGATGGTGGCCGCGAGCTCGAGCCTGATGCTGGCCTATGGCCTGGGCGCGATCCTGGGACCGCTCACGGTCGGCCAGGCGATGGTGCATCTGGGACCGCCCGGCTACTTCATCTATCTCGCCTCGGCCCATGTCCTGATCGGGCTCTTTGCCGTCTGGCGCATGATCCGGCGGCCGAGCTAGGCGCTTCCGCCTCGCCGGCCAAGAAGGTCGCGAAATGCCGCGACAGTCGCACGGAGACCACCGACGTTGGTGTGGTCAAAGACGGTGCACTGGAGAACGATCGGCAAGCGCCGCCCCTTCACGCTGATGGCCATCAGGATCCATCGGCTCGGGCGCAACACGAAGATGCGCGACTTCAGGATTGCATCTTCTGCCAGCACGATCCGGTCGAGCGGGCGCGTGATCTCGATCGATCCATTCTTCACGCTCACACGTGCAATCACGCAGCAGAACTGGCATGCAAACCAGGTTGCGCCCAGCACGACGACAAGCGAAGCCATGGGAACGCTCGCGGTATAATCCAAAATGGCGTTGTACCCGACGATGCAGAAAACGGCCCCAATGGGGAGCAGCAACAGACCCGCTCCCGCCCGCAAGATGGGTATCGAGCTTTCTGTTATGATGATTTCTCTGGCCGGTCCGCTCATCGCAAGCCTCAAGGACCGGGGGTCTCCAGCAGCAGCATCCGACCGTCCCAGCCTTGTGCCGCGCTCGGCTTGCCATGCGGCGCCAGCCGGCCCGCCTGCAGGGTCTGTGCCAGCGTATCGCGCGCGGCGTCGAAGCTGCCCTGCATCCGGTTGAGGGTGATCAGCTTCAGGAGCCGGCGCGGCTGCTGCGCGGCGACCGTTCCCACCAGCACCGGCAGGGTCCGGCCGTTCCCGTCGCGGATCGCAAGGGCTGTCGGCCAGAGGCGCAGCACGAGACGAGAGCCGTCGGGACGCGGCAGCAGCCGGATCAGCACGGGCGGACGGCCATCGTCGAGGCGCGGCAGGACGGGCAGCGCCTCGGGTCCGGGATCGGGCAGGAGCCAGGCGAGCAGGCTGGACACGCTCCAGCGCACGGGCTCGCGCCAGCCGGCCTTCTCGAGCTCGAGGGCGATCGCATGCGGAGGACCGACCCAGGCGACGGTGAAGGGCTCCTCATATTTCCCTTTGAGGTCGACGCGGCGTTCCGCGAGCGCGTTCCAGCCGTCCTGGCGCCAGTCCTCGAGCGACATCGCCTCGGTCTGCTGGCGCACCGCAAAGAGCGCCATGTCCTGCCTGTGGCTGCGATCGATATGGAAGGCGCCGATGCCGATGAGCGCCGCCATCGCCGCGATCGCCAGCCCCCGGCTGTGGATGCGTTCCGGACGATGATGCAGATAGACCGTGCCCAGGAGCGTCAGCCAGGCGGCACCGAAGGCGAGGCCGGCGCTCACGTCCGAGAACCAGTGGGCGCCGAGATAGAGGCGCGAGATCGCGATCAGGCTGACGAAGGCGACGATGAGCGCGACGAAGAGGCGCCGGCCGAGCGGCCCCATCTCGCGCGTCGCCAGGAAGGCGAGGAAGCCCCACATCACGATATTGACCGTGGCATGGCCGCTCGGGAAGGAGAGGGCGCTCCAGCCGCTATAGAGATCGGCGACCGGGCGCGGCCGGTAGAGCGTGAGCTTGAGGCCGGTGTTGAAGAGCGAGCCCAGCGCCACCGCCGCCAGCCAGTAGAGCGCGGTGTGCCAGGCGCGCTGCGACAGGAGCCACAAGAGAACCGCCAGGGTGACGCCGATCACGACGATCGGATCGCCGAGCTCCGTCACCGCCACCATGAATCCGTCGGCCCAGGGCAGACGCAGGGATTGCAGCAGCCCGTAGATCGCGGAATCGGCCCGCACCAGGGGCTCGCCCTCGACCACCCCTTCCAGCAGCGCGAAGAACAGCCACAGCGCCGCGACCAGCAGGATCACGGCGGCGACCAGGCCGCGGAACTCGCGCTCGTTGGGCTCGAGCAGCGAGCGCAGCAGGCGCCGCGGCCAGCTCTCGCCGCGCAGCGCCCAGGCGTCGAGGCGGGCCAGATGGCGGTCGAGCCAGGGCAGGCCGATGCGCAAGACCAGGCGCACCAGCGCCAGCGCCAGCAGCAGCAGCCCGACCATGAGCGCGATGAAGATGAGGAGCCGGCCCGCCACCGCGCCGGCCAGCGTGAGCGAGGCGCCGACCGCCACACCCGGCAGGATATGGGCGAGCGCCCAGAGCGCCGCCGCCACGGTCACCGTGGGATAGAAGCGCAAAGGCGGCATCTTGAGGATGCCGGCGAAAAGCGGCACGAACGCTCGTGTCGCCGGCAGGAACCGGCCGAGCAGCACGCTGGTGCCGCCATGGCGGGCGAAGAAGCGCTCGGCCTCGTCGATCAGGCGCGGATAATGGTTGAAGGGCCAGCGGGTGACGATCGAGCGGCCGTAATGGCGCCCGATGTTGTAGGCGACGGTGTCGCCGACGACGGCGCCGAGGATGACCCATCCGCAAAGCGGCCCGAGCCGGATCGCGTCGGTCGCGACCAGCGCGCCCGTCGCCACGATCAGCGTCGAGCCGGGAATGACCGCGCCGACGACCGGCAGCGCCTCCGCCATCGCCGCCAGGAATCCCAGGCCATAGGCCAGGGCCGGGTTGGCCGCGAAGAAGTCGAGGAAGCCGCGGAGATAGTCAAGCATCGCGGCCTAACCCGATGCGAACGTTTCGCTGGCTTCGCGTTCTTCCCCTCCCCCCTTGAGGGGGAGGCTGGGGGGGGGGTGGCCACAAGTTCGTTGCAAGCCGGCACTCGCGTGATGAAAGGCTGCTTCAGCATCGTGTTCGACGATCACCCCCCACCCTAACCTCCCCCTCAAGGGGGGAGGAGATTGGAGCGTCGCGCGCATCGGCGCTGTCGGGCAGGCTCAGCCCGCGAGCTTCTTCTTCAGGAGCTCGTTCAGCAGGGCGGGGTTGGCCTTGCCGCCCATGGCCTTCATCACCTGGCCGACGAAGAAGCCCAGCAGCTTGTCCTTGCCGGAACGGTATTCGGCGACCTTGTCGGCCTGCTCGGCCATGATCTTGTCGATCGCGGCCTCGATGGCGCCGGTGTCGGTCACCTGGCGCAGACCCTTCTCCTCGACGATCGCCTTGGCGCCCTTGCCGCTCTCGACCATGGCCTGGAACACGTCCTTGGCGATGCGGCCCGAGATCGTGTTGTCGGCGATGAGATCGACCAGCTCGCCGAGCGCTGCCGCCGAGACCGGCGATTCCTCGATTCCCTTGTTCAGCCGGTTGAGCGCGCCGAAGAGCTCGGAGATCACCCAGTTGGCCGCGAGCTTGGGATCGCGGGCCCCCGCCTTCCCGCCAGCCACCACCGTCTCGTAGAAGGCCGCCGTCTCGCGCTCGCCCACCAGCACGCCGGCGTCGTAAGACGAAAGGCCGTAGGCCTTGATGAAGCGCGCCTTCTTGGCATCGGGCAGCTCCGGCAAGGTCGCCTTGATGCTCTCGACCCAGGCCGCGTCGAGCTCGAGCGGCAGCAGATCGGGATCCGGGAAATAGCGGTAGTCGTGGGCATGCTCCTTGCTGCGCATCGAGCGCGTGATACCCTTGGCCGAATCGAAGAGCCGCGTCTCCTGCTTGACCGTGCCGCCGTCTTCCACCAGCTCGATCTGCCGGCGCGCCTCGTACTCGATCGCCTGCTGCACGAAGCGGATCGAGTTGACGTTCTTGATCTCGCAGCGCGTGCCCAGCTCTCCGCCCGGCTTGCGCACGGAGACGTTGACGTCGCAGCGGAAGCTGCCCTCGTCCATGTTGCCGTCGCAGGTGCCGAGATAGCGCAGGATCGAGCGCAGCTTCTTGAGATAGGCCGCGGCCTCCTCCGAGGAGCGCATGTCCGGCTCCGAGACGATCTCCATCAGCGCCACGCCGGCGCGGTTGAGATCGACATAGGTCTTCTTCGGATGCTGGTCATGCAGGCTCTTGCCCGCATCCTGCTCGAGATGGAGACGCGTGATGCCGACCTCGCGCGAGCGCCCGTCGGGCAGGTCGAGGATGATCGTGCCCTTGCCCACGATCGGCTGCAGATACTGCGAGATCTGATAGCCGGCCGGCAGATCGGCATAGAAGTAGTTCTTGCGGTCGAACACCGAGCGCAGGTTGATCTGGGCGTGGAGGCCGAGCCCCGTGCGCACCGCCTGCTCGACGCAATAGCCGTTGATCACCGGCAGCATGCCGGGGAAAGCGGCGTCGACCAGGCTCACCTGCGTGTTGGGCTCGGCGCCGAAGGCGGTGGCCGCGCCCGAGAACAGCTTCGAGTTCGAGATCACCTGCGCATGGACCTCGAGGCCCAGCACGATCTCCCAGGGGCCGGTACGGCCCTGGACCAGGTTGCCCTCGTTCGGGATGGCATCGTTCATGGTCGTCACGCCTCCGGCCGCGCGGTGAAGCCCGCGGCCTTCTCCAGCACCTGGCCCGCCTTGAGCAGCGTCGCCTCGTCGAAGGCCTTGCCGATGAGCTGCAGTCCCAAAGGCAAGCCCTCGCCCGACAGCGCCGCAGGCACCGAGAGGCCCGGCAGGCCTGCCAGGTTCACGGTCACGGTGAAGACGTCGTTCAGATACATCGCCACCGGATCGTCGCTGTTCTCACCCTCGGCGAAGGCCGCGGTCGGCGTCGCCGGCGTCAGGATCACGTCGACCTGCTTGAAGGCCTCGGTGAAGTCGCGCGCGATCAGGCTGCGCAGCCGCTGGGCCCGCAGGTAATAGGCGTCGTAATAGCCGGCCGAGAGCACATAGGTGCCGATCAGGATGCGCCGCTTGACCTCCGCGCCGAAACCGGCGGCCCGGGTGAGCTCGTACATCTCGTCCAGCGAATCCGCCGGCACGCGCAGGCCGAAGCGCACCCCGTCATAGCGCGCGAGGTTCGAGGAGGCCTCGGCGGGCGCGATGATGTAGTAGGTCGGCAGCGCATATTTCGTATGCGGCAGCGAGATCTCCACCGGCGTGGCGCCGGCGGCCTTGAGCCATTCGGCGCCCTGACCCCAGAGCTTCTCGATCTCGGGCGACATGCCGTCGACGCGATATTCCTTGGGGATGCCGATCTTCATGCCGCGGATGTCGCCGGTGAGGCCGGCACGGAAATCCGGCACCGGCGTATCGACCGAGGTCGAATCCTTGGGGTCGTGGCCCGCCATGGCGCCCAGCATGATCGCGGCGTCCTCGACGCTGCGCGTCATCGGCCCCGCCTGGTCGAGCGAGGAGGCGAAGGCGACGATGCCCCAGCGCGAGCAGCGACCATAGGTCGGCTTGATGCCGACGATGCCGCAGAAGGCGGCGGGCTGGCGGATCGAGCCGCCGGTGTCGGTGCCCGTCGCCGCCATGGCGATGCGCGCGGCAACCGAAGAGGCCGAGCCGCCCGAGGAGCCGCCGGGCACCAGCATCGCGTTCTTGTCGGCCTTGCGCTTCCAGGGATTGGCGACATGGCCGTGATAGCTGGTCATGTTGGAGGAGCCCATCGCGAACTCGTCCATATTGACCTTGCCCAGCATCACGGCGCCGGCCTTCCAGAGGTTGGCCGTCACGGTCGATTCATAGGTCGGCTTGAATCCGTCGAGGATATGCGAGCCCGCGGTCGTCAGCACGCCCTCGGTGCAGAACAGATCCTTGATCGCGAGCGGGATGCCGTCCATGGCGCCCGCCTTGCCGGCATGGCGGCGCTGGTCGGAAGCCTCGGCCATGGCGAGCGCCTTTTCCGGCGTCTCGGTGATGAAGGCGTTGAGATGGCGCTGCGCCGCCATCGCCTCCAGATGGGCCTGGGTCAGTTCCTTGGCGGAGAAGCGGCCTTTCGCCAGGCCGTCGAGCGCGCCGGCGATCGTGAGGTCGGTGAGATTCGACATGAGCGAGATCCCTACTCCACCACCTTCGGGACCGAGAAGAACCCGGCCGCGGGCTCGGGCGCGTTGGCGAGGATGCGGTCGCGGCAGTTGCCGTCCGTCACCTCGTCCTTGCGCTTGGGCAGCGCGAAGCGGCCGACGCCGCTCATCGGCTCGACGCCCGAGACATCGACCGCGTTCAGTTGCTCGACCCAATGCAGGATGCCGTCCAGCTCCTTGGCATAGAGGTCGAGCTCCTCATCCTTGAGCCGGATGCGGGCGAGGGTCGCGATATGGGCAACGGTCTTGCGGTCGAGCGACATGCGAATCCTGAGGATGGGTCCGGGAAAGGGCCGGGTCTCAATGGTTAAGGGGATGTCGGGAGGCCGGGAAAATATCACCCGGCCCCAGGGCAGGCAACTGCGCCTTCCCCCGCCGATTTTGCCCGGAAATTGGCCAAATCCCGCCCGAATCCGCGGGCCGGAGCGAAGCTCGGCGATGGCGGCGGCGGGGAAACCCCGCCTTAGGCGCCTTCCCCGATCATCCTGAGCCGGTCTCCCGGCGCGAAAAACAGCCCCGCTGCGGTTGCAGAGTGCCGGATTTTCACGCCAGACTGACGAGGAGGGCGACCGGCACGATCGCCTTTCCTTCCTGCCCTCGCCCGCAAGACCGATTTGGCCCATTGCCCATGAGATTGCTCGTCCCGGCCCGCTTCCTCTCCATCCTCCTCCTGATCGCCCTCGCCCCGATCCTGCCCGCCCAGGCGGCAGGCACCGGCGAAGCGGTCGATGGCAGCCTGTTCAAAGCCACGGACGGCTATATCAAGTCGCTGCTCGACAAGGCCGGGCTGTCGCCGCGCACCATGACCGACGGCGATGTCGCGATCGAGTGGCATGACGGGAAGGACCACTATCCCGGCTTCGCCACCTTCGATCGCAACCCCGACGGCAGCATCTGGAATCTCCGGCTGGCCGCTCTCCTGCCGGAAGAGGCCATCAAAGGCGTCGCCGACAACCTCATCGCCGAGTTCACCAACCGCTGGAACCGCTCGGAAGGGCTGATCACGCTGTTCAGGGGCGAGGACGGGGTGCTGATCGCGGCCGCCAACCTGCCGGTCGAGCACGGCCTCAACCCGGCCGAGTTCCAGGCCAGCGGGATCGACCGCGTCAGGCAGACGCTGGGCCGGATCCTGCGGCAGCTCGACGAGTTCGCCAGCAGCTACCGGTCGAGCCGGCAGAAGGCCGACACCAGCCGGCTGCCGGCGAGAGCCGTGGGCCTGCTGGAGCTGGCGGGCGGCGGCTACTGCACCGCGAGCGTGGTCGGCAAGGACGTCATCCTGACGGCGGCTCACTGCATCTTCGATTCCAACGGCAAGATGCGGAAGCCGACGCAATTCCGCGCCGGTTACGATGGCGGCACCGAGATCGCGTCGGCCCGCATCCTCGACCAGTTCGCGCCTTCGGATTTCGACGTCACGCGCGCGTTCATCTCGGACGGCATGGAGGGGCTCGACTGGGCCTTCCTGCGGCTCGACCGCCCGATCGGCGACAAGACCGGCGTGCTGCCGATCAAGCTGATGAGCCGGGCCGAGCTTGGCAAGATGATCGGCTCCCCGCAGTACGAGCTGGTCCGGGTCGGCTATGGCAGCTCGAAGAAGCTCACCATGCAGACCGGCTGCGACCTGATGCATGTCTGGGACGACAATACCTTTGCCCATCTCTGCTATATCGAGCCGGGCGATTCGGGCTCGCCGGAGCTGCTCCGCGAGAACGACAGCTACAGCATCGTCGGCGTGGACACCGCGATCGTCGACATCCATGACGTGAAGCGCGCCAATGTCGCGGTCTCGAGCGCCGCCTTCGCCAACGCCTTGCCCGATTTCCTCGACCGTCCGGTCTCCGACGACATGTCGGATTCGGGGAACCCCAAGAACCGCTAGCGAAGCACCGACGGACCGCCGCCCCGAGCCCATCCTTGCGCCCCGCCCCGATCATCCGCACCGGCCTGGCCCTGCTGCTGATCCTCGCCGCCGGCCTCGGCGCGCGCACCGCGGCGCGGGCCGCGGACTCCATGACGATGGTCCAGGCCCTGTCGGTCGTGAAGGAGATGGACATCGACACCAAGCCGTCGGACGACGAGGACGAGATCAAGGTGACCTGGATCGACGGCAAGGTCCCGGTGGGCGGCTACATCTCCTTCGAGTTCGATTCCCACCAGAAGATCCGCTCGGTCAGTCCGGTGGCCGTCGTCCCCGCCGACCGTATCCGCTATCTCGGCCGCGCCGCCTTGCACGATTTCGCGCTGCGCTGGAACAGCAAGAACGCGGGTCAGTCGGAGCGTCTGGACGTCGCCAAAAGCGGCGTCCTCTATCTGTCGGTGATCGCACCGGGGGTCTCGGCGCAATATGACGCCGCGTTCTTCAAGGAGCAGATCAACAGCTTCCGCGCCGCGCTCACCCGTGCGCTCGACGAGCTCGACCGCGAGAGCAAGGCGAACGAGGCGGAGGGCGACAAGGCCTATGCCTCGGACTGGGAGCTGGCCGATCCGAGCCGCATGCCGGCCCGAGCCGTGGGCCGCCTCGAGATCCAGGGCGGCTATATGTGCACGGGCACGCTGGTCGCCGAGAATATCGTCCTGACCGCCGCCCATTGCATCATGGACGACAAGGGCCGCCATCAGAAACCGCTCGTCTTCTATGCCGGCATCGACCATGGCGACGCGGTGGCCGAAGCCGGGGTCGTCGGCGTCCATGTCGATCCCGAGTTCGATCCGGTCCATCAGTTCGACGGAAATTCCATCGCGGACAATCCCCGGCTCAGCCGCGATTGGGCGCTCCTCGAGCTCGACGCGCCGATCGGCCGGAAGGCGGGCACGATCGAGGTGTTCGCCGCGACCAAGGCCCAGCTCCAGCGCATCGTGGACGACGCGAAGAGCGACGTGATCCAGATCGGCTATGGCGGCCAGAGCGGCTTCCGTCCCAAGCTCCGCCACGATTGCGGCCCCGCCGACGTGCTGGAGGCGGGCTACTACACGACGCAATGCGGCCTGGTGAAGGGCGATTCCGGCTCGCCGCTCCTGCTCGAGGAGGACGGGAAGTACCGGATCATCGGCATCAATTACGCCTGGATCGATCTCGACTACATCAACCACGTCTTCCTGGTGGTCGGCGGCGCCACCTTCGACCCGGCGCTGAAGGACCTCCTCTCGGGGAAGCTGCAGGCGACGTCGATCGAGGATTGGATGAAGAGCCCGGACGACGAGGACCCGGCGCGCCGGATGGGGCAGCGCTCCGCCAGCCCATGACCCGCGCCTTTCCGAGCCGAAACGTGCCTTTCCCGGCCCCGCCGCCTTCAATCGGGGGCGGCGGCGGGACTGCGCCGGGTTCCCAACCCACAGGCAAAAATTCCGCAATCCGGGCATAATGCCCGTCCGGTCCCGGGGGACCCGGATTCCCTGAAACGAGGTTCGGATGCGCCCGACTGCCTTCACCGCCGGCCTGCTGGCCCTCCTGGTCGGTGCCGCGCTATGGACTGCCGGGCCCGCGCTGGCCTTCCGGCCGCCCAACGACAGCCGGGTCGAGGCGCCGGTCTATCGCGTCTCGGCGGGTCTGATCCAGTCGCTGCTGGCCGACGAAGGCATCGTCAGCAAGATCGATCACGAGGGCGATGTCGGCTTGAGCTTCCGGGCGGACAATGGCGATCTGCCGGGCTGGATCGTGCTGGACCGCGTCGACGACCGCGAGATCTGGAATCTCCGCTTCACGGCGCCCATCCCGGCCGACCGGACCGGCGATCGCGACCGCGGCGCCCTGCTGCGCTTCGCCAACGACTGGAACCGCGACGAGATCGCGCTGAAGCTCTATCTCGACGAGGAAGGCCAGCTCGAGGCCGAGCATAACCTCGCGGTCCAGTACGGGATCAATCCCGACGAGTTCCGTGAGAACGGGATCAAGCTCTACCAGGATTCGCTGGCGCGCCTGCTGGAGGCGCTGGCCTCGCCGGGCGGCGGCGGCCAGGCCTCGGGCAGCGCCCCAACGCAGGAAGAGGCCGATAACCCCCATGGCGACACGCCCGGCGAGCCGATCGACGCCAGCGCCCCGCCAGCGCGCGCCATCGGCCTGCTCGAGATGTCGGATGGCGGCCTCTGCTCGGCCTCGGTGGTGGCCGAGGATGTGATCCTGACCGCCGCCCATTGCCTGTTCGACGAGGACCATCAGAGCGTGATCGCCGAGCGCTTCAGCGCCGGCTACGACCAGGGGCAGTTCGTGGCCACCGCCCAGATCACCGATGTCTATGTGCCGCCCGAGTTCGATCACCGGCGCTTTCTCGAGACCAACGAGATCGACGGCTATGACTGGGCCCTGCTGCGCCTCGATCGCGGCGTCGGCCATGAGACCGGCATCCTGCCGATCCGCGTGCTCGACAGCGACCAGCTCGAGGCCATGATCGACCAGAGCGGCCCCGCCATGATGCAGATCGGCTATGGCAACGAGCGCAGCGACCATCCGGTGGCGCGGCGCGACTGTCATCTGTCGATGGTGTGGAAGGACAACACCTATGCCCATCACTGCGGCACCGTCCCCGGCGATTCCGGCTCGCCCGACCTGCTCTTCGAGAACGACGCCTATGCCATCATCGGCATCGAATCCGCCGAGGTGGACTATAAGGAGCTGAAGGGCGCCGACATGGCCGTCTCCAGCGGCGCCTTCGCCGCGGCCCTGCCGGAATTCCTGGCCCGCCCGCGGCCTTCGACCAGCGTGGCGGAGGCGCCGGCCAAGCAGGGCCAGGTGACGGGACGGTCCTCGCCATGAGGCGCCCCGTGCCACATTTTGTCCCGATTGCGCGGGCAGGCTGCTTCGCGCGAGATTTCCGATCCGGCCTCGTCCCGGCAGGCACGTCGCCGGCAATCGTTCCTGGAGGTTCGATGCTGCGTTCCGCTTCGTGGCGTTCCGCGTGGCCGTGTCCGGCTCGGCTGCATTCGGCTTTGAAGGCGGCCGGCTTGGCGCTGTTCCTGGCCGGCCTGGCGCCGCTCTGCCCGCCGGCGCTCGCCTTCGACGCACCCAAGGGCAGCCGGCTCGACAGCGCGCTCTACAAGCCCTCGGCGGAGCTGCTGAAGTCGCTGCTCAACGACGAGCATGTCCAGAGCAAGATCGACCACGAGGGCGATCTCGAGGTCACCTTCCACGGCAACGACGTCGCCTTCGAAGGCTGGATCGTGCTCGACAAGCTCGATGACGGGAAGATCTGGAACCTGCGCTTCACGGCGCCGGTGCCCGCCTCCGAGGTCCAGGGCATGGACCAGGACAGCCTGATGCTCTTCGCCAACAACTGGAACCGCGACGAGATCGCGATCAAGCTCTATGTCGACGACGAGGGCGTGCTGCAGACGGAGCACGACCTGGCCGCGCAGTTCGGCCTCAACCCGCAGGAGTTCCAGGAGAACGGCATCCGCCTCTATGAGAGCGCACTGGCGCGCCTCGTCGATCACCTGGCCGAAGCGCGTGGCGGCGGTTCCGGCGCCGACAACGGTTCGAGCGGATCGAGCAATGGCAGCAGCGGTGGGAGCGGAAGCAGCAGCAACAGCACCCCGCCGCCCGGCAACGGCAACGAGCAGCCGCAGAAGAGCACGGCCCAGCCCGATCAAGGCGAGGGGATCTAGCGGCGCCGGCGGGAGCGAGCTTCGCCCTCAGGCCACCGGCAGCTTCGGCAGATCCAGCAGCTCGAGCTTGCCGCCGGCGAGGCGCGGCGCCGTCTGGCGCAGCTGCTCGTGCGGCACGCCGAGCGGCACGGCGCCGGCCGCCTCGAGACGATTTACCTGTTCGGCGGTCAGCTTCACATCGACCGCCCCCAGCGTGCCGTCGAGCTGCGCGCGCGTGCGCGAGCCCAGGATCGGGATCAGGCCGTTCGACGACCGCGCCGCGCGGTGGAGCAGCCAGGCGATGGCGATATGGGTGGGCGTGGCGCCGGTCTCCTTCGCCACCGCGAGCACCGCATCCAGCAGCGCCGTCTCGCGCGCCGACTTCTCGCCATGGACCAGGAAGCCGAGCTTGGCGAGCCGATTGTCCGCTTCCGGGTCGCCGCGGTATTTGCCGGTGAGGAAGCCGCCGCCCAACGGCGACCAGAGCGCCGCCCCCAGGCCCAGGGCCTCGGCCATCGGCAGGAGCTCGCGGTCGGGCGTGCGCTCGACCAGGCTGTATTCGATCTGGATGCCCGCGACCGGCAGGGAGCCGCGCAGCTCCGCCATCGTGGCGGCGCGCGCGATGCGCCAAGCCGGGAAGTTCGAGAGGCCGGCATAGAGGATCTTGCCCGCGCGCGCCAGATCGTCGAAGCCGCGCAGGATCTCCTCCATCGGGGTGACGCCGTCCGCCATATGGGCCCAGTAGAGATCGATGCGGTCGGTCTTGAGACGCTTGAGGCTGGCCTCGACCGCGCTCGCCATGTTCTTGCGGGCATTGCCCGTCTGCGAGATGCCGGCCTCGGGCGTGGTGCCCAGCGTGTATTTCGTCGCCAGCACGAAATGATCGCGGTCGGAAGCGATGAACTCGCCGACCATCTCTTCCGACTGGCCGAACTGGTAGCCGTTGGCGGTGTCGATGAAATTGCCCCCGGCCTCGGCGAAACCATCCCAGATCCGCTTGGCCTCGCCGCGCTCCGCGCCATGGCCCCAGGCGGTGCCGAAATTGCCCGTGCCCAGCGCCAGCTCCGAGACGCGCAAGCCCGTGTGACGGCCGAAGATCCTGTACCGCATCGATTTTTCCTCTTTCCGGCCGCCGGACAGCGGCGTTAAATGATGATGATCATCATTGAATACATGATGATCATCATCTATATTGTCAATCGGACGGAGCGTGAAAGTTTCGAGAGGAAGCCCATGAAGGTCAGCCGCGAGCAGGCCGCCCGGAACCGGGACCGCGTCATTGCCGCCGCCGCGCGGCTGTTCCGCGAGCGCGGCTTCGATCACGTCGCGGTCGCCGACGTGATGAAGAGCGCCGGCCTCACCCATGGCGGCTTCTACGGCCAGTTCGATTCCAAGGCCGACCTGGCGGCGGAAGCCTGCCGGCGGTCGGTGGCGAAGACACTGGAGCGCTGGGACAAGCTGGCCGGGGAATCGGCGGACGAGCCGCTGGCGGCGGTGATCGACGCCTATCTCTCGCCGCAGCATCGCGACGATCCCGGCCGCGGCTGCCTGCTGGCGGCGCTCGGCCCCGAGATCGCGCGCCAGGATCCGACGCTCCGCCATATCGTGACGGAGGGACTGCGCGCGCTCATCGACGGGCTGGGGAAGCTGATCCCGAACCGGTCCAAGGCCGCGCGGCGGCGGAAGGCGCTGGCCCTCTTCTCGGGCATGGTGGGCGCCATCGTGCTGGCGCGGGCGGTCGACGATCCGGCCTTGTCGGAGGAGATCCTGCGCGCCACGGAAGCCACGCTGACGCCACAGGTCTCCTGATCCCCATTCCCCCAGCGCCAAGGACAGATCCGATGAATGTGTTCGAGGAACATCGCGGCCAGCTCAGCGGGCTCGACCAGCTCCGGCAGCTGATGAAGGCGGGGCGCCGCCCGCCCATCGCCGAGACGCTCGATTTCAACCTGGTCGAGGTCGAGAAAGGCCGCGCCGTGTTCGAGGGGACGCCGGGCCCGCATGCGCTCAACCCGATCGGCAGCGTTCATGGCGGCTATGCCGCGACCCTGCTGGATTCGGCCTGCGGCTGCGCGGTTCATTCGTCGCTCTCGCCCGATCAGGGCTATACGACGGTCGAACTCAAGATCGCCTATCATCGCGCGATCACGCCCGGCACCGGCCCGGTCCGGGCCGAAGCGCATATCGTGACCGTAGGCAAGCGCGTGGCCTTCACGGAGGGCCGTCTCACCGATGCCGAAGGGCGCCTCTATGCCTCGGCGACTTCGACGCTGCTGGTGTTCGAGCTCAAGAAGAAAGAATAGACGCGGCGGGCGCAGCGGCGCGGGCCGTCAGCGCAGCGCCGTCCAGACCGCGACCAGCCCGAACCCGATCAGCACCAAGCCCGACAGCCGGTTGATCCAGACCAGCAGGCCGGGGCCGAGGCGCTCGCGCAGCCAGCCCACGGCGGCGCTGAGGCAGAGCCACCAGAGCGCCGAGCCGGCGAAGACGCCGGCGATCGTGACCAGCGCCGCATCGACGCTGCCGGCGCCGCCGAGCCCCAATCCGGCGAACACCGCCGCGAAGGAGAGGATCGTCGCGGGATTGGTGAGGGTGAGCGCGAAGGTCGAGAGGAAATAGCCCGCGAGGTCGCGCGCCTGGCGCGGTGGCGCGGCCGCCTCCACCGCCGGCGCACGGCGCAGCCCGGCGATCCCGAGCCAGATCAGGAACAGCCCGCCGGCGAGCGCCAGCCAGCGCTGCTGATCGATCAGCAAGGCCGAGATCGCGGTGATGCCGAAGGCGCCGATCGCGCCATAGACGCCGTCGGCCGTCGCGGCGCCCAACCCGGTGACGAAGCCCGCGAGCCGTCCCTGCGCCAGGCTGCGGCGGATGCAGAGGAGGCCGATCGGCCCGACGGGGGCCGCGATGGCGAGACCGATCGCCAGCCCCTTCAGCAGGAGATCGAGGTTGGACATGGCCGCGAGACCCGCGTCATTCGACGGCCCAGCGCACGGCCTCGAGCAGGACGTAGCCGCCGAACAGCAGCAGGCCCACCGCGCAGACGCGGTTGAAGGAGTGGAGCCATTGCCGGCTCAGGCGCCGGCGCATGCCGAGCGAGAGCGCCACCAGGAAGAACCACCATCCGACCGAGCCGATCAGCACGCCCAGCACCAGCGGCACCACGAAGCGATAGTCGGAAGCGCTGGCGGCGGCGAGACTGTCGCCCTCCTCGGGCAGGGCGCCGATGGCGACGATGACCGCGGCGAAGGAGAGCACCGTCATCGGATTGGCGAGGGTGAGCATGAAGATCGAGAAGAAATGGCCGGCGAGGCCGACCATCGTCATGCTCTTCTCGTCGACGCGATCGGCGATATGGCTGCGCCAGCTGATGACGGCGAGCGTCACCAGGATCACGCCGCCGACGAAGGCCAGCCATTCGCGCTCCGCCACGAGGAAGTCGCCCACCAGCGACAGGCCGGCGACGGCGACCAGGCCATAGATCGCGTCCGCAAAGCCTGCGCCCAGCCCGGTCGCAAGACCCGCGGGCCAGCCGCGCGCCAGCGTGCGGCGCACCAGGATCAGGGCCGTCGGCCCGACCGGCGCCGCGATCGCCAGCCCCACCAGGATACCCTTGAGAAAATAGGCGCCGGGAAACCCTTCAACCATCGATCAAGGCCCGGCGCTGCCATGCCAGGGAACCGGCAGGCGAGAACGCGACGCCGCCATGGGCGGTGCGCGCCGCATACCGCGGCAGTCCCGGACGTCAGGCATGTCACGCATACGACAGATGAACTCCCCCTCGCCCGCAGGCCGGACCATCAATACGGGGACCAAGGCGAGGATGTCGAGTCCGTGGCGAAGGCGGCAACACATGATTGTCCCCTCTCCCGCGTTGCGGGAGAGGGCCAGGGAGAGGGCTGCACAGACCGAGCGGCCCCCTCCTCGATCCACCCTGCAAAGCGGCGGAGGAGGCAATGCAAAGCCGCGCTTGCTGCAGCCCCCTCGCCGCTCTAGGAAAGAGCGATGCCGCTGCTCGCCGCCGATGCCCTGCGCCAAGCCCTGCCGCCGCGAGGCGCGCTGATGGGGCTCGATGTCGGCACCAAGACCATCGGCATGGCCCTCTCGGATCCGGACCGACGGGTCGCCTCCCCTCTTGATACGATTCGCCGCACCAAGTTCGGCGAGGATGCGGCCCGGCTCGAGGCCCTGATCGACGAGCGGCGCGTCGCCGGCCTCGTGATCGGGCTGCCGGTGGCGCTCGATGGCAGCGAGGGGCCGCGCTGCCAGTCGGTGCGCCAGTTCGCGGCCAACCTGATGGCGCGCCGCGACCTGCCGACCCTGCTCTGGGACGAGCGTTTCTCCACCGCCGCGATCGAGCGGTTCCTCGTGGACGAGGCCGACATGAGTCGCAAGCGGCGATCCGAGGTGGTGGACAAGATGGCCGCCGCCTACATCCTCCAGGGGGCGCTCGATGCGCTGAATCGCGCTCCCTGAAGGGCTTGGCGGGTGCCTTCCCCTGCCCGTTGACCCGGCCGGCGCCCGCCGCCAGAGTGCGCCCCACCAATTGGGCCTTTCCGTTACAACCCTACTGCCACGGATCCCGTCATGTCTGGACCGCTCGCGGGTCTCCGCGTGTTCGATCTGAGCCGCATCCTCGCCGGCCCCACCTGCACCCAGCTCCTGGGCGATCTCGGCGCCGACATCATCAAGATCGAGCGGCCGGGCCAGGGCGACGACACCCGCAAATGGGGCCCGCCCTATATCAAGGACAAGAACGGCGCCAACACCGCCGAGAGCGCCTACTACCTCTCGAGCAACCGCAACAAGCGCTCGGTCACGATCGACGTCGCGAAGCCCGCCGGGCAGGCGCTGGCCCGGCGGCTGATCGCGCGCTGCGACATCATGATCGAGAACTTCAAGGTCGGCGACATGGCGCGCTACGGGCTCGCCTATGACGATCTGAAGGCCCAGCATCCGAAGCTGATCTATTGCTCCATCACCGGCTTCGGCCAGACCGGGCCCTACGCGCCGCGCGCGGGCTACGACCTGCTGGCGCAGGGGCTGGGGGGCATCATGAGCGTGACCGGCGAAGGCGACCGTCCGCCGATGAAGGTCGGCGTCGGCATCGCCGATGTCATGTGCGGCATGTATGCGACGAGCGCCATCCTGGCGGCCCTCCATCACCGCAACCAGACCGGCCAGGGCCAGTATATCGACCTGGCGCTGCTCGATACCCAGGTCGCCTGGCTGGTGAATGTCGGCCTCAACTACCTCACCTCCGGCAAGGTGCCGGTGCGCGTCGGCAACGAGCATCCCAACATCGTGCCCTACAACGTGCTGGAATGCGCCGACGGCTATTTCCTGCTCGCGGTCGGCAACGATTCGCAGTTCCAGAAGTTCTGCGCCTTCGCCGGCGCGCCGGAGCTCGCGACCGATCCGCGCTTCGCCACCAACGAGGCCCGGGTCCAGAACCGGCGCGTGCTCTATGACGAGCTCCTGCCGCCCCTCACCCGCGCCAAGACCCAGGCGGAATGGGACCAGGGGCTGGCCAAGCTCGGCGTCCCTGCGAGCCCGGTCAACAATGTCAAGCAGGTGTTCGAGGACCCGCAGATTCTGCATCGCGGCATGAAGATCTCGATGCCGCATCCGCTGGCGGGCTCGGGCCAGGTCGACCTGATCGGCAACCCCATCAACTATTCCGGAACGCCGGTCGAATACCGCATGGCGCCGCCTTATGCGGGCCAGCACACGCAAGAGGTGCTGAAGGAGATCCTGGGCGTCGGCGACGCCGAGATCGACCGCTTGAAGGCCGACGGCGCCATCTGATGGACGCGACGCACGCGGCCAGCAGCGGCGCGAGGACGCGCAGCCTCGCCTGCGTGATCGCGGCCGTCACGCTGGCGACGCTCAATTACGGCGTGACCTTCCCGCTCCTGGCGCTGATCCTCGAGCGCCAGGGCATCGACAAGGGCATGATCGGGGCCAGCACCGCCGCGAGCGCTCTCGCCACCATCATCGCCGCCCCCATGAGCAGCCGCCTCCTGCGCTGGCTGGGCGCGCGCCGCCTGCTCCTGATCGCGATGCTCATGTCGGCGGTGATCTATGTGCTGCTGCCGGTCTTCCCCGACTATTGGGCCTGGTTCCCCTTGCGCTTCATTCTGGGCTGCTGCGGCTCGGTCATCTGGGTCGCGAGCGAGGCCTGGATCAACACCATGGCGCCCGACGAGAAGCGCGGCCGCATCATCGCGATCTACGCGACCGCCTCGTCGGCCGGCATGGCGCTCGGTCCTGTGTTGCTCTTGATTACGGGCTCTTCGGGCTTTGCGCCCTTCCTGGTGGCAGCCGGCTTCTCGCTCGTGGGCTGCGTGATCACGCTGCTCGCGGGCAGCGCGGTGCCACGGCTCGAGGGCCGGTCCAGCGTGCATTTCCTGCGCTTCTTCTTCCTGGCGCCGATGGCCTACCTGCTGAATTTCCTGTTCGCGGCGGTGGGCGAGGCCTTCCACACCTTCTTTGCGATCTACGCGGTCGACCACGGCACCACCGAACAGCGCGCCTTCCTGATCATGACGGTGATGAGCCTCGGCGGCATCGCGCTGCAATACCCGCTGGGCTGGCTCGCCGATCACATGAACCGCCGCCTGCTGTTCCTGCTCTGCCTCCTCGTCAGCATCGGCGGTTTCCTGCTCGTCCCCTTCGCGATCAGCGCCGAGATTCCCGGCTTCGCACTGTTCTTCGTCGCCGGCGGCATCTTCGCCATGCTCTACAGCTTCGGCGTCATCATGCTGGGCGAGCGCTTCACCGGCAGCGACCTCGCCACCGCGAGCGCGGTCTTCACCTTGATGTGGGGAATCGGCACGCTGACCGGCCCGGTCGTGGCGGGCACCGCCATGGACCATCTGGGCTCGCGCGGGCTGATCTGGACGGCGGTGATCCTGCTGCTGCTCTACCTGCCGCTCCCGGTCCATGCCTGGATTCGCAGCCTGAGGCGGCCGGCCGTACCTGTGGAAAAGTGAGCGGAGTCCCGAGTCGTTACGACCTCCGTCCCTTCCCCCGGAACGGGGGAAGGTTAGGAAGGGGGCTGCGCGATATCAGATACCGAGCAGCCCCCTCCTTAATCCTCCCCCGCAGCGCGGGGGAGGAGATGTGAATACCGAATCACGTAACCGCGCTTGCTCCCCTCAGGCCCCCGTGCTTATAGTCCGGCCTCGATGACCCGCAGCACCGAAAGGCCGGCACCGCTGAGTTTCCGGCACCGCCATCTGCTCGGCATCGATGGCCTCACCCGAGACGAAATCTCGGGGCTGCTGGACCTTTCCGAATCCTATATCGACCGCATGCGCCAGAAGGAGAAGGGCTCGCTCCTGCTCGGCCGCACGGTCATGAACCTGTTCTTCGAGAACTCCACCCGCACCCGCACCTCGTTCGAGCTCGCGGCCAAGCGGCTCGGCGCCGACGTCGTCAACATGCAGGTGCAGGCGAGCTCGATCAAGAAGGGCGAGACGCTGCTCGACACCGCGATCACCCTCAACGCCATGCATCCCGACGTGCTGGTGGTGCGCCACCCGGACTCGGGCGCCGTCAACCTGCTGTCGCAGAAGGTCGATTGCGCCGTCATCAATGCCGGCGACGGCACGCACGAGCATCCGACCCAGGCGCTGCTCGACGCGCTCACCATCCGCCGCCGGCGCGGCCGGCTCGAGGGGCTGATCGTGGCGATCTGCGGCGACATCCTCCACAGCCGCGTGGCGCGCTCCAACATCCATCTCCTCACCACCATGGGTGCCACGGTGCGGGTGATCGCGCCCCCGACGCTCCTGCCCGCCGCCATCGAGAAGCTCGGGGTCAAGGCCTTCACCGACATGCGCAAGGGGCTCGAGGGCGCGGACATCGTCATGATGCTGCGGCTCCAGACCGAGCGCATGCAGGGCTCCTACGTGCCCTCGATCCGGGAATATTTCCGCTTCTTCGGCCTCGATTACGACAAGCTGGGTGCGGCCAAGCCGGACGCCCTCATCATGCATCCGGGCCCGATGAACCGCGGCGTCGAGATCGACAGCGAGGTCGCCGACGATATCGGCCGCAGTGCCATCCGCGAGCAGGTCGAGATGGGCGTGGCCGTGCGCATGGCCTGCCTCGATCTCCTGACGCGCAGCCTGCGCGACAATCTCGGGAGCTGAGGCCATGACCCGCGGCACAAGGCAACCGCCCCGCCCGACCGCCTTCCTCAATGCGCGGCTGATCGATCCGACCTCGGGCTATGACGGCCCGGGCGGCCTCCTGGTGATCGATGGCGAGATCGCCGATCTGGGCCCCGATCTCGGCCGCTCCGGCCTGCCGGCCGACGCTATCGAGATCAATTGCAACGGCCATTGCCTGGTGCCGGGCCTGGTCGATATGCGCGTCCAGCTGCGCGAGCCCGGCGAGGAGCATAAGGAGACGATCGCGACCGCGAGCGAGGCGGCCGCGGCGGGCGGCATCACCAGCATGGTGACGCTGCCCAACAGCGACCCTGTCATCGACCAGGTCGCCGGCGTCGAGTTCATCGCCCGGCGCGCGCGGGAGACCAAGGGCACCAAGGTCTATTGCTACGGCGCCGTCACGCGCGGGCTCGAGGGCCAGCATATCGTCGAGCTGGGGCTGCTGGCCGAGAATGGGGCGCTCGGCTTCACCGACGGCACCAAGGCGGTCGCCAGCGCGCGCGTGCTGCGGCGCGCGATGAGCTATGCCAGCACCTTCGATCTCCTGATCCTGCAGCATCCCGAGGAGCCGGATCTGGCCTCGGGCGGCGTCATGAATGGCGGCGAGCTCGCCACGCGGCTGGGATTGCCGGGCATCCCGCGCGACGCCGAGGTGATGATGATCGAGCGCGATCTCCATCTCGTGGCCATGACCGGCGCGCGCTACCACGTCGCCCATGTCTCGACGGCCGATTCCGTGGCCGCGATCCGCGCCGCCAAGGCGCGCGGCCTGAAGGTCACCTGCGATACCGCCCCGCCCTATTTCATCCTGACCGAGGCCGAGGTCGGCGATTACCGCACCTTCGCCAAGCTCTCGCCCCCCTTGCGCGGCGAAAGCGACCGCGCCGCCATCGCCCAAGCCGTCGCCGACGGCACGATCGATGCCATCGCCAGCGATCACGCACCGCACGACCAGGAATCGAAGCGCGTGCCCTTCGCTCATGCCGAGTTCGGCATCGTCGGGCTGGAGACGCTGCTGCCCCTGTCGCTGGAGCTGGTGCATCAGGGCCGGCTGCCGATGATCGAGCTGATCCGCCGGCTCTCGACCCGGCCGGCCGACATCCTGCGTCTGCCGCAGGGCCGCCTCGCCAAGGGCGCCCCCGCCGACCTCCTGCTGTTCGATCCCGAGGCGAAAGCCGTTATCGAGGTCGACCGCTTCCGCAGCAAATCGAAGAACTCGCCCTTTGACGGCCGCCCCGTGAAGGGCCATGTGCTGCGCACCCTGGTGGATGGCCGCACCGTCTACGAAGCGTACGCCTGATGAAAGCCTGGGCCTGATGGCCGATCCCGCGGCCGGCTTCGACTTGACCTGGCTGCATCTGGCCGGGCTGGTGCTGGGCTATCTCCTGGGCTCGATCCCGTTCGGCCTGCTGCTCACGGGCGCGGCGGGCCTGGGCGACATCCGCAAGATCGGCTCCGGCAATATCGGCGCCACCAACGTCTTGCGCACCGGCAACAAGCCGCTGGCGCTGGCGACCCTGCTGCTCGATGGCGGCAAGGGCGCGGCCGCGGTGCTGGTCGCGCGCTACGCCTTCCCCGAAGCCGGGCCGTTGCTGCCGCTCATCGCCGGCGGCGGCGCCATGCTGGGCCATCTCTACCCGGTCTGGCTCGGCTTCAAGGGCGGCAAGGGTGTCGCCACCAGCCTCGGCACGCTCCTGGCGCTCGACTGGCGCGTCGGCGCGCTCGCCTGCGCGACCTGGCTCCTGATCGCCCTCCTCTTTCGCTATTCCTCGCTCTCGGCCCTCCTGGCCTTGGCTCTGGCGCCGGTCTTCGCCTGGTTCCTCGCGGGTCCTGCGCTCGCGATCTTCGCGATCATCGTCGCGGCCCTCGTCTGGTGGCGCCACCGCGAGAACATTCGCCGCCTCCTCAAGGGCGAGGAGCCGAAGATCGGGCAGAAGAAGGGCTGACGCGAGGAGCCGGCATGTTACGCGACCAAATTCTAAACGAGATACGCAGACTCGCAGTGGCGAACGGCGGTCAGCCACCAGGGTGGAATACTTTTTCTAAAGCCACGGGCATTCGCATCCACGAGTGGCGTGGCGTGTACTGGTCGAAATGGAGCGATGCCACGCGCGAAGCTGGATTTGAGCCGAATAGCCGTGTCACCGCGTACTCCAACGACTATTTTCTGAGGAAACTCGCAGAAGCTGCCCGACATTTTGCTGCCATTCCTAATACGATTCAGATGGCGATGTACCGTCGCACTGACCCATCATTCCCCGCCCGGCAGACGTTCAACGCAAACTTTGCGTCGAGAGCAGAAATGCTCTCCCAATTTCGCAAGTGGGTAGGTCTGCATTCGGAGTTTGCAGACGTTGCAGCGCTATTCCCTCTCGAAGTGGAGAAGGACGCCAAAGAAAAAGCCGTCCGAGCAAAAGATGGCTATGTGTATCTCATTCAATGGGGAGACGTTTACAAGATCGGGCGAGGGCAAGATCTGGAGAGGCGCGTGAAACAAGTTCGCACCGGCTTACCCGAGAGCGGCAGACTCATTCATGCAATCCGTACGGACGATCCTCCAGGCATTGAGCTGTATTGGCATCGTCGCTTTGCAGACAAGCGGACGGAAAACGGAGAATGGTTCCGGCTCTCAAAGGTTGACATCGCCGCGATGAAGCGGCGCAAGTCTCAATGAATACATAGCGCCCATGGCAGTCCATAAAAGGACGGATACGAGCACGAGGCAGGTAACTTCCGTCTGAATTGTTGCGAGCCTGGCCTGAACGCTCCCATCCGACGAATCAACGTAGAAAGTAGCGATTACATCGACCAAGCGACCGGCCGCGCCACACCCGCTCTTCCGCAAGGGTAGAGTTTTGTTCTGTCCGATTTCTCCATACGCTCGAAACGACAATGACCTAAGAGCAGGCGATGCGACAACAATCTTGGGTTGTATATCTTGACGTTAAATCCCTCGTTGTCTAATCTCCCGTCATGTCTCTCGCCCACGCCACGCCTCTCACCGATCCCGAGCGGGCCGACCGGCTGCGGCTGGCGCGGACCTTCAGTGTCGGGCCGGTCACCTTCCGGCGGCTGATCGACCGCTTCCACAGCGCGGCCGAGGCCTTGCGGGCCCTGCCCGATCTGGCGCGGCAGGCGGGCGCCGAAAGGCTGAACCCGCCCTCGCGCGCCGAGGCCGAAGACGAGATCGCGGCGCTCGCCCGCGCGGGCGGACGGTTTCTGGCGCTGGGCGAGCCCCTCTATCCCGAGCCGCTGGCCGCGGTCGAGGATGCGCCGCCGCTGCTGGCCTTGCGCGGCGACCCGGCCCTGTTGTCGCGGGCCGCGGTCGGCGTGGTGGGATCGCGCAACGCCTCCGCCGGCGGGCGACGGCTCGCGGAGGAGCTATCGCGGGAGCTGGGCGCCGCGGGGCTCGTGGTGGTGTCGGGGCTCGCGCGCGGTATCGACGCCGCAGCCCATCGGGGCGCGCTCGCCAGCGGCACGGTCGCGGTCTTCGCCGGCGGGCTCGACCAGGTCTATCCGCCCGAGCATGCGGATCTCGCCCAGGCGATCCTCGATCAGGGCGGTGCGCTCGTTTCTGAGATGCCGCTCGGCGCCGAGCCGCAGGCGCGGCATTTCCCGCGCCGCAACCGGCTGGTCTCCGGCCTGTCGCGGGGCGTGCTGGTGATCGAGGCCGCCCTCAAATCGGGGTCGCTGACCACCGCCCGTTTCGCGCTCGAGCAGGGGCGCGAGGTGATGGCGGTCCCGGGCTCACCGCTCGACCCGCGCTGCCGCGGCACCAACCAGCTGCTGCGCGAGGGCGCCGGGCTGGTCGAGACGGCGGCGGACGCCCTGCTCCATCTGGGGCTCGATCCCGAGCTCGCCCTGCGCCCACACTCTATATCTGCATCCATGGCAGGACCGGGCGATGCGGCGGGCGACTCCGGCAGGCCTTCCCCGGCATCCGATATAGTCTCGATTCGGGACCAAATTCGTCCCGGAGAGACCCTTCCGAGCCCGTCGCCGGCCGCCCGGAGCACCCCGGGCGATGCGCCGCAGGTTCCTGCCCTCGCCAGCCCACCGCCCCGGCAAGGCCTCGTTAAGGAAAATCAAGCCAGTCTCGGCACTTCAGACGGCCGGCGGCCGGCTGGAGACGAGGCGGCGACAGGCTCGGAATCGGCCCGCAAGCTCGCGGAATTGCTGGGTTCTGCGCCGGTATCGGTTGACGAACTGGTCCGCCGATGCCAAATGTCACCCCCCGTCGTGCGGGCGGCGCTGCTCGATCTTGAGCTCGCCGGCCGGCTGGAGCGCCATCCGGGCGACCGCGTTTCGCTCCTGCCGACCTAGTCCCGCCACCCTCGCCGACGTGCCGTCCGGTCACGGGCGAAGCGTCAGATGACCGGGTTTGCAGGCGGGATCTACGGAGCCGGAGCGGAATTGACGGAGCCGATGAACAGCATCGTCGTCGTGGAATCGCCTGCCAAGGCGAAGACCATCAATAAGTATCTTGGCAAGGGCTATCACGTGCTGGCCAGCTTCGGCCATGTGCGCGACCTGCCGCCGAAGGACGGCTCCGTGCGCCCGGACGAGGACTTCGCCATGAGCTGGCAGGTCGAAGGCCGCGGCGAGCAACGGCTCAAGGAGATCGCGAGCGCCGTCAAGGGTGCCGACCGGCTGATCCTGGCGACCGACCCCGACCGCGAGGGCGAGGCCATCTCCTGGCACCTGACGGAGGAGCTCAAGCGGCGCAAGGCGCTGGAAGGCGTCGAGGTCGAGCGCGTGGTCTTCAACGAGGTGACCAAGGCGGCCGTGCTCGACGCCATGCGCCATCCGCGCAAGCTCGATAAGGAGCTGGTCGAGGCCTATCTCGCGCGCCGCGCCCTCGACTATCTCGTGGGCTTCACCCTCTCGCCCGTGCTCTGGCGCAAGCTGCCCGGCAGCCGCTCGGCGGGGCGCGTACAGTCGGTGGCGCTGCGGCTGATCTGCGAGCGCGAGGCCGAGATCGAGGCCTTCAAGCCCCAGGAATACTGGACCGTCGAGGGCAGGTTCCGCACCGAGGCCGGGCAGGTCTTTCCGGCCCGCCTGATCGAGCTCGACGGCAAGAAACTCGAGAAGTTCGATCTGCCCAACGAGGCGGCCGCGCAGCGCGCGGTCGCCATCGTGAAAGGTGGCGAGCCCTTCGCCGTGCGCTCGGTCGAGCGCAAGACGGTGCGGCGCAACCCCTTCCCGCCTTTCACCACCTCGACCCTGCAGCAGGAAGCCTCGCGCAAGCTGGGCTTGGGCGCGAGCCGCACCATGCGCATCGCCCAGCGGCTCTACGAGGGCGTCGATCTCGGCGGCGAGACGGTCGGCCTCATCACCTATATGCGCACCGACGGCGTGCAGCTCTCGCAGGAGGCGATCGCGGCGGCGCGCAAGCTGGTCCAGGCCGAGCACGGCAAGGAATACGTGCCGGACGAACCGCGCCAGTACAAATCGACCGCCAAGAACGCGCAGGAGGCCCACGAGGCCATCCGCCCCAGCGACATCAGCCGCAAGCCCGGCGACGTGGCGCGCTACCTCGAGGCCGACGAGGCGAAGCTCTATGAGCTGATCTGGAAGCGCACGGTCGCGAGCCAGATGGCGAGCGCGATCCTCGACCAGGTGAGCGTCGATATCGCGTCGAAGGACGGCAAGGCCGTGCTGCGCGCGACCGGTTCGGTCGTCACCTTCGACGGCTTCCTCGCCCTCTATCAGGAGGACCGCGACGATCCGGCCGACGATGACGAGAATGGCGGCCGCCTGCCCGCGCTCAAGGAGCGCGAAGGCGTGGCCCTCAACGAGGTCACGCCCGAGCAGCATTTCACCCAGCCGCCGCCGCGCTATTCCGAGGCGAGCCTGGTGAAGCGGCTCGAGGAGCTCGGCATCGGCCGGCCCTCGACCTATGCCTCGATCATCCAGGTCCTGCAGGACCGCAATTATGTGAAGCTCGAGAAGAAGCGCTTCATCCCCGAGGATCGCGGCCGCGTGGTCACGGCCTTCCTCGAGAATTTCTTCGACCGCTATGTCGAATACAATTTCACCGCCGATCTCGAGAACCAGCTCGACGACATCTCGGGCGGCCGGATCGACTGGAAGACGGTGCTGCGCGATTTCTGGCGCGACTTCTCCGCGGCCGTCGCCGGCACCAAGGATCTCTCGATCAGCCAGGTGATCGACGAGCTCGACCAGGAGCTGGGGCCGCATTTCTTCCCCGAGCGCGCCGACGGCAGCGATCCGCGGCTCTGCCCCGGCTGCCAGTCGGGCAGGCTCTCGCTCAAGCTCGGCAAGTTCGGCGCCTTCATCGGCTGCTCGAACTATCCGGACTGCCGCTATACGCGCCGGCTCGGCGTCAGCAACGGCGAGGGCGACGGCTCCGATGTCGATATGGGCCCGAAGCTCCTGGGCGAGGATCCGGCGACCAAGCTGCCGGTCTCGCTGCGCAAGGGACCCTACGGCACCTATATCCAGCTGGGCGAAGCCGTACCCGCGGCACCCAAGCCGAAGAAGAAAAAGAAGAAAGCCAAGGGCGAGAAGGACGAGACCAAGCCCAACGGGGCGGCGGAAGCCCAAGCCGCGCCAGCAGCCCCCGAGCCGCCCAAGCCCAAGCGCGTCTCGCTGCCGCGCGGGGTCGCGCCCAACGATGTGACGCTCGACCAGGCCCTCGCGCTGCTGTCGCTGCCGCGCCTGCTGGGCAACCATCCGGAAGACCAGCTGCCCGTGGTCGCCGGCATCGGCCGCTTCGGGCCCTATATCAAGCATGGCGACCGCTTCAAGTCGCTGGGCAAGGACGACGACGTCCTGACCATCGGCATGAACCGCGCCGTGGCGCTGCTGGCCGAGCCCTCGACCGGCCGCGGCGGGCGCGGCGGCCCGCCCGGCAAGAAGCTCGGCGAGCATCCGGCCGACAGCCAGCCCGTGACGCTCCATGCCGGCCGCTACGGCCATTACGTGAAGCATGGCAAGATCAACGCGACCTTGCCCAAGGGCGTCGAGCCCGAAAGCTTCACCCTCGAGCAGGCGATCCCGCTGCTCGAGGCCCGCGCCCAGGCCAAGGGCGTGAAACGCGGCGGCAAGGCCCCGAAGAAGAAGGCGAGCGCGAAGCCGGCGCCCGCCAACGACGACGCGCCCGAGGGCGAGCCCAAGCCCGCCAAGGTCAAGGCCGCGGCCTCCGCGAAGGCGAAACCGCCCGCCAAGGTCAAAGCCAAGACGAAGGCCAAGAGCAAGGCGAAAGCCAAAGGCAAGACCGAGTCTGCGGCGCCGGAGACGGACGGGGAATAGGCGTCCGTTTGTTGTCCCCTCTCCCGCGTGCGGGAGAGGGTCAGGGAGAGGGCTGCACCGACCGAGCAGCCCCCTCCCTTGCCCTCCCCCGTTCCGGGGGAGGGGATCACACGTCACCTCTCGCGCCCTCCTCCTTCGCATCGCCTCTGCTATGCTGGCCCTCTCGATGTTCCAGCATGAAGGACCAGACCCATCATGGCCGAAGCTCCCAAGGCGCAGCCGACCCTGCAGGTCGACAATGATCGCGTGCGGGTGATCCAGTGGCGCTTCGCGCCGGGCGCCGAGACCACCTGGCATCGCCACGAGTACGACTATGTCGTGGTGCCGCTTACCACGGGCAAGCTCAAGCTGTGGGACGGCAAGGAGGAGCGCTTCGCGGAGCTCCAGGCGGGCGGCTCCTATTTCCGCCCGCTCGGCGTCGAGCATAACGTGATCAACGCCAACGCCTACGAGTTCGCCTTCGTCGAAATCGAGTTCAAGACCAAACCCTGATCCTCCATCCCGACCACGACCTCGGCGCGCGCGCCCAGCGCCCGGGGCGGAGCCTCTAGCCATGGCCCGCGGCAAGGCGCCGGCGCTGCCGACGCGCGAGCAGGTTCTCGAGTTCATCCGCAACAGCCCGACCCCGGTCGGCAAGCGCGAGATCGCGCGCGCCTTCCAGATCAAGGGCGCCGACAAGATCCCGCTGAAGGCGATGCTGAAGGAGCTCGCCGAGAGCGGCGAGATCGACCGCGGCCGCAAGCGGCGCATGGCGGCCCCCGGCACGCTGCCCGAGGTCGCGGTGCTGGCGATCGAGGGACCCGACCCCGACGGCGACCTGCTGGCGCGGCCGGTGAGCTGGACCAGTGAGGAGGCGCCGCCGCGCATCGAGGTGGCGCCGGAGCGCCGCGGCGCGCCGGCGCTGGCGGCCGGCGACCGCATCCTGGCCCGGCTCTCGCGCACGGGCGCCGACAGCTACAGCGCGCGCATCATCCGCCAGCTCGTCGGCCAGCCCTCGCGCATCATCGGCATCTTCGAGAAGCATCCCGAAGGCGGCGGCCGGCTCCGGCCGACCGACCGGCGCGTCAAGGCCGAATACCGCATCATGCCGCCCCACACCAACGGGGCCGAGCCCGGCGAGCTGGTGGCGCTCGAGGTGCTGCATACCCACCGCACCGGCAGGCTCCAGGGCCGCGTGGCGGAACGGCTCGGGCGCTTCGGCGAGCCGCGCACCATCAGCCTCATCGCCATCGCCGAGCAGGAGATCCCGACCCGCTTCACCGAGGAAGCGCTGTCCGAGGCGCGTCACGCCGGCCCCGTCACGCTGGGCCAGCGCACCGATTTCCGCGACCTGCCGCTCGTCACCATCGACGGCGAGGATGCGCGCGATTTCGACGACGCGGTCTGGGCGACGGAGGATGACGATCCGAAGAATCCGGGCGGCTGGCAGGTGGTGGTCGCCATCGCCGACGTGGCGCACTATGTCCGGCCCGGCTCGGCCCTCGACCGCGCGGCGCGCGAGCGGGGCAACTCGGTCTATTTCCCCGACCGCGTCGTGCCGATGCTGCCCGAGGAGCTCTCCAACGGCTGGTGCTCGCTCAAGCCCGCCGAGGATCGCGGCTGCCTCGCGGTGCGCATGGTCTTCAGCGCGCAGGGCGAGAAGCTCTCGCACCGCTTCTATCGCGGGCTGATGCGCTCGGCGGCACGGCTGACCTATACCCGCGTCCAGGCCGCGATCGACGGCAGGCCCGACGAGCTGACGGCCCCCCTGCTCGATCCCGTGATCAGGCCGCTCTATGGCGCGTTCAAGGCGCTGCTCTCGGAACGCGAGCGGCGCGGCACGCTCGAGCTCGACATTCCCGAGCGCCGCGTGGTGCTGGACGAGCAGGGCCGCATCCTCAAGATCGCACCGCGCGAGCGTCTGGACAGTCATAAACTGATCGAAGAATTCATGATCGCGGCCAATGTCGCCGCGGCCGAGACGCTCGAGCTGCGCAATCGACCGGTGATGTATCGCGTTCATGACCAGCCCGACGCCGCCAAGGTCGATGCGCTGCGCGAAAGCCTCGGCGGCCTCGGCCTCAAGCTCGCCAAGGGGCAGGTGCTGCGGCCGAAGATGTTCACCGACCTGCTGGTGAAGGTGCAGGGCTCGACCTATGCAGCCATGGTGCATGACCTGGTGCTGCGCACCCAGGCCCAGGCACAATACAGCCCGCATAATCTCGGCCATTTCGGCCTGGCGCTCTCGCGCTACGCCCATTTCACCTCGCCGATCCGCCGCTATGCCGACCTCCTGGTGCATCGCGCGCTGATCGACGCGCATCATTTCGGCGAGGACGGCCTGCCCAAGGATGCCGAGGCGAATTTCGAGAGCCTCGGCCAGCATATCTCCTCGACCGAGCGGCGGGCCGCCGCCGCCGAGCGCGACGCGATGGACCGCTACGCGGCGGCCTTCCTCGCCGACCGCGAGGGCCAGCTCTTCAAGGGCCGCATCAACGGCGTCACCCGCTTCGGCCTGTTCGTCACGCTCGAGGACAGCGGCGCCAGCGGCCTGGTGCCGATGGGCAGCCTGCCCGACGACTGGTACGACCATGACGAGCGGGCCCATGCGCTGATCGGCAGGCGCTGGGGCCGCGAATACCGGCTGGGCGAGCCGGTCCATCTGCGCCTCGTCGAGGCCGACCCCGCGACCGGCGGCCTGTTGCTCCATATCATCGAGGGCGAGGAGGCCGCCGCGGAGCCGGCGCCGCCGCCGCGCGGCGAGGGCCGGAGGGCCGGCGGCTTCGCTCCGCCCTCCCGCAAGCCCGGCGTCGCCAGGCACAAGGCGGCGAAGCGCAGCGCCGGCAAAGGCCCTCGTCACAAAGGGGGCAAAGGGCCGAAGCGCGGGAAGAAGAAGCGGTAGCGGGACGCCCCGCCCCACGAAGGCAGGGGAGACGAAAGTGGGACTTTCCCTCGGCGCGGATCAGGCTTAGTTCAAAGAGAGCCCTCTTTTCCCCGGTGCCCTCTCGATGACCGCGATTCCCCAGGACGCGCCCCCCACGCACCGCCCGTGGTACTCGATCCTCTACGTCCAGGTGCTCATCGCCATCGCGGTGGGTGCGACGCTCGGCTGGGCCTTCCCCGCGGTGGGCACGGCGATGAAGCCCTTGGGCGACGCCTTCATCGCCCTCATCCGCATGATGATCGCGCCGGTGATCTTCTGCACCGTGGTGCATGGCATCGGCTCGATGAGCGACATGAAGAAGGTCGGCCGGATCGGGATCAAGACCCTGGTCTATTTCGAGCTGGTCTCGACCCTGGCGCTCGCGATCGGGCTCGTGGTCGCCAACCTGGTCAAGCCCGGCAGCGGCTTCAACATCGATCCGGCGACGCTGGACCCGAAGCTCGTCTCCAGCTACGTCACCCGCGCGCATGAGGACAGCGTCGTCGGCCATCTCCTCGCCATCATCCCCAACAGCTTCTTCGACGCCTTCGCCAAGGGCGACCTGCTCCAGGTCCTGCTGGTCGCGATCCTCACCGGTTTCGCGATCCCGCGCCTGGGGGCGCTGGGCGAGCGCATCGCGGCCGTCATCGACGGCGCGGGCAAGCTGTTCTTCCGCATCATCGGCATGATCGTGCGGGTGGCGCCGATCGGCGCCTTCGGCGCCATGGCCTTCACGGTGGGCGCCTATGGCGTGGGGGCGCTCTGGAACCTGGTCGAGCTGATCCTGACCTTCTACGCGACCAGCATCCTGTTCGTGCTGCTGGTGCTGGGCACGATCGCGCATTTCGCCGGCTTCTCGATCCTGCGCTTCATCGCCTATATCAAGGACGAGCTCCTGATCGTGCTCGGCACCAGCTCCTCGGAGACGGTGCTGCCGCACATGATCCAGAAGATGGAGCGGCTCGGCGCGTCCAAGGCCGTGGTCGGCCTCGTGATCCCGACCGGCTACAGCTTCAATCTCGACGGCACCAACATCTACATGACGCTGGCGACGCTGTTCCTGGCCCAGGCCACCAACACGCCGCTGACACTGGGCCAGGAGCTCGGCATCCTCGCCATCGCCATGCTGACCTCGAAGGGCGCCTCGGGCGTCACGGGCGCCGGTTTCGTCACGCTCGCGGCCACGCTCGCCATCGTCCCCGACATCCCGATCCAGGCGCTGGCGATCCTGGTCGGCATCGACAAGTTCATGAGCGAATGCCGCGCCCTCACCAACCTGGTCGGCAACTGCGTCGCCACCGTGGTGATCAGCCGGCTGGAGCATGAGCTCGACGAGGACGAGCTGCACCAAGCCATGGCGCATCCCGTCGCCACCGGCGAGGCGCTGGAGCGGGAAGCGGTCTGAGGGCCCTTAAATGATCCCCTTCCCCTTGATGGGGGAGGATCAGGGTGTCCTCGATGTCCCCGAACACCTGTCCTCGATGCCCCCGGTCTGTACACCCTCACAAGGGGGAAGGACAGGAAGAGTGGCCTCGGGGTCGCAAGTGACGGGGGTCGGCGCAGGTGCGGCACCCTGTCTCGGCCGCCCTACCATCATGAATTCACGACAAAAATAACGCCCCTCACCCCGGGATGTGTCGCCTTTTCGGCTTTTTTTGCTAATCTGCCAGCCAATCCGGCAGGATAGCCGGACGACCGGTTGAGATGGCCCCGGGTCCTGGCGCCCGCTTCGAGACGAATGAGGACACCCCTTATGGGTGGCAAAGTGATCGATCCCGCGCCGCGGCTTCTGCCGCTGGCCGCGCTGTTGGTTGTGCTGACCCTGACCGGCTGCGGCAGCGCGGGCGAGGCGGGCGAGAGCGCCGCCGACCGCGACGAGACGCGCGACATGTTCGTGACCGGCCTCAACGACATCGATTCCGTCTATATCGACCGGATGAATCTGGGCGATGTCGCGGTCGAGGGGCTGAAGCGCCTCGACGCCTTCGATCCCGGCGTCACGCTCCGGCGCAACAGCACCGAGGTCGAGCTCGATATCGACGGCCGCCCGCCGGTGCGGTTCGATGCGCCCTCGGCCTATGACGCGACCGACTGGGGCGAGCTCGCGGCGCGCTATGTCGAGACCGCGAAGCTCGCCTCGCCCAAGCTGGCCCTGACCCCGCCCGAGCAGATCTACGAGACCGTGTTCGACGGCATGGTCTCGAAGCTCGACGGCTTCTCGCGCTATTCGAGCGCCGCGGATGCCGACGAGAACCGCGCCTCGCGCGAAGGCTTCGGCGGCATCGGCGTGCGCGTCGCCGTCGCCGACGGCAAGGTGCGCATCATCTCGGTGATGAACTACACCCCGGCGCAGCGTGCGGGGCTCCAGCCCGACGACATCATCCTCGCCATCGACGGCCAGGACGTGGCGGGCATGGACCAGCGCCAGGTGGTGGACAAGCTGCGCGGGCCGGTCGACAGCCGGGTCGAGCTCAAGCTCCTGCGCGCCGCCGCGACCCAGCCGAGCACGCTGCTGCTGTCGCGCGCCCATGTGGTGCCGGAGACGGTGGTCTATCATCCCGAGGGCAGCGTCGCCTATTTCCACATCTACGGCTTCAACTCGGATACCTCCGAGAGCCTGGAGCGCGAGATCGCCCATGCCAAGTCGGAGATCGGCGCCGGCGCCATCACCGGCTATGTGCTCGACCTGCGCAGCAACCCGGGCGGCCTGCTCGACGAGGCGGTCGCCGTCGCCGACATCTTCATGGAGAAGGGCCGCATCGTCTCGACCCATGGCCGCCATCCCGACAGCCACCAGTATTTCGAGGCGACCGCCGGCGACCTGGCCGACGGCAAGCCGATCGTGGTGCTGGTGAACGGCAACTCGGCCTCGGCCTCGGAGATCGTGGCGGCGGCGCTGCAGGACAGCGGGCGCGCCGTGGTGGTCGGCAGCAACTCCTACGGCAAGGGCACGGTTCAGACGGTGCTGCGGCTGCCCAACAGCGGCGAGCTGACCCTCACCTGGGCGCGGTTCCACGCGCCTTCGGGCTACACCCTCAACAAGCTGGGCGTGCTGCCCTCGATCTGCACCAGCGGCCACAGCCCCGCGGAGCTGATGGCCGAACTCGAGCATAACCAGCTTCGGGCCGTGCCCGTGGCCGAGCGCAATGCGCTGAAGCCGAACGACACGGGCGAGATGGACAAGCTGCGCAAGACCTGCCCGCAGGTGAAGTCGGAGCCGGCGGGCGATGTCGAGATGGCGCTGGACCTGATCCGCAAGCCGATGCTCTATAACCGCGCGGTGGCGCTCGGCGAATCGCCCTCGCCCGCCGATGCGACCGAGGCGGCGGCCGTGAGCCAGAGCCAGCAGCCCTGAGCGGGGCGTTGGAAAAGCGGACGGACGACGCGTTGCAGAAACCAGCCAGCGAAACGGCCGAGAACCCGGCCCCTGCGACAGTGCCCCTGGTGCGGCCGGTCGATGCGGCGGGCCTCGTGCTGCTGCGCCAAGGTGCCCGAGGCGGCCCCGAGGTGCTGATGGGCCGCCGGCACGGCAAGGCCAAGTTCCTGCCCGACATCTATGTTTTTCCCGGCGGCCGGGTCGATCCGCAAGACCGGCTGCCGTCGGGCTTCGCCGAGCATCTGGCGCCGGGCGTCGAGACGGCACTGCGGCGTGCGGCGCCGCGCAAGCGCCCCGCGTCCTACCTGCGCGCCGCCCTCCGCGAGACCTTCGAGGAGACGGGGCTGCTGCTGGGGGCGCCCGGCCCCAAGCCCGCGCATGAGCCCGCCGCCGAGATCTGGCGCCAGTTCGCGGCCCGCGGCCTGGCGCCGCGCTTCGAGGGATTCGACTATATCTGCCGGGCGATCACGCCCCGGGGCTCGCACCGGCGCTACAACACCCGCTTCTTCCTGGGCGACGGGGCCACGGCGGAAGGCTCGATCGCCGGCGACGGGGAACTCGAGGACCTGGCCTGGCGGCCGGTCGAGGCCATGGCCGGCCTGAACCTGGTCGACGTGACCGAATATGTGCTGGCGGAGGCCCTGCGGCGCTGGCGGCGGGGCCACCGGCCGGGCCTGGAATCCCCCACTTTATTCCGTTATATCAAAGATATAGCGAAACCCCGCCAGGCCGGCACCGCAGGCGCTGGCTAGGGCCTTTCGCCGCCCCCGCCAAGGCCTTCGGAAACTTGACTTAAACCCGGAAAGCCTTATCTTCCGGCCCCTGTTTTCAAAGCCCTAGTTCCCATCAGGAGCGGCCCCATGGCCAAGAGCGCCACCATCCTCGTCAAGCTGGTCAGCACGGCCGACACCGGCTTCTACTACGTGACCAAGAAGAACCCGCGCACCAAGACCGACAAGCTCGAGTTCAAGAAATACGATCCCGTGGCGCGCAAGCATGTCGCGTTCAAGGAACATAAGATCAAGTAAGAACGCACCGCATGCGTTCCGGCGCCGGGCGAGCCCGGCGCTGTGAGGGATTTCCGAGGGCCGCGTCACCGCAAGGGACGCGGCCTTCGGCTTTTGAGCAATAGGTGGACGAACTCATTCAAGCCGAGCTCAGCTTGAAATTATGCCAAAACAGGCATATACTGCTGGCTAGAAACATGAAAAAAGAAGCCGCCCGCGAAACTCGACCGAAACCGGTGCGCTGGGTCGGCAGCAGCAAGGTTGATGCCAGCGCCTTTCCCGCACCCGTCCGAGTGAAAATTGGCGGTGCATTGTGGGAAGCGCAGATCGGCAGCAAGGCTCCCTACGCGAAGCCGCTCAAAGGTTTCGGCGGTGCCAACGTCATCGAGATCGTGGAAGACTTTGACGGCGATACCTACCGCGCTGTTTACACCGTCCGATTTACAGATGTCGTCTACGTGCTGCATGCCTTTCAGAAGAAGGCCAAACGAGGAATTGCAACACCCAAGGCCGACCTTGACCTGATCGAGAAGAGATTGAGGCGGGCCAGAGAGGATTATGAGCAATGGTCAAGAGACGGAAAACCGGTATCCCGGTAACGGCAAGTAGCGGCAATGTCTTTGCCGATCTGGGGCTTGCCGAACCGGAAGAGGAACTCACAAAAGCGCAGCTTGCGGGCCACATCAGACGGATCGTGAAGCAGCGCCAACTGACCCAGACCGCCGCGGCAGCGCTCATGGACATCGATCAGCCGAAGGTCTCGGCTCTGCTCAATGGTCGTCTTGAGAACTTCTCCAGCCAGCGGCTCATGCGCCTGCTGACGGCACTCGGGCAGGATGTGGAGATTACCGTGAAGGCCGCGTCACGAAACCGGGCCCAAGGGCGGATCAAGGTTGTCGGGGAGATTCGCGCCTGACCTTGGACAACGCCGTAAAGACTAAGACGCCGTTCGGCGGCTACTGATTTCTTGCAGGAACAGCTTCCCGAACTCGCGCCGCTTGGCCTCGCCGACGCCGAAGACCCCCGCGAATTCGGTCTCGTCGCGCGGGCGCTTGGCCGCCATGTCGGCAAGGCTGCGGTCGGAGAAGATCACATAGGCCGGCACATGGCGGGCCTTGGCGAGCGTCAGCCGCAGGGCCTTGAGCCGCTGCAGCAGCTCGGCACCGGCGGCGTCGAGATCCTCCGAGCCCTTGGTCGCCCTCGAGGCCGCGCGCTCCTTCCGAGAGGCCTTGCCCAGCCGGTCCGGACGGTAGCGGAAGCTGCCCCCGCCCTTGAGCAGGGCCAGACCCGGCGGCGTGGCGCGCAAGCCGCCATAGCCCTGGATGTCGATATCGAGCAGGCCGGCCGCCACCATCTGGCGGATGATGCCCTGCCATTCGTTCTGGCCGCGCTCGGCGCCCGCGCCGAAGCCCGGCAGCGCCTCGTGACCGAAGCTCGCGGTCTTCTCGTTCTTCGCCCCGCGCAGGAGATTCACGATATGGGCGGCGCCGAACTTCTGGCCGGTGCGGCGGACCATCTCGAGCACGAGCCCCGCCTCGGCCGTGCCCTCGCGCGTCTCCACGGGATCGAGGCAGACATCGCAATTGCCGCAAGGGCCGCTCTCGTCGCCGAAATAGCGCAGCAGCATGCGCCGGCGGCATTCGGGCGCCTCGCAATAGGCGATCAGGGCGTCGAGCCGCTTATGCTCGCGCCGCTTGCGCTCGGGCGCGCTCTCCTCCTGCTCGATGAAGAGCCGGCGCATGCGGATGTCGTCGAGGCCGTAGAGCATCATGGTGTCGGCCGGCTCGCCGTCGCGGCCCGCGCGGCCGATCTCCTGGTAATAGGCCTCGGGGCTCGCCGGCAGGTCGGTATGGAGCACATAGCGGATGTCGGGCTTGTCAATGCCCATGCCGAAGGCGATGGTCGCCACCATGACGATGCCGGGCTCGGTCATGAAGCGGTCCTGGATCTGCTCCTTGACGGCGCTCTCCATGCCGGCATGGAAGGCCAGCGCCTTGTGGCCCGCCTCCTGCAGCAGCGCCGCCACCTCCTCGGTCTTCTTGCGCGAGAGGCAATAGACGATGCCGCTCTGCCCCGCCCGCGCCTTCACGAACTCGAGCACCTGCTTCTTCCAGCCGTCCTTGAGCGTGACGGCGAGCGACAGGTTCGGGCGGTCGAAGCCGGTGACCACGGAGACGACCTGCCCGGCGAAAACCTTGGCCGCGATGTCGGCCCGCGTCGCCGGGTCTGCGGTGGCGGTGAGCCCGACGATCGGCACGCCCGGAAACCGCTCGCGCAAGGAGGAGAGCGCCTCATATTCGGGTCGGAAGGCGGGGCCCCATTGCGAGATGCAATGGGCCTCGTCGATGGCGACGAGCTTGAGGTCGAGCTTCGCCAGGGCGCTCAGCATGGCCTCGGTCATGAGCCGCTCGGGCGAGAGATAGAGCAGCCGGACCTCGCCCGCCTGGACCCGCCGCCAGACGGCGATGTTGTCGTCGCGGCTCTGGTCGGAGTTGATGCTGGCAGCGGCGATGCCGTTGAGCCGCAGCGCCGCCACCTGGTCGCGCATGAGCGCCAGCAGCGGCGAAACCACCACCGTGAGCCCGCCCAGCACCAGGGCCGGCAGCTGGTAGCAGAGCGACTTGCCGGCCCCCGTCGGCATCACCGCCAGCACATGGCGCCCGCCCAGCAGCGCCTCGATCGCCTGCGCCTGGCCCGGACGCAGCGCCGTGAAGCCGAACACCTCGGTCAGGTGCGAGGCCAGCGCGGCACGGTGGACCGGTGACAGGGTCGGGGCGGCAATCATAGGGGCGTTCAGATCCTCGAGCGACTCCGCCTGTCTAGCCCACCGACTCGCGGGGCTCCAAGGTCGCCCGGCTGGCGTGGCCTCGTCACTATTTTTGGTTGTATTTCTATGGCGGCATACTCCAACCTAACGCCACCTTCCCGTCAAGACCGCAGCGGCCGGGGCTAGAGTGCCGGCCGTCGCCCGCGCCAGGGCGCCGCCTGCTCGAAGGCGGCGGCGAAGCGGAAGACGTTGGCGTCGTCGTAAGAGCGGCCGACGATCTGGATGCCGGTCGGCACGCCGTGGCTGCCGATGCCGGACGGGACGGTGATCACGGGCAGCTGGCCCAGCAGATTGAAGGGGCTGGTCATGAACCAGCCGCAATAGGGATCGGCCGGCTTCCCCGCGATCTTGAAGTTCGGGTCGGTCTCCGAATGGGTGACCGGCATCGAGGGCACCGCCAGGGTCGGGCAGACCAGCACGTCGTACTTTTCGAGGAAGGGGACGATGCCCTGATACATGGCGCCGCGATGGAGCGTGGTCTCGTAGACCTCGACGCCGCTGCGCTTCAGGCCGCGCTCGACGATGCCGACCACGAAGGGATCGATGCGGTCGCGCCATTGCGGCATCATGTCCTTCATGAGCGCGGCATAGAGCGCCTCCCAATAGATCTTCCAGCAATCGAGATTGGCGGTGGTCCAGGGGACCTTCACCTCCTCCACCGTGCAGCCGAGCCCGCGGAAGACCTCGAGCGCCGCCTTGGTGTTGCGGGCGACGCTCTCCTCGACGCCGTAATAGCCGAGATCCGGCGAATAGGCGACGCGGCAGCCGGCGATCGACGGATATTTCTCCGGCAGCACGACCTTCTCGCGCAGCGAGAGAAGATCGTCGGTGTGGGGCCCGCTCACCACGTTCTGCATCAGCGCCGCGTCGGCGACGGTGCGGGTGATGGGGCCGGTGGTGATGAGCGGCTCGAGCGGCAGGCTCCGGTCGTTGGGATTGCGCCCCGCCGGCGCCTTGTAGCCGACGAGCCCGCAGGCCGAGGCCGGGATGCGGATCGAGCCGCCGCCGTCGGAGCCGTCCGAGATCACGGTCATGCCGGCCGCGACCGCCGCGGCCGAGCCGCCCGAGGAGCCGCCCGGCGTGAAATCGAGGTTCCAGGGATTGCGCGAGATGCCGTAGCGCGGGCTGCGGGTGATGCCGGAGAAGCCCATCTCCGGCGCCGTGGTGCGCATATGGACGAGGGCGCCCGCCGCGATCAGCCGCCCGATCGTGGGCGAGGTATGGTCGCTGCGATAGGCCTCGTAGCTCCAGGAGCCCATCGAGACCGGTTCGCCCGCGATATGCGACATGTCCTTGGAGGCGAGCGGCAGGCCTTCGAGCGCGCGAGGGCCCTCGCCCTTCCCCATATAGCGGCGCTCCGCTTCCTTGGCGCCCGCGAGCGCCTGCTCGTAATAAGGCAGCGTGATGGCGTTGAGTTTCGGATTGACCGCCTCGGCGCGCGCGATCATGGCCCGCATCAGCTCGACCGGCGACAGCTTGCGCGCCTTGAAGGCGGCCAGCGCCTCCGTGCCGGAGATGTAGAGAAGATCGGAATCCGATGCCGACATAGCCTGCCCTTGTCTGCTGATGATGTCTCGGGGAACGTCGCAGCAGCGATAGTGGCGCGCGTGCCGATGGGCCGGCAAGGCGACAATTGTCGGATGACAATGAGAGGGGGTTTGCGCCAGAAAGCCTTGCCGAGGCCCAGAACGGAAACCGGTTCGGCCTCCTACTCGCCCGCGACGGCCTTCTTCGGCGGTTCCTGGCTTGGCGCCGGCAGGGCGTCGACACGGTTGCGGCCGGACTGCTTGGCCCGGTACATCGCCTGGTCGGCGCGCTTGAGGCCGGCTTCCATCGGCTCGTCGATGTCGGCGAGCGTCACGCCGAGGCTGATGGTGACGGGGATGGCGTCCTGGCCGGGAATCTGGATCGGCTTCTCGGCGACGGATTTCCGCAGGCGGTCGCCGACCGAGAGGGCGGCCTCGTAGCCGACCTCGGGCATGGCCACGAAGAACTCCTCGCCGCCCAGCCGCACCACCATGTCGAAGCTGCGCAGATTGGCGGTCAGCCGCCGCGCCACCTCCTTGAGCACCTCGTCGCCCGCGGCATGGCCGTGGCGGTCGTTGACCTGCTTGAAATGGTCGATGTCGCCGACGAGGAGCGAGAGCGGCTTGCCCGACGCGTTGGTGCGGCGCATCAGCTCGGCCAGATGCTGCTCCATGTAGCGGCGGTTGTTGAGGCCGGTGAGGCTGTCGATGAGGGCCAGCGACAGGCCCTTCTCGTAATGGCGGCGCAGCAGGTCGTAATAGCGCGAGCGGCGCACCTGAGTGCGGGTGCGGGCCTGGAGCTCGCTGCCGTCGATGGGCTCGACCAGGTAATCCGTGGCGCCGATATCGAGCGCCTTGGCCAGCTCGGGCGCGTCGATCGAGCCGACGATCACCAGGATCGGCAGCTGGCGCGTGCCTTCATAGGCGCGCAGCTGCGAGCAGATGCGCAGGCCCTCCGAGGCCCCGATGGCGAAATCGACGATCACGAGATCGAAGGCCTCGCTGCGCGCCCGCTGGACCGCGTCGGGCCCCGCCGGCAGCAGCAGCGTGTCGTTCTTGTCTTGCGCCAGGGTTTGCGTCACCCGGTCGGCGGTGTCGCCCGGCTTGGCGATCAGCAGCACGCGGGCGCGGCCGTGATCGACCTCGTCGCTGGCCGGCGCGCCGTCCATGGCGAAGCGGTTCCAGACCGCCTCGCGCACGCGCCACTCGTCCATCATCAGCTTGAGGCGCAGGAGCGAACGCACCCGCGCGAAGAGGGCGAGGTCGTTGACCGGCTTGGTGAGGAAATCGTCGGCGCCGGCCTCGATGCCGCGCACGCGGTCCGAGACGTCGGAAAGCGCCGTGACCATCACCACCGGCAGATGGGCCGAGCGCGGATCGGCGCGGATGCGCCGGCAGACCTCGAACCCGTCCATCTCGGGCATCATCACGTCGAGCAGGACGATGTCCGGCGGCGATTGCTCGATCTTGGCCAGCGCGTCGGGGCCGTTCTCGGCGAGCGTGACGTCGAAATATTCGGCCGAGAGCTTGGCCTCCAGCAGCCGCCGGTTGGCGGCCACATCGTCGACGACAAGGACTCGTCCCGACATCGATTAAATCCGATCTACCGCAAGAACCGCTCGACGGTGCTGAGGAACTGCGCGACGGAGATGGGCTTGGCGATATAGGCCTCGCAACCGCCCTGGAGGATCTTCTCCTCGTCGCCCTTCATGGCGAAGGCCGTCACCGCGATCACCGGGATCGCCCGGAGATCGTCGTCCTCCTTGATCCATTTCGTGACCTCCAGCCCCGACACCTCGGGCAGCTGGATGTCCATCAGGATCAGGTCCGGACGGTGCTGACGCGCGAGCTTCAGCGCTTCCATGCCGTCGCGGGTTTGCAGGATGTTGTAGCCGTGCGCTTCCATGAGATCATGGAAGAGCTTCATGTTGAGCTCGTTGTCCTCGACGATGAGCACGGTCTTGCCGTCGCCGCTGCGGCGCGAGCCATCCGTCGTCGGAAATTCACGTATCGTGTCGTTCATGCCGCCCCCGGACGCCCACGGAGTCAGTACTCAAACCGAGGCCCATCCCTGACGTGGACCCCGCGACCGACGTTCCCATGAAGGCTAGGACATCTATTAACGCATAACCCCGGCATCGTTAATATTTTGTTGATCGGCGATGCTTTCAACCGCGACGAAGTCTCCGAAAAACCGTGGAAATTCCGGCTCAGGCCAAGGATGCAGACCCATTTTGGCCACATGTCCGGGGAAACCGGCCCGCCCGGGCCCCCGGAATCGGCCCCGTCACGGCCGTACGCAGCGAGGCATGAGGTGAAAGGCGCAGCGCCGCCGGCCGGACGGGCCCGTATCGGGGTCGATCTGGGCGGCACCAAGATCGAGGCTATCCTCCTCGGCGCCAAAGGCGAGGTGCTGACGCGCCGGCGTGTGGCCAGCCCGCGCGGCGAATACGAAGCGACGCTCGCGGCCGTGGGGCGGCTGGTGAACGAGCTCGAGACCTCGTTGCCGGGAGAGACGACCGGCGATCCCGCGCGGGCGAGCGTCGGCGTGGGGATTCCGGGCGCGATCTCGCCCGCGACCGGCCTGGTCAAGAACGCGAACTCGACCTGGCTCATCGGCAAGCCGCTCGACCGCGATCTGGAGCGGCTGCTGGCGCGGCCGGTGCGGGTGGCGAACGATGCGAACTGCTTCGCCGTATCGGAAGCGGTCGACGGCGCCGGGGCCGGCGCCCATCTGGTGTTCGGCGTAATCCTCGGCACCGGCGTCGGCGGCGGCATCGCGATCCACGGCAGGCCGCTCCTCGGTGCGAATGCGATCGCCGGCGAATGGGGCCACAATCCCCTGCCCTGGCCGATGGCGGGCGAGCTCGAGGGGCGTCCCTGCTATTGCGGACGCGAGGGCTGCATCGAGACCTTCCTCTCCGGCCCCGCACTGGAAGCGGAGTATCGCGGCAAGGCCGGCCGGCCTCTCGCCGCCGCCGCGATCGCGCAAGCGGCGGCCGGCGGCGAGGCCATCGCCCAGGCGGTGATGGCACGCTACGAGGAGCGGCTGGCGCGCGGCCTCGCCCATGTCGTCAACCTGCTCGATCCCGAGGTGATCGTGCTGGGTGGCGGCCTCTCCAATATCGGGCGTCTCTACGAGACCGTGCCGCGGCTCTGGGGCCGCTTCGTCTTCTCCGATCGCGTCGACACCCGGCTGCGGCCGCCGGTTCACGGCGATTCCTCGGGCGTGCGCGGCGCCGCCTGGCTCTGGCCGCCGGAGCCGGATGAAGGCGCGCCGTGAAATCGTGTCGCCACACAAGGAATAACGTCACGCCCCCTCCCCTTGCGGGAGGGGGTAGGGGGAGGGGTGCGGCGCACGCTCTTCAACGGGAAGAACCCATCCTTCGCAGTCTTGTCGGAGAACTGGAGCGAGCAGGAACTGAAGGAAATGTCTGCAACAAGCGTGGTCCTTCGCCAACAGCACGCCTGCGTCCTCCCTCCCCCTACCCCCTCCCGCCCCGCGCGCTGTGCGCGCTTTCTTTGGGTTCGCCGGCGAAGCCGGCATGGGAGGGGGCTGGAAATATCTCGCCATGACGGCGCCCGACCGCCTCTGCCGCGACTGCCTCGGCGACCCGGGGCCGGCGGGCCATCGCTGCGCGATCTGCGGCTCACCGCGGCTGCTGCGCCATGCGGAGCTGGCCCGGCTCGCCATCGCCCATATCGATTGCGACGCCTTCTATGCGGCGATCGAGAAGCGCGACAATCCCGCCTTGCGCGACGAACCGGTCATCGTCGGCGGCGGCAAGCGCGGCGTGGTCTCGACCTGCTGCTATGTGGCGCGGCTCTATGGCGTGCGCTCGGCCATGCCGATGTTCAAGGCGCTCGAGCTCTGCCCCAAGGCCGTGGTGATCCATCCCGACATGGCGAAATACGCCGCCGTCGGCCACGAGGTGCGCGAGCTCATGCTCGAGACCACGCCCCTGGTCGAGCCGCTCTCGATCGACGAGGCCTTCCTCGATCTCTCCGGCACCGAGGCGCTGCATCATGGAAGCCCGGCCAAGACGCTGGCACGGCTCGCGGCCCGGATCGAGCAGCATCTCTCGATCACGGTCTCGATCGGGCTCAGCTACAACAAGTTCCTCGCCAAGGTCGCCTCCGACCTCGACAAGCCGCGCGGCTTCGCGATCATCGGCCGCGCCGAGGCGCCCTCGTTCCTGGCCGGCAAGCCGGTCGGCCTCATCTGGGGCGTGGGCAAGGCGCTCCAGCAGCAATTGGCGAAGGACGGCATCACCCATATCGGCCAGTTGCAGACCCGCGAGGAGAACGACCTGCTGCTGCGCTATGGCAGCATCGGCCGGCGGCTGGCGCGGTTCGCGCGCGGGATCGATGACCGCGAGGTCGACCCGGACGGGCCCGCCAAGAGCATCTCGGCCGAGACCACCTTCAACGAGGACATTGCCGATTTCGCACGGCTCGACCGGATCCTCTGGCCGCTCTGCGAGAAGGTCTCCTACCGGCTCAAGCGCGCGGAGCTCGCCGGCGGCACGGTCACGCTCAAGCTGAAGACCGACGGGTTCCAGATCCTCACGCGCAACCGCAAGCTCGCCGATCCGACCCAGCTCGCCGAGGCGATCTACCGCGCGGCCAAGCCCCTGCTGCAGCGCGAGGCGAACGGGCGCTATTTCCGCCTCATCGGCGTCGGCACCGGCGACCTGGTGGACGAAGCCGTGGCCGACCCGCCCGACCTCGCCGACCCCGACGCCCAGCGGCGCAAGGCCGTCGAGCAGACCATCGACAAGCTGCGCGACAAGCTCGGCCGCGGCGCGATCCGCAAGGGCCGCGGCTGGGTGCCGCCGAAGGATGGGGGGAAGGAGTGAGCTCCGAGTTACCCTCGCCCCGCACTTGCGGGGAGAGGGAGGGACCCGCAAAGCGGGAGGGTGAGGGGCTTGCAGCGTCGCGCAGTCATATCATAACGGTGTAATGGATAGAAGTTTCTCCAAAAAGTTGCGCCAAAACCCGACCGAAGCCGAGGACAGACTTTGGCAGGCCTTGCGGTCACGCCGGTTCGAGAACACGAAGTTCCGACGGCAAGTCCCGATTGGGCCTTATGTCGTCGATTTCGTTTGCCCGGCGGCGAAGCTCGTCATCGAAATCGACGGAAGCCAGCACGCCGATAATGTCGAGTACGATACGCGCCGCTCGGAATTTCTCGCCGGCAAGGGCTATCGCGTCATCCGGTTCTGGAATAACGACGTTCTCCAAAGCCTCGATGGCGTCTATCAAGCCATCGAGATCGCGTTTCGCGGCGACTGACCCCTCACCCTCCCGCTGCGCGGGTCCCTCCCTCTCCCCGCAAGAGCGGGGCGAGGGTAACGAAATGGGGATGTGGAATTTTCAGCAGCTCGGCTTGGGCAGGGTCTCGATCTTGGAGAGAGTGCCGAGGATCGAGAACTCGCCGTAATCGAGCACGAGGCGGTCGACCACGCCGTTGGCATAGAGGCGCAGGCTCTGCTCATGCTCGGGCTCGGCCGTCTCGCCCTTGGGGGCGTAGAAGGCGAGCGACACGTTCCAGCCGGGCACGCCCTTGAGCTCGCGGCGCTGGTCGGCCTCCTTGCGCGCGGCCTCGGGCAGAGGCGTGATCGCGGCGCTAACGGCGAAGAGCCCGTCCTGGTCCGAGCCGTCGAACACCTCCGCCCAGAGCATGGGCGTGCCCTTCATCGCCTGCTCGATCAGCACCAGGCTGTGCTGGGTGGGGAACAGGCTGCCGGCGGGCAGCGCCGTGTCATGGGCCTGCGGCTTGTTGTAATGCGCCTTGCCGCCGCTCTTGGAGAGGTCGGCATCGCCCCGGTACTCCGCGGTCACTTCCCCATTGGTCAGCTCGCGCGAGACGAAGCGGTAGTGGGTCCCGTCCTTCGATTCCCAGGAGGTCAGGCTCCAGCCCACCCGGGCGGCATCGCCGCTGGTATAGAGGAAGTCCATCTGCGAGCGCTGGGTGACGCTCCAGCCGTCGCAGGAATCCTGCCACTCGAAGGCCATTTCCCCTTCGACATCCGCGATATCACCGCCGCTCTTGAGGATTTGCATGTGGTAAAGCGCGCGGTGCGGCAGCGGGTCGACCATGGCGGCCCGAACCGCCCCGGAACCGAACGCCGCACCCAGGCAAATGAAGGCCGCCCCGAGCCAAAGGGACCGGGCGAGGCCATGCCAAAGAGGGCGGGAAACGAGCGCTGACATCCGTTGACCCGACGATTATGTCATGCTCCAAGCTAAAACGATAGCGCTCTGAAAACTCGACATTTCCTCCCCTTCATCTTCCTCCCTGCCCGCACCGGAGCATCGCCATGCCGCCAAAGCCCACCGTGCTCGTGACCCGCAAGCTGCCGGACGCCGTCGAGGCGCGCCTGGCACGCGACTACGACGCGCGTTTAAACGCGAGCGACAAGCTCCTGAGCGCGGAGGAGATCGTGGCCGGCGCCCAGAGCGCCGACGCGCTCCTGCCCTGCCCGACCTGCAAGGTTACGGCCGACATGATCCGCCGCTTCCCGAGCCGGCTGAAGGCGATCGCGACCTTCTCGGTCGGCTACGAGCATATCGACGTCAAGGCCGCCAAGGAGCGCGGCATCGCGGTGGGCAACACACCCGACGTGCTGACCGATGCCACGGCCGATATCGCGCTCCTGCTCATGCTGGGCGCCGCGCGCGGCGCCTCCGAGGGCGAACGCGCCGTGCGCGAGGCGACCTGGGGCGCCTGGGCGCCCACGGGCATGCTGGGCGTCCATATGACCGGCAAGCGCCTCGGCATCTACGGCATGGGCCGCATCGGCCAGGCCGTCGCCAAGCGCGCCCGGGCCTTCGACATGAAGATCCATTACCACAACCGCTCGCGGCTTCCGCGCGACCTGGAACAGGGCGCCGTGTTCCATGAGCGCGCCGAGGACATGCTGCCGCATTGCGATTTCCTGTCGCTCAACGCGCCGGCCACGCCCGAGACCACGGGCTTCCTCAACGCCCAGCGCATCAAGCTGCTGCCGGACGGCGCCATCGTGGTGAACACGGCCAGAGGACCGCTCGTCGACGACGAGGCGCTGATCGCGGCGCTCAAATCGGGCAAGCTCTTCGCCGCCGGCCTCGACGTCTATACCGGCGAGCCCGCGATCAATCCCGCCTACCGTACGGTGCGCAACGCGTTCCTGCTGCCGCATCTGGGCAGCGCCACGACCGAGACCCGCATCGCGATGGGCATGAAGGCCGTCGACAATCTCGACGCCTTCTTCGCCGGCAAGCCGATGCCGGCGAAGGTGGTGTGATTCGGGAATTCTGATCTCCTCCCCCGTTCCGGGGGAGGATCAAGGAGGAGGCTGCTCGCCATCAGAAACCGAGCAGCCCTCTCCCTGACCTTCTCCCGCAGCACGGGAGAGGGGACAATATCTCGCTACTTTTCGTTGTTCCGCCTACCCCGCCGGCAATCCTGCCGGCTGCGGCAGGGTCATGGGGCGGAAGCCGCCGCCGCCATAGACGATATCGCTGGCGAGGAGCTGCACCGGCTGGCGGTCGGGAAAGAGCTTGGCGATGGCGGCGAAGGCGCGATCGTCCTGCGGAGCCTCGAAGGCCGGGATGATCACGCCGTTGTTCGCGAGATAGAGGCTGGTATAAGCCAGCGGCAGACGCTTGCCCTCGTCCGACTGGCGCGGCCGCGGCTGCTCGATCTCGATCAGCTGCAGCGAACGGCCCTTGGCGTCGCGGGCCGCCTTCAGCCGCTCGGCCGTGTCAGCATAGGCCGCGGCGTTGGCGTCGCTCTTGTCGGAGGTGGTCTGGACCAGCACCACGCCCGGCTTGACGAAGCAGAGCATCGTGTCGAGGCGACCGCCGGCCGGATCGCCCTCGATGGCGGCGGCCAGCCAGATCACGCTCTCGACGCCCAGATAGGTCTTGAGAATGGCCTCGACCTGATCCCGGTCATGGCCCGGATTGCGCTTGGGATCGAGCAGGATGCGCTCATTGGCGATGAGCGTGCCCTCGCCATCGGTCATGACGGCGCTGCCCTCGAGAACGAGCGGCGCCTGATAGCGGCGCATGCTGAGCTGCTCCAGGAGCTTTTCGGGAATCTGGATGTCGCCGTCGATCTCCGTGAAGCGCCCGCCCCAAGCATTCCAGCGCCAATTCACGCCGGCCACGTGGCCGGTGCCCGACAGGACGAAGCTCGGCCCGAAATCGCGCAGCCAGCTATCGTCCTGCGGCAGGGAAAAGCTCGCCACGCCCGAGGAGGTCAGCAGCGACACTTCGGCGACCTTGGTCGGCTTGGCGATCATGGTCACGGGCTCGAACCGCGCGATGGCCGTGGCCACCTCGGAGACGGCCTCGCGCGCCGGCCCCATATGCTCGCCCCACGCCTCGGAACGAACCGGCCACGCCATCCAGCAACGGCTGTGCGGCGCCCAGTCCGGCGGCAATCTGAACCCATCGTCGGCGGGGTGAGTCATGGGCGGCTCCCTCGTCGCGGCTTTTTGGCCGGCGGCGACTTTAACAGGGCGGCCGGCCCTGTCCAACCGGACCTTCGCGTCTCCGTCAATCCGGCGGTTTCGGCGATCCGGGCGGCGGCCCGGCAAATGTCCGATTCCCCGGCAGCCCTATTTCTTGAGCGGCAGGGCGAGCCGGATATGCAGCTCCTTGAGCCGCGCCTCCGGCACCTCGGCCGGCGCCTGCATCAGGAGATCCTCCGCCTTCTGGTTCAAGGGGAAGGCGATGATCTCGCGGATGTTCCGCTCGTCGGCGAGCAGCATAACGATGCGGTCGATGCCGGGCGCCGAGCCGCCATGGGGCGGGGCCCCGAACTTGAGGGCGTTCAGCATGCCGCCGAACCGCCGCTCGACCTCGTCGGCGCCGTAGCCGGCGATCGAGAAGGCCTTGTACATGATGTCCGGCAGATGGTTGCGGATCGCGCCCGAGCTGAGCTCGACGCCGTTGCAGACGATGTCGTACTGGAACGCCTTGATCTCGAGCGGATCCTTCGTGGTCAGCGCCTCGAGCCCGCCCTGCGGCATCGAGAAGGGGTTGTGGCTGAACTCGATCTGCCCCGTCTCCTCGTTGCGCTCGTACATCGGGAAATCGACGATCCAGCAGAACTCGAAGCGGTTCTTGTCGATGAGGCCCAGCTCGTCGCCGAGCTTGGTGCGCACCGTGCCGGCAAACTTCTCCGCGACCGCCTTCTTGTCGCAGGCGAAGAAGACCGCATCGCCGTCCTTGGCCCCCGTCGCGGCCTTGATGCTGGCCACGCGCGCCTCGTCCAGGTTCTTGGCGATCGGACCTTTGGCGCCGTCCTTGGCGTAGACGATATAGCCCAGGCCGCCGGCGCCCTGCTCGCGCGCCCATTCATTGAGCCTGTCGAAGAAGCTGCGCGGCTTGTCGGCGGCGCCCGGCGCGGGGATCGCGCGCACGATCGAGCCGGCCGCCACGCCCTTGGCGAAGATGCCGAAGCCGGAATCGCGGAAGGCCTCGGTCACGTCGGCGATGACGATCGGGTTGCGCAGGTCCGGCTTGTCGGAGCCGTATTTCAGCATCGCATCGTCGAAGGCGATGCGCGGGAACGGCCGGCCGCTGACCTGGCGGCCATCGGCGAACTCCTCGAACACGCCATGGAGCACCGGTTCGATCGCGGCGAACACGTCCTCCTGGGTCACGAAGGACATCTCGAAATCGAGCTGGTAGAACTCGCCCGGGCTGCGATCGGCGCGGCTGTCCTCGTCGCGGAAACAGGGCGCGATCTGGAAGTAGCGGTCGAAGCCCGCGATCATCAGCAACTGCTTGAACTGCTGCGGCGCCTGCGGCAGGGCGTAGAACTTGCCCGGATGCATCCGGCTCGGCACCAGGAAGTCGCGGGCGCCCTCGGGGCTGGAGGAGGTCAGGATCGGGGTCTGGAACTCGGTGAAGCCCTGATCGATCATGCGCCGGCGGATGGACGCGATGACGCGCGAGCGCAGCAGGATGTTCTGATGCACGCGCTCGCGGCGCAGATCGAGGAAGCGGTAGCGCAGGCGGATCTCCTCGCCCGCATCCTCGTCGCTGTTGACCTGGAGCGGCAGCATCTCGGCGGTCGAGAGCAGCTCGAAGGCCTTGACCTGGACCTCGATCTCGCCGGTCGGCAGCTTGGCATTGACGGTCTCGGGGCTGCGCTTCACCACCTTGCCGTCGACCCGGACCACGAACTCGTTCCGGGCGCCCTCGATCGCCTTGAAGATCGGGCTCGAGGTGTCGACCACGCACTGGGTCAGGCCGTAATGGTCCCGCAGGTCCAGGAACAGCAGGTTGCCATGGTCTCGTTTGCGGTGCACCCAGCCGGAAAGCCTGACATCCCGGCCGGCATCGGCCAGGCGGAGCGCGCCGCAAGTGTGGGTCCGGTAGGCATGCATGGCAGGTTCGGGGCTCCCCTGGAGGGCTCGAGACGGGCGGTCGAAGCGGGCGCAAAAGGCACGGAAGCTGCCGGATTGTCAAGCACCGGGCCCCCGACCGGCGCTCCTGGCCGGGTCCGGGGCCGGCGCCTTCGGGAATGGCCCGGAAACCGGCCGATTCTCTGGCTTTTCCAGAGCTTGGGGGGCGCCCCGGCTTTCTCGCCGGGCAGAATCCGTGTATAGCACGGCTTCAATGCAGCTCATTGCCGACACCGCCGCCCTCGCCGACTTTACCGAACGCCAGCATGGCGCCGGCTACATCACGGTCGACACCGAGTTCATGCGCGACCGGACCTATTGGCCGGTGCTCTGCCTGGTGCAGATCGCCGGGCCGGAAGATGCGGCCGTGATCGACGCGCTCGCGCCCGGCATCGACCTCGCGCCATTGTTCACGCTCCTGGAGGATCCCAAGGTCCTCAAGGTGTTCCATGCCGCCCGGCAGGATGTGGAAATCTTCTTCCACCTGACCGGCAAGATTCCCGCCCCCATCGTCGACACCCAGGTGGCCGCCATGGTCTGCGGCTTCGGCGACGCCGTTTCCTACGAGAACCTGGCGGGCAAGCTGGCCGGGGCCCGGATCGACAAATCCTCGCGCTTCACCGACTGGTCGCACCGGCCCCTGACCGAGCGCCAGCTTCACTACGCGCTGAGCGACGTGACCCATCTGCGCCCCGCCTATGAAAAGCTGGCGCGCCGCATGGAGAAGACGGGCCGCACCGACTGGGTCTCCGAGGAGATGGCGATCCTGACCGACCCCGCCACCTATCGGCTGGACCCGCGCGAGGCCTGGCATCGCCTGAAGCCGCGCAGCGACAAGCCGCGTTTCCTGGCCCTGCTGCGCGAGGTCGCGGCCTGGCGCGAGGAAGAGGCCCAGCGCCGCGACCAGCCGCGCAGCCGGATCGCGAAGGACGAGACCCTGACCGAGATCGCGGCCCATGCGCCGATCACGCCCGAGGAACTGGGCCGCTGCCGCGGGCTGTCCAAGGGTTTCGCCGAGAGCCGGCAGGGACAGGCCCTGATGGCGGCCGTCAAGCGCGCGCTCGAGCTGCCGGAGGACGATCTGCCGGCCCCGCCGCCGCGCGTTGAGACGCCGCCCGGCGTCGGGCCGCTGGTCGATCTCTTGCGGGTGTTGCTCAAGATGCGGTGCGAAACGCACCAGGTCGCGCAGAAGCTGGTGGCCTCGGCCAGCGAGCTGGAGCGGATCGCCGCGGACGACGATGCGCCGGTGCCGGCGCTCGCGGGCTGGCGGCGCGAGCTCTTCGGCGCCGATGCCCTGGCGCTCAAGCATGGCAGGCTGGCGCTGACCGCTTCGGGCAAGGAGGTCAAGATCGTGTCGCTGTCCCAGGCAGCACAATGACAGCGGCGCAATGAACGGCGCCCCATAGCCGAAGCGGAGTCCCGCCCCTAGATCATCCCATCGCCACCCTCGGAAGGCCCCCGATGCGCGACGTCCGCTCCGCCCTGCCCCGCTCATTCTTCCTGCTGCCGCTTGCGCTGGCCGCGGGCGCGCTCCTGATCCTCGCGGCCGTGCCGGCCCGGGCCAATCCGCCCGACGGCGCCCCCAGCCTCGCCTTTCCGGTCGATTGCCACATCAACCTCGACTGCTCGGTCCAGAAGTATTTCGACCATGATCCGGGACCGGGCGCGAAGGACTATATGTGCGGCGATCTGGTGAACGACAAACACACCGGCATCGACATCCGCATCCCGAGCTATGTGGATATGCGCCGCGGCGTGAAGGTGCTGGCCGCGGCCCCCGGCACCGTCTGGCGCACCCGCGACGGGATCGAGGACATCAATGTCCGGGAGATCGGCGCCGAGGTGGTGGACGAGTACGGCCTGGGCAATGTCGTGGTGATCGACCACGGCAATGGCTGGCGCAGCTTCTACGGCCATATGCGCAAAGGCAGCCTGACGGTGAAGGAAGGCGACCATGTCGAGGCCGGCCAGCAGGTCGGGCTGATCGGGCTCTCGGGCCTGACCGAGTTCCCGCATGTGCATTTCATGATCATGCACAACAAGGAAGCGATCGATCCCTTCACCGGCACGTCGGTCAACGATCCGCTCGCCTGCGGCGACACCGGGCACGCCCTGTGGAATCCGACGACGCTGGCGGCGATGGCCTATACGCCGACCGGCCCCCTCATCGCCGGATTCTCGACCGACAAGCCTGACAAGGAATCCGCAAACAACGGCGTCTATGACAAGGCGCAGTATCCGGCATCGGCGCCGACGCTGTTCTTCTGGGCGACCTACTTCGGCATGAAGGCAGGCGACCGGCAGGTGATGCGCATCGTGGCCCCCGACGGCAAGGTCATCGTGAACTTCGACAAGATCATGGAGAAGGGGAGAATCCTGGGCTTCAACTTTATCGGCCTCAAAGCGCCGGAGGGCGGCTTCGCGCGGGGCACCTACCGCGCCGAGTTCCAGCTGCTGCGCGGCGACAGCGGCAACGACAAGATCGTCGCGGCGATGGCGAGAACGGTGGAGCTGCAGTAGACGGCGCCCTTGTCCCCTCCCCCATCTTTTGGGGGAGGGTTAGGGAGGGGGCTGCTCGGTTGGTGCAGCCCCCTCCTCAATCCTCCCCCGCAAGCGGGGGAGGCGATTTCTACTCTTGCTCGCTACCCCGCCCGCCGGCTGGTCAGCGTCGCGGTGCCGATGGGCAGGTCGAGGGCGCGGCCGAGTGCTTCGAGGCGGCGCTGCACCGCCTCGCCGAACATCGCCTCTTCGCCCTTCGGCAGGTTGAGCGTCAGGCGCGAGCCCGAGCGCGCGAGAGCCGTCCGGTCGAGCAGCGCCGGTGCCGCCGCCAGCGAGTAGGCCAGCCGCAGGCCCAGCCCCAGGATCTCGGCGTCGCGGCGCGCCTGGTCGCTCAGGAGCCGCAGCATCGAATCCATCCCCGGCAGCTCGTTCTCGAAGCCGTAGCGCTGGGCGATGGCGACGGCGGCAAAGACCCGCTCGTGATGGTCGAGGCCGCCGATCGGCAGGCGCAGGATGCGCATGAAGGCCTGCTCGGCGCGGTAATCCGGATGCTCGCGCCAGGCGATGTCGGAGAGCTCGCAGACCGCGAGCCGGAGCCGCGCCTCGGAAGCGGTCTCCTTGCCGTCGAAGATCGGCGTCAGCCAGGCCTTGAGCCGCGCGCCTTGCGAGCCGAAGCGGCCCTCGAGCAGCGCCAGGTCGCGCGCCGCCTCGTAGAGCGGGTCCTTGCGCTGCTCGGCGGGCGAGAGCCGGTCGAAGATCAGGCCCTCGCGCAGGCCATAGGCGGAGAAGTTGACGCTGTCGGGCCGCGCCAGCCGCAGCACGCGCTCGAGCACCAGGGCCGCCAGCGGCAGGCTGTCGAGGCGCCGTCGCGGCACGCCGCGGATGCTGGCCAGCGACCGGCGCCCGAGGCGGCTGATGACGCGCGCCATCTCCTCGGCGGCGCGCCGGCTGATGGTATAGGCATGGATCACATGGAGCGGATAGCGCACCTGCTCCATATGGATGCGGGCCAGCGTCCGCCAGGCGCCGCCCACCGGGAAGAACTCGCCGCCCTTGGCTTCCGCGAGCCAGTCCAGCTTCTCGAGATGCTGGTCGACGGCCTTGCGCGCCTTGTCGCGATCGCCGTCGGCGATGTCCATGAGGCGCAAGGGACCGATCGGCAGGGTCACATGGCGCCCGGGCTCGCCCCGCGTCAGCCGCACCAGCTCCAGGCTGCCGCCGCCGAGATCGCCCATGATGCCGGAGGTATCGGGCATGCCCGACGCGACACCCAGCGCCGACAGGCGCGCCTCCTCCTCGCCCGAGATGATGCGGATCTTGCGCTGGCAGCGGCGCTCGGCCTCGGCCACGAACTCGGCGCCGTTGGCGGCATCGCGCACGGCCGCCGTCGCGACCATGTCGAGATGGCCCACATCCATGCCGTCGGCCAGGCGGACGAACCGCTCCAGATTCCCGATCGCCATGGCGACGCCGTTCTTGTTGAGCTCGCCCGAGGCCTCGAGACCGCGGCCCAGGCCGCATAGCACTTTTTCGTTGAAGATCGGCCAGGGCGCGCGACTCAGCCGGTCGAAGACCACCAGACGGATGGAGTTGGAGCCGATATCGACCACCCCGATACGGGGAGAACGCGTTTTGCCAGCTCCGCTTTCTGCCATGCCGCGTCCGATTGTCACGCTTTCTTGAGTTCGAGCGCCGGGGCTTTCCGTTTCATAGCGCTGCCACGACCCGAGAGACTCGGATTTGTCATGAAGTAGGTATGAGCGCTGAAGGCGTCAGGTCCAGCCGGCACCCGACTATAACGTCCGTCGGACCCGAGAATCCAGCTTTGCGCCTCGTCCTTCAGATTGGCGACCATGATCTGATCGAGCACCTGCTGATGGACCGTCGGATTCTCGATCGGCACCAGCGCCTCCAGGCGCCAATCCAGGTTGCGCGGCATCCAGTCGGCCGAGGAGAGGAACACCTTGGCGGTGCGCGAGGGCAGCCGCACGCCGTTGCCGAAGCACATGATGCGCGAATGCTCGAGGAAGCGGCCGATGATGCTCTTGACCTGGATGTTCTCCGAAAGGCCGGCCACGCCGGGCCGCAGGCAGCAGATGCCGCGGACCACGAGGCGGATCTGCACACCCGCCTGCGAGGCGCGATAGAGCGTGTCGATCATGGCCGGGTCGACGAGCGCGTTCATCTTGGCCCAGATGCTGCCGGGCCGTCCGGCGCGGACATGCTCGATCTCGTCCTCGATCAGCCGCACCAGGGTCGAGCGCAGCGTGATCGGCGCGATCGCGATCTTCTCCAGCTTCTCCGGCTTGGCGTAGCCGGTCATGTAGTTGAAGGTGCGCGCGGCGTCGTGGCAGAGCGCGGGATCGCAGGTGAAGAAGCTGAGGTCGGTATAGACCTTGGCCGTCACCGGGTGATAGTTGCCGGTGCCGAAATGCACATAGCCGCGCAGGCTGGTGCCCTCTCGGCGGATCACCATCGAGATCTTGGCGTGGGTCTTGAGCTGGATGAAGCCGAACACGACCTGGACGCCGGCCCGCTCCAGGTCGCGGGCCCAGCGGATATTGGCCTCCTCGTCGAAGCGCGCCTTGAGCTCGACCAGCGCCGTCACCGACTTGCCGGCCTCGGCCGCCTCAATCAGCGCCTTGACGATCGGCGAATCCTCGGAGGTGCGATAGAGCGTCTGCTTGATCGCGACCACGTTGGGATCGCGCGCGGCCTGGCGCAGGAACTGCACCACCACGTCGAAGCTCTCGAACGGATGGTGGACGACGATGTCCTTCTGCCGGATCGCGGCGAAGCAGTCGCCGCCCATGTCGCGGATGCGCTCGGGGAAGCGCGCGTGATAGGGCGGGAACTTCAGGTCGGGCCGGTCGTCGACGATGAGCTTCGAGCTCTGCGCCAGCCCCAGGATACCGTCCAGCACGAACACGTCGCTGGGCGAGACGCCGAGCTCGTCGATCACGAAGGCGCGCAGGTCCTCCGGCATCGCGGCGTTGACCTTGAGGCGGATCACGTTGCCGCGGCGCCGGCGCTTCAGCGCCGTCTCGAACAGCCGCACCAGATCCTCGGCCTCCTCCTCGATTTCCATCTCGCTGTCGCGGATCATCCGGAAATAACCGAGGCCCGCGACCCGGAAGCCGGGGAACAGCCGGTCGAGATAGAGCCCCACCAGCTCTTCCAGCGGGATGAACCGGATGCCGCTTCCCGGCAGCCGCACGAAGCGCGGCAGCTGGGAGGGCAGCGGCAGGAGGGCCCGCAGCGAGCTGCCGGCCGGTGCCGCGCCCTCCAGGTCCAGCACGATCGCGAAGCCCAGATTGGGGATGAAGGGGAACGGATGCGCCGGGTCGATCGCCATCGGCGTCAGCACCGGGAAGATCTGATCGAGGAAATAGGCGTCGAGCCACTGCTTCTCGTCGGCCGTCAGTTCGGCGGCGTCGATCACGGCGAGGCCGGCCTGGCGCATCTCCTGGCGCAGGCTGCGCCAGCAGGCCTGCTGGTTGTGCATCAGCTCGCTCGAGCGCTGGTTGATGGCCACCAGCTGCTGGGCCGGCGTCAGCCCGTCCTGGCTCGGCGTCGCCACGCCCGCCGCGACCTGGCCTTTGAGGCCGGCGACGCGGACCATGTAGAATTCGTCGAGGTTGTTGGCCGAGATCGACAGGAACCGCAGCCGCTCCAGCAGCGGATGGTGCAGGTTCTGCGCTTCCTCGAGAACCCGCTCATTGAAGGCGAGCCAGGAAAGCTCGCGATTGATGAAGCGGTTCTCGCCCATCGCGAAGGGAACGGCACGGTCGGCGAGCTGAGAATCGTCCACGGCGATAGGCCCTGCCTGCGAAAAAGGGCGACCGGGACCACGGCTCCGCCTGCCCCGGCGGGACCGATCCGGCAGCCAGTTGCGATCTTATCCGGCCTTCATGAAATTGTCATGACAACGAGGCATCTTGTCAGGCGCCAAAGAGTGCCTAAATTCAAGGAGATAGACGGCGATGCCCAAGCCTGCACCGCGCTCCCGCCAAGGCACGATGAAACGGCTCTATCTCCTCCGACATACCAAATCCAGTTGGAAAGAGGACGATCTCTCGGACCATGAGCGCCCCTTGGCGCCTCGAGGCCGCCGGGCTGCGCCGCCGATCGGAGTCTATCTGCGCGATCATGCCATTCTTCCGGATCTGGTGCTGGCCTCCTCGGCGCGCCGGACGCGCGAAACCTGGGAGCTGGTCAGCCTCATGCTCCCGAAGCCGCCGGATGTTCTCTACGAGGACAAGCTCTATCTGGCCGATGCCGCCGAGATCATGGCGCGGTTGCGCAAGGTGGATCACGACGTGGATTCGGTGCTGATCGTCGGCCACAATCCCGGCCTGCAGGAGCTGGCCGAGCGCCTCTTCGGCGACGGCGATGCCGGCGCACTCGCGAAGCTCACCGCCAAGTTCCCGACCGGCGGCCTGGCGCTCTATCAGTTCGACATCGAGCGCTGGGACGAGCTGGTACCGGGGATCGGCAAGCTGACCGACTTCGTGGTGCCGCGCGATCTGGTGTGAAGGGCGGCGGGACTCCGGCGGCTGGCCGCCGGTCGCTGGGCCGGCCTCAGCCGCAGAAGCGGCGCAGCAGCCCGATCGCGAGCCCGTCCCGGCCGACCAGCGCCTTGGCGATCGTCTCGTCGCGACGGATGTCGACGGCCCCCGCCGCCGCGAGCTCGGCCGGCCGGCAATGCCGGAATCCCAGCGACCAGTCGGCGAAATCGCGCGCCTGCACCTTGCGATCGACGATGCGCTGGACATGCCAGTGGCGCCTATCGGCACGGATGCGGTGGATCAGCGGCGCGATGATCGAGGGCGGCCCCTCGAGCGCCTGAACGAAATTGCCGCCGACGTAGAGCAACATGCCGCTGACGCCGTGCGCGCCGTTGTGGATGCGGGCCCGCGTCACCAGCCGGCCCAGCTCGGCCTCGCTCCAGTTGGCGCGCGAGCTGCTCACATAGACGATCTGATGAAGCGGCTCGAGCTCGATCGCCGGTGCGCCGCCGATCCGCCGGCCCGCCGGGGGCGAGAGCAGGTCGTTCGCGGCCTCGTCGTTGGCCGCTTCGAACCGGAAGAACGAGTCGACGGTGGGTGGCACGATCGGCATGGCCGGCTTTCCCGGAAAGGCTGCTCGGGAACCGCCCCTTCGCCTCGCGGGCTCCGGGAGGACCGCATTCCCCATCCCAGCTTCCCGAAAGATGGTGAAGGAAGCGTTCAAGCCGTCGTCCCGTCATTCGGCGCCGGCGGGCTTGGCGGGCTCCCTCGGCTTGCCCCAGAACGGCTTCGCGGCCGAGAAATCCTTCCACACCTGGGCAAAGCCGATCAGGTCCTGGTCGATCTTGGCCGCCTGCCATCCGCGCACCAGGCCGATCGCATGCGCGGCCTCGGCGCTGTCGGGCATGCGCGGCTCGAGCTTCTGCAGCAGGCCATGGGTCACGACGGCATCGTTGATCGAGCCCAGCCGGTCCTGCAGCTCCGCGATCGCGGCATAAAAGCGGCGCACCGGCTTCTGCGCGTAGAGCGAGCGGAAGAAATCGGCGCTGTAGCGCAGCTTCTTCGCCAGCAGGCGCAGGCGATGCAGCTCCGATTCGCTCAGGCTCTCGCGCTTCTTGGCGAATTTCTTCAGGCGGCGCTGGCGAAAGGCGAGCAGCCGATCGGCGAAGCGCTTGATGGGCTCATCGAGTGTCGCCGCCTCGCTCGTGCCGGCCGGCGCCTTCCAATCGCCCGCCTCGATCAGCCGGCCCACCTTGAGCAGCAGCAGGGTGTAGCGCGGCGAGGCGAAGAGCGCGCGGACCGTGTCGTAGGCCGCTCGGCGCACGGCCTCCGCCTCGCCCTGCAGATGCTGCAGCGCCAGATCCTCCGGCAGCCGCCTGAGGATCGGCGGCAAGGTGTAGCCGACGAACACGTCCCAGTCGCGCGCCGGGCTCAGCTCCTGCTGCAGCCAGCGCAGTTCCTGCGAGAGCCAGCCATGCACATCGTTCGCCATGTAATGGCGATAGGCGGCGACGAGCGCCCGCATCCGGCGCAGGGCCACCCGCGCCTGGTGCACGCCTTCCGGATCCTCGCCGCGCTCGACCACGGCCTCGTTGGCGCCGAACTGCGCAAGACAGGCCCGCGCGATATCGCCGAAGGCCGACTGGGCCGTGGCGCCGCGCTCGATCGCGATCGGGCTGCCGCGTCGCGCCTCCTGCTCGGCGCCGAGGAAGAGCCGGTAGCCGCGCGCGGCCTTGGTCTGCCATTCGATGCGGAAGGGCCAGCGCTGGGCCAGATCGATCGCCAGGTCGTAGACCGCTTCGGTCGCGCCCAGCTTCAGCTCCAGCTCGAGCTCGGTGATGGCCAGGCGCTGTCCGCCGCTCTGGATCTCGCCTTCGTCGAGCGCCACCTCGATCTCGGCGCCGCCGACGCCGAGGAGCCAGACGCGCCGCTTGATCTCGGTGCTGAAGACCGGCACCAGCCGGTGCGCGATCTTCTTCTTGGCCAGGAACCGCTTGAGCGCGGGCTCCGCGATCGACGCCAGATCCGGGCGCTCCGAGGCCAGGGGCTGCTCGTGTTCCGCGTATTGGTGCAAGCCGCCGCCGGCGGCGCCCGCGACCTTCAGGGTCTGGACGAAGCGTTGGCCCACCCGGCGCACGCGCAGCGCCATGCCGGCCTGGGAAAGCTCCAGCTCTGGCGTGTCGTAATAGACGCTGAAGAGCCGCCGGGTGACAGGGCGCTTGAGGGCCTGCGCCTTGAGCGTCGGATCCCGGCGCAACGCCCCGACCAGCTCGGGTGCGAGCGCCAGTTTCAGTTCTATCTCCTCCGCCATAAGCCCCCGGTTGGGTCGATTTTTGTTGGCTGAACCGGCACTGACTTACCCGGGCGGACGCCCGACAGAAAAGTTACTCTTTCGAGTCATTTTAGAGTCAGTTTTATTTCACCCACAAAATTCAGCTTTTCTGCCCGTATCTTCAGGGAGGAGCGGAGGAACGGCCCAATTCCTCGAGGACGGCCCGCGCCACGGACGAAGTGACGCCCCGCCCCGCCGCCAGGGTCGCCCGGTCGAGGGCGGCCGCCACGGCGCCGGCCGCCGCGAAGGAGCGCTCGATTCGCGCCAGAACGTAGCGGCGCAGCTCGGGTGCCACCGCCAACTGACGATCAGCGAAAAGCTTGGCCAGGACCGCATCCAGCAGCGCATCGTCGGGCGCCCCGATCGCGATGGCCGGGGCCGCCGCCAGCCGGGAACGGAGATCGGCCAGCCCCAGCGGCCAGCGCGCGGGCGGCTGGGTCGCCAGCAGCAGGAGATGGCCGCGCTTTTCCGCCATCAGGTTGTAGAGATGGAGAAGCCCGCGTTCGCGCGCGCTGTCGAGCCCCTGGTCCAGGTCGTCGACCAGGAGCGCTCTCCGGCCTTCCGCCAGGTCCGCGATGCGGTCGATCCTGCCGAGCTCGGACGCCGCGACGGGGCGCGCCTGCGCGCGCTCGGCCCAAACCCGGCCGAGATGCGTCTTGCCCGATCCGCTGGGCCCGTGAATCGTCAGGGCCGGCGCCGGCCAGTCGGGCCAGCGCGCCACCCAGGCCGCGGCCGCCTCGTTGCAGGCCGCGACGACGAAATCGGCCGCCGCCAGCGACGGCGTGTGCTGGAAATCGAAGGGGATCTGCGACAAGGAGGGGGACCTGGCGGCCGACGGCGTCAGTTGCCGCCGTCGGCGGGCGGATTGAGGCCGCGATAGATATCGCTGCCGAGATAGCGCCCGAGACCGTAGCGCGCCAGCACGCCGCCGACAGCCGCCACCGGCACCGCCAGCAGTAGACCGACGAATCCGAAGAGCGCGCCGCCGGCCAGCAGGGCGAAGATCACCCAGACCGGATGCAAGCGCACGCGGTCGCCCACCAGCTTGGGCGTAAGGAAGTTCCCTTCGATCACCTGCCCCACCGCACAGAGCCCGACCACCATGGCCACGCCCTGCCAGTTCCCGAACTGCGCGAGCGCCAGGGCAATCGAGCCGAAGAGCGCCGTCAAGCTGCCGACGAACGGGATGAAGGAGAGCACGCCCGCGATCAGCCCCAGCACGAGACCGAAATCGAGCCCGATCAGGCTGAGGCCCACCCCGTAGTAGAAGGCCAGGCAGAGACAGACCGTCGCCTGGCCGCGCGCGAAGCCGGCGAGCGTGCGGTCGATCTCGCGCAACTGTCCGCGGATCTCCTCGGCATGGTCGCGCGGCAGCCACAGATCAATCTTCATCGTGATCTTGTCCCAGTCGCGCAACAGATAGAACGTCACGATCGGCGTGATGAAGATGAGCGAGATCAGGTTGGCGAGCGCGAAGCCGCCGCTGAGGACGCTGCCCAGCGTATCGGCGCCCCAGCCCGCGATCCGGCCGATATAGGAGGTCACGTCGCTGATGCTGGGCGCCGCCGAGGCGGGGAGATGCGAGCGCAGCGCCTTCACCAGCGGCCCGAGCTTCGCGTTGACGGCCTGGATGTAGCTCGGCAGCTGGCCGAAGAAATCCACGATCTGCGCTTCGAGCGGCGGCAGCAGCACCGCTGCCAGCGCGATCACCGCCAGCAGGAAGAGCGCGGTCACGATCGTCGTGGCCCAGGTCCGAGAGCAGCCCATCTTCTCGATCCGGTCGCAAAGCGGATCGAGGAAATAGGCGATGGCCATGCCGGCGACGAAGGGCAGGAGTACGCTGCGCAGGAAATACAGGGCGATGATCAGCAGCACAAAGCCGATCAGCCAGAAGCGCACCTGCCGCTCGATCTTCATCGGCGGTCTCCCCTGCCGTCCCGGGGGCCCAGCACGCGCCGGCCCCAGATCGCGACATAGGCGCCGCCCGAGGCCAGCGTGCTGGCCGCCACCGCGTAGCCCAGCCACTGCACCAGATCGCTGCCGCCGATCCCGAGCCCCAGCTTCGCCAGCACGACGCCGATCAGCGCGATCTGCAGGACGGTGTTGAGCTTGCTGATGAACAGCGGCTGCATCGTCAGGGAATGCGTCAGGGTCTGGTACAGAAGGGCGCCGCCGATGATGAGCAGATCGCGGAACACCACCAGGATCACGAGCCAGCTGTCGAGATGTCCCTGATGGCCGAGGGTCACGTAGGAACTGACCAGCAGGCATTTGTCGGCCAGGGGATCGAGATAGGCGCCGATCTCGCTCTGCGCCTTGAGGCGGCGCGCGAGAAAGCCGTCGATCGCGTCGGAGACCCCGGCGGTGATGAACAGCCAGAAGGCCGCCGTATAGCGATCGGTCAGCATGAGCCAGACGGCCAGAGGCACCGCCAGCAGGCGTCCGAGCGTGATCAGATTGGGGAGGAGCGCGGACAACCCGGCGGCGCCTTCAGGGCGTCGTCGAGCTGCCGGCGCCGGACGTGGACCCGGCCCCCGAGCCTGTACCAGAACCCGCCGACGTCGAGACCAGCAGGCGCTGATCGCCGTTGCTGGCGAGCGTCAGGCGGCGCTCGCCCAGGGCCGTCTGGAGCTGCGTCTCGTCGCCGACATAGACCAGGTCGAGTGCCGCCGACTTCGTCGTCAGGTTGCGGATCTCCGCGCGCTTGAGGATGGGCACGCCGGCGAGGCGCTTGCGAATGTCGATCCAGGCGGCATAGCTGTCGATCGGAACGGTCACGGAAAGGCGCTGCTCCACGCCCGACACGACCAGGTTCTCCTGGCGCAGCGCATCCTGCAGCAGCGTCTCCGCCTTCTCGACGCCGGCCGCATAGAGCTGATCGAGCGCCGAGCCCGTCACGCTCACCTGGTCGGTGAAGCTGCCCACCAGGCCCGACAGGCCATAGCGCGATCCCGTGATATCGAGGCGGCGGGTGTCGGTCGCGGCATCTGCCGAGAGTTTCGCGACCACCACCAGCGACTGGCTGGCGCCATGGCGCTGTGCAAGCGTGCCGAGCTTCGCCGTGTCGCCGGCTTCGGCGGCGGCCGCATCGATCATCCCCGCATCGAGCTCGTCGCCGGAGGGGATCTTCAGCGGCACCAGGGTGTTGCTGCCGCCATCGGCCGCCCAGGCGCTGAGCCAGGCGTTCTGCGGATCCCAGAGCAGGGTCTGCCCGTCCGCCTCGAGCACGGGCACGACCAGGATCGGCGAGGTCGGCATCACCGCATAGCGCACGCCGTTCTGCTCGAGCAGCGCCCGGACCGAATCGCCCCGGAACCGATAGCTCAGCTTGCCGATATAGCGGACGGACGAGGCGCGCTCGGATTCGACCTCGAAATCGCTGACGAGATCGGAGAGCTGGGCGTCGCTCAGCCGCGGCACCGATCCCGCCGACTGCGGATCGACCAGCAGCGCGATCAGCTTGTCGAAGGCGATCCGCTGGCCCAGCACGATCGCCGCGTCGCGCGCCGCGGCGGCGCTGTCGGCCGTGACATCGACATCGACGCCGCCCACCGTGTAGGAGCTGGGGCCCACGCCCTGGGCCCAGGCCAGGCCGGGAATGCCCAGGAGGAAGACGAGCGCCACCAGGACCCTCGCACCGCCGCGCTTCGCCGCCCTGGCCGCACGGGCTGCCGCCCCGCAATCCCGCCTGTTTCGCGCCTCGGCCCCCTGGCCTTGCGCCATTGCAAACCTGTGGCTATTCACTATGGTTCCCGCGCCGTTCGTTCCCGTGCCGTTCTGGAAACGGCGACCGGTTTATAGCTTAGTCGATGCGGAGGACGCCATAAACAGCCCGAATCAGCCCGAGAACGGCCCGGCCACGACCTATCGCGATGCGGGTGTGGATATCGATGCCGGCAACGCCCTGGTCGACGCGATCAAGCCGCTGGCCAAATCGACCGCGCGCGCCGGCAGCGATGCGGGCCTCGGCGGCTTCGGCGCCTTCTTCGATCTGCGGGCGGCCGGCTTCAAGGACCCGATCCTGGTCGCCACCACCGACGGCGTCGGCACCAAGCTCAAGATCGCCATCGCGACCGGCCGGCATGAGCGCATCGGCATCGACCTCGTGGCCATGTGCGTCAACGACCTGGTCGTGCAGGGTGCCGAGCCGCTGCTGTTCCTCGACTACTACGCGATGGGCAAGCTCGAGGTTGCCGCCGGGCGCAGCATCATCGCCGGCATCGCCGAAGGCTGCCGCATCGCCGGCTGCGCGCTGGTCGGCGGAGAGACGGCCGAGATGCCGGGCATGTATGCCCATGGCGACTACGATCTCGCGGGCTTCGCGGTCGGCGCCGTGGAGCGCGGCCAGCAGCTGACGGGCGACAATGTCGCGGCCGGGGACGTGGTGCTCGGGCTCGCTTCGAGCGGCGTCCATTCGAACGGCTATTCGCTGGTGCGCCGCATCGTCGAGCGCAGCGGCCTGCGCTACGACGAGAAGGCGCCGTTCGCGCCGGACCGCGACCTCGCCACGGCGCTGCTCGAGCCAACCCGCATCTATGTGAAGAGCAGCCTGCCGGCGATCCGCGCCGGTCATATCAAGGCGCTCGCCCATATCACCGGCGGCGGGCTGATCGAGAATCCCCCGCGCGTCGTGCCCGGCTCTCTCGCCGTCGAGATCGATGCCGCGCGCTGGCCGCTGCCGCCGGTCTTCGGCTGGCTGATGCGCCAGGGCAATGTCGCGGCCGAGGAGATGGCGCGGACCTTCAATTGCGGCATCGGCATGGTCGTGGTCGCGGATCCGGCGCGGGCCGACGCGGCGGCGGCGGCGCTCACGGCCGCCGGCGAGACGGTTCACCGCATCGGACGGATCGTCGAGCGCCGTGCCGGCGAGCCGGGCGCCCGCGTCCTCAACATGGACCGCGCATGGCGCCGCTGAAGGTCGGCGTCCTCATCTCCGGACGCGGCAGCAACCTGCAGGCGCTGATCGAGGCCTGCCGCGATCCCGCCACCAACGCCCGCATCGTGCTGGTGCTGTCGAACAAGGCCGATGCCGGCGGGCTCAAGCGCGCGGCGGAGGCCGGCATTCCCACCGCCGTCGTCGACCACAAGGCCTATGGCGACCGCGCCGGCTTCGATGCGGAGCTCGATCGCCGGCTCAAGGGCGCCGGCGTCGGGCTGGTCTGTCTCGCCGGCTTCATGCGGATCCTGACGGACGGCTTCATCGCCGCCTGGCGCGACCGCATGATCAACATCCATCCCTCGCTGCTGCCGGCCTATCGCGGCCTCGACACCCATGCCCGGGCTTTGGCCGACGGCGTGAAGCTCGCCGGCTGCACGGTGCATTATGTGCGCCCGGAGCTCGATACCGGTCCCATCATCGTCCAGGCCGCCGTTCCGGTCGCCGCCGGCGACACGCCCGACAGCCTGGCCGCGCGCGTGCTCGCGGCCGAGCACCGTGCCTATCCGTTGGCGCTGCGCCTGATCGCCACCGGCAGGGCGCGGGTCAAGGGCGAGACGGTGAGGCTCCAGGGCGAGATCCTTCCTGAAACCTTCATCATGAATCCCCAGGCTGGATGACATCCCGTCGCGGTTGCCGAGCCCGGGGAGCATGGTCTAAATAAAGGCGCCCGTTGCCGGCTTCCTGGCGGAACGGCATTCGATAGACATAGACAGAGGATCTCGCGCGCGATGGCTCAAGACGATCAGCTGCTCCTGGATCACCAGCAAGCCTATAAGGGCTTCGTCAAGTTCGCGACCGTCGGCAGCGTGCTGATCGCGCTGCTGCTGGCCGTCATGGGGCTGACGCTGCTCTAGGCCGGCATCACAGGCCCGAAACGACAAAGGGCGGCGGCCTCGGTCATCGAGGCCGCCGCCCTTCTCGTTTCAACGGTCAGCCTGGCCGGCAGGCCTCAGCCGACGATCTCGATCCCGCTGAAGAAATAGGCGATCTCTTCCCGCGCCGTCTCGGGCGCGTCGGAGCCATGGACCGAGTTGGCCTCGATCGATTCCGCGAACTCCTTGCGGATCGTGCCGGGCGCGGCATTGGCCGGGTTGGTGGCGCCCATGATCTCGCGGTTGCGCGCGATCGCGTTCTCGCCTTCCAGCACCTGGACCACCACCGGGCCGCTCGTCATGAAGCTGCAGAGATCGTTGAAGAAGGGCCGGCTCTTGTGGACCGCGTAGAACCCCTCGGCCTGGGCGCGCGACAGGCGGATGCGCTTCTGCGCGACGATGCGCAGGCCCGCCTCCTCGAACTTGGCGTTGATCTTGCCCGTCAGGTTGCGGCGCGTGGCGTCCGGCTTGATGATCGAGAAGGTGCGTTCGGTGGCCATGATTCGGGGTCTCCTGCAACGATGAGGCGGTCCGCGGGAGACCAGGCCCCGGCGGCCGCCGGCGGCCGGTTGGCCGCCGAAAAGGGTGGCAGGCTTATAAAGGCTCGAAGCCCGGCCCGCAACCCGGGCCGCCCGAACCGGTTTCCGCGGCGGGAGACCGGGAAATCCCGCGGCCGTTGCCCCCGGGACGGAGCGGCATCTTGTCAGGCCCGGAGGGTTTCGGAGCCTCCGCCGCTATGCTATCAGGCCCGCCATGCTGCAGATCCGCGACCTCACCTATCGGATTGCCGGGCGTCCGCTGCTCGAAGGCGCCAGCCTCTCCCTGCCCGCCGGGCACCGGGCCGGGCTGGTGGGCCCCAATGGCTGCGGCAAATCCACGCTGCTGAAGCTGATCACGGGCGATCTCCATTCGGACGCGGGCGACATCTCGCTCCCTTCCGCCTGGCGCATCGGCCGGCTGGCGCAGGAGGCGCCCGACGGGCCGGAAAGCCTGCTGGAGACGGTGCTGGCCGCCGACCAGGAACGGGCGAGCCTGCTGGCGGAGGCCGAGCATGCCAGCGATCCGCATCGGATCGCCGAAATCCATGAACGCCTGGCGATGATCGAGGCGCATTCGGCGCCGGCGCGCGCGGCCTCGATCCTGGCGGGCCTGGGGTTCGACAACGACGCCCAGGCGCGGCCCTGCACCGATTTCTCGGGCGGCTGGCGCATGCGCGTGGCGCTGGCGGCCCTGCTCTTCTCCGAGCCCGACCTGCTGCTGCTCGACGAACCCACCAACCATCTCGACCTCGAGGCCAGCCTGTGGCTGGAGCAGTATCTGGCCGACTATCCGCGCACGATCCTGATCGTCAGCCACGACCGCGACCTCCTGAACAAGGCGGTCGACCACATCGTCCATCTCGAGAACCGCAAGCTCGTGCTCTACAGCGGCGGCTACGACCGCTTCGAGCACACCCGCGCGGAACGGCTCGATCATCAGGCGGCGATGCGCAACAAGCAGCTGGCGCAGCGCAAGCATATGCAGGCCTTCATCGACCGCTTCCGCTACAAGGCGAGCAAGGCGCGCCAGGCGCAGTCGCGCCTCAAGGCCTTGGAGCGGATGGAGCCGATCGCCGCCGTCACCGAGGCCCATACCGAGGTCTTCGAGTTCCCGGCGCCCGAGGCGCTGCCCTCGCCGCTGGTCTCGCTCGACGGCGTGGAAGCCGGCTACGAGCCCGGCCGGCCGGTCCTCAAGCGCCTCGACCTGCGCATCGATCAGGACGACCGCGTGGCGCTGCTCGGCGCCAACGGCAACGGCAAATCGACCTTCGCCAAGCTGATCGCGGGACGCCTGAAGCCGATGGCCGGCGAGATCCGCCGCTCGGCCAAGCTCAAGATCGGCTATTTCGCGCAGCACCAGACCGAGGAGCTGGCGGTCGAGGCGACGCCGCTGCAGCTCATGGAACAGATGGCGCCGCAGCTCAACGAGCCCAAGCGCCGCTCGCACCTGGCGCGCTTCGGCCTCGGCCAGCAGCGCGTGACGACGCCCGTGGGTTCGCTCTCAGGCGGCGAGAAGGCGCGCCTGCTCTTCGCGCTGGTCACCCGCGAGGCGCCGCATATCCTGATCCTCGACGAGCCCACCAACCATCTCGACGTCGATGCGCGCCAGGCGCTGGTCCAGGCGCTCAACGATTACGAGGGCGCCGTGCTGCTGATCAGCCACGACCCGCATCTGATCGAGCTGGTGGCCGATCGGCTCTGGCTGGTGGCCAACGGCCGCTGCAAGCCTTTCGACGGCTCGCTCGACGACTACCGGCAGCATCTGCTGGCCGAACGCCGGTCGCGCAAGCGGGACATGGCCGGGTCGGTGGACCGCAACGATTCGGAAGCGCGGGCCCAGCGCCGGCGCGACGGTGCCGTGGCGCGCGTGGCCAAGGGACCGCTGCGCAAGGCCGCCGACACGGCGGAGAAGAGGATGGCGGAGCTCGCCCGGCACAAATCGAAGCTGGAACAGGTGTTGGCGAATCCGAAGCTCTACCAGCAGGACCGGCCCCGCGCCCTCGAGCTGCAGCGCGAGCTGGGCGAGCTCAACAAGGATATCGCCGCCGCCGAGGAAGCCTGGCTCGAAGCCAGCAGCGCGCTCGAGGCCGCGGAGAGCGCGGACGATTGAGTCGCATTCCCTTCTTTCCTCTCCCCCAACAGCGCGCGGGAGAGGCAAAGAGATATCAGCGCACGACAGGCGCGACCCAGTCTTCCGGATGCCGGATCTCCTTGAGGTCGACCTTGACGGTGACCTCCTGCGGCACGCAGAGCATGTTGTAGGCGGCGACACCCGGATAGAGATTCTCCTCGTCGCCGGCCTTGTTGGACGGATTGAACAGCGGCGGAAGATGGCCCCAGAGCCGGTAGCCGTAGTTCTGGATCTGGCGGATGAGGGCGGCCGACGCCTCCCGGTGCTCGTTCTCGACATAGAGGATCGGGCGGCAGCGCTTGATCGTCGCCTCGGCCCCGGCCAGGACATCCGCCTCCATCCCCTGGACGTCCGCCTTGATCATGCGGCAGCTCGCCAGCGAGAAACCGTCGATGGTCTCGATCGGCACCGGCTCGCCCTTGTCGCTGCCGACCAGGGACAGGCTGCCGAAATTCTGCACCGCCCGCGGATCCAGGAGCGGCACCGCGACCTGCCCCGGCGCCCGCCCGGCGGCCGCGTGGCGCGTGTAGACGTTCCACAGGCCGTTCAGCGCGACATTGGCGCAGAGGATCTGGTAGGTCAGGCGCTGCGGCTCGAAAGCCAGGAGCGCGCCGTTCGGCTGCACGGCCCGGGCGAGAGGAACCGTGTGGCTGCCGATATTGGCGCCCGCCTCGATGACGGTGTCGCCCGGCCGGACGAGCTGCAGCAGCACCTGGAGCTCGATCTCCGCATATTCGCCGTAGCGATGCAGCGCCTCGCCGACGAAGCGGTCGTTGATGTTGTAGAGCATGGTGCCGTGCCGGCACTGCTTGAGGCGGTAGGGGTTGTCGGGCGCGCCCGGCCTCAGCGCCGGGCCGTCGGGCAGCTCCATGGCCTCGTCCATGCTCATCCCCTCGCCTTCTCCTGCCAGCGGCCGTTCTCGTCCTGCTGATAATAGACGAGGCTGTGCCCCGCCTCCTTGTAGGCGGCCCAGCGCTGCCGGCCGGCCGCGACCGCGGCCTCGTCCTGCCCATCCAGCATCTCGACGCAGAGCTCGAAACCCGACATCGCGCCCGACTGCGCCCCGTCGGTCAGGAACAGCACCGCGGCGGCATTGGGGTTCTCGTCCTGGTCCGTCAGCCAGACGGGCTGCCGGTCGGGATGGCCGTCCCGCTTGCTGCCATGAGGCAGGAAGCTGTTGGCATCATAGGTCCAGAGATGCGCCGTCAGCGCCTCGACCCGCTCGCTCGAGCCGGCCATCACCACCGCGCGCTGCCCGCGCGCCAGCGTGCGCTCGAGCAGCTTGGGCAAGGCCGCCTCGAGGCTGGTACGCTGCAGGTGATAGAACCGAACCTCGGTCAATGGCCCGCCCCCTCGTCGATCCGCCTCGAGGCGCCCCGGCGCGGGGTCCTTCGCGCCGGGGCCGAGGCTCAACGCTCCTCGTAATGGTCCGCGACGAACCGCTCCAGCAGGCGCACGCCGTAGCCCGTCGCCCCCTTCGGCACGGTCGGCGCGTCCTTGTCGGACCAGGCCATGCCGGCGATGTCGAGATGCGCCCAGGGCACGCCGTTGACGAAGCGCTGGATGAACTGCGCCGCAGTGATCGAGCCGCCATAGCGGTTGCCGACATTCTTCATGTCGGCGATGTCCGAATTGATGATCTTGTCGTAGCCCTCGCCCAGCGGCATGCGCCACAGGGGCTCGCCGCTGGCCCGGCCCGCCGCCAGCAGCCGTTCGGCCAGCTGATCGTTGTTCGAGAACAGCCCGGCATGGATCTGCCCGAGCGCGATCATGATGGCGCCGGTCAGCGTCGCCAGGTTGACGACGAACTGCGGCTTGAAGCGATCTTGCGTGTACCAGATCGCGTCGGCCAGGACGAGCCGGCCCTCGGCGTCGGTGTTGATCACCTCGATGGTCTGGCCGGACATCGACTTGACCACGTCGCCGGGACGCTGCGCGGTGCCCGAGGGCATGTTCTCGACGAGGCCGACCACGCCCACGGCATTGACCTTGGCCTTGCGTCCCGCCAGCGCCTTCATCAGGCCGATCACCGCCCCGGCGCCGGCCATGTCCCATTTCATCTCCTCCATGCCGGCGGCCGGCTTGATCGAGATGCCGCCGGTATCGAAGGTGACGCCCTTGCCGACGAAGGCGACCGGTGGCTTCTTGCGGCTGTCCGGCAGCCCCTTCCACTGCATCACCACGAGCTGCGACTCGCGGGCGCTGCCCTGCCCGACGCCCAGCAGGGCACCCATGCCGAGCTTCTTCATCTCCTTCTCGCCCAGGATCTCGACCTTCACGCCCAGATCCTCGAGCGTCTTGGTCTGCTCGGCCAGGCTTTCGGGATAGATGATGTTGGCGGGCTCGGACACCAGATCGCGGGTGAAGGCGACGCCCTCCGCCAGGCGCTCGAGCGGCTCGAACAGCTTCTTGGCGGCACCCGGGTCCTCGACCAGCAGCGTAAGCTTCTTCAGGCTCGGCTTCTGCTCGGGCTTCTCCTTGGTCCGGTATTTGTCGAACCGGTAGCTCCTGAGCCGGGCGCCGAAGGCGATCTGCGCCGCCATCTCGGCCGGCGAAAGCGGCGCCCCGGGGATCGCGTCGACCGCGATCGCCAGCGCGCTGTCGCCGGTGGCGTTGACATGGGCGATCAGCCGGCCGCCGATCGCCTGGGCCGCCAGCACATCGACCATGTTGGGCTGACCGAGGCCGAACAGCAGCACGCGCGACAGCGCCAGCTCGCCCGGCGCCAGCACCTGGAGCAGATCGTCGGCGCGACCCTTGAAACGGCTCACGGCGAGCGCCCGGCCCAGCGCGCCCTTGGCCGCCTTGTCGACGGCGGTGGCGCTCGCCTGGAGCTTGCGCTCGTCGAGGGCGCCGACGGCGAGAGCGCCGGAATCCGGCAACTCGAACTTGGCAAAGTGAATCTTCATGAAGGCTCTTCTCCGGACGATACGGCCATGGCGCGGGGAGCGGCAAAGACCGGGGCCGCGAACGGGCCCGTGAAGGACGAGGCAGCATAACGCCACCGGCGGACTTCCTGTATCACAGCGCCGTAACACGATAAAGCGGGGGCCCGCCCGCGGGGCCGGCGGCGGGGGCCTCCTCGAAATGCCTCATCCGGTTGGCGAATCTGGACTAGGACGGCCGGCGCGGGCCTGCCTATCATGCGAGGCATGGCTCGGATCAGGACCATGACGGGTGTCAGCATCTATATCGGCAGGCAGATCGCGCTGCTCCTGACCGTGATCACCCTCGGCCTGACCTTCGTGATCTGGCTGACCCAGACGGTGCGGTTCCTCGACCTGATCATCAATCGGGGCCTGCCGCTGACGACCGCGGTCTATCTGCTGAGCCTGCTCGTGCCGGAGCTGCTGATCATTCTCCTGCCGGCCGCACTCTTCATCGCGACCTTATTCGTCTATTGGCGGCTGGGCGTGGACAGCGAGCTCGTGGTGCTTCGCAGCGCCGGCATGAGCCCCTGGCAGATCGCGCGGCCGGCCCTCGCGGCGGCCCTGCTCGTGATGCTGATGGGCTATTGGCTGTGCCTGTCGCTGGCGCCGCATGCGAACCGGGCGTTCGGCGCCCTGACGACCGAGCTGCGCAACGATCTTTCCCAGATCCTGATCCAGGCCGGCGTCTTCACCGAAGCCACGCCGGGCCTTACCGTTTATACACGTGCGCGCACCGCGGACGGGGAGCTCGCCGGCGTCGTCGTCTTCGACCAGCGCCCCGGCCAGCCGCCGACGATCTACACGGCCGCCCGGGGCGTCGTGACCGGCGGGCAGGAGGGGCCCATGATCCTCCTGGAAGACGGCACCCTGCAGCAGCGCGCCTCGCAGAAGGAGGCGCCCTCGATCCTCTCGTTCGAGAGCACGCTCGTGCAGCTCAGCACGGGCAATGGCGGCGGGTATGTGGCCCAGCCCCGGATGAAATGGCTGACGATCGGCGAACTGCTGAACCCCGCCGACAATCTCGACGAGGCCACGCGGGCGCGCTTCCGGACCGAGGCGAACTGGCGCCTTTCGCAGCCGCTCTTCGCCCTCGCCTTCGTCACGGTGGCGCTCGTTTCGCTCCTGATCGGCGGGGTCGGCCGGCGCGCCCAGCTCTGGCGGGGCGTTCTCGCCGTCATCGCCGTCTGCGCCATGCAGATCGCCGCCTATATCATCCTCGGCTTTGCGATCCGGATGCCGCGGCTCTGGCCCCTCTTCTACGCGGTGCCGATGGCCATGATCCTGCCGGCGCTCGTGTCGCTGCGGATGCCCGGCCTATGGTCGCCCCGGGCCGTCAGAAGCGGCATGATCCGGCTGCGGCCGATCCTGCCCCGATCGGTGCGGCCATGAAGCTCCTGCCGCGCACCCTGTCGCTCTATCTGCTGCGGCATTTCCTGTTCTGGTGCCTGTCCGTGGCCTTCGGCGTCTGCGCCATCATCTTCGCGGCCGACATGATCCAGCTCTTGTCCGACGACCTGACGCAGCCCGGCGTCGGAACCTTCGATCTGATGGGCCTGGCCTTGCTGCGGTTGCCGCAGACCTTCCAGCAGGTCCTGCCGTTCGTGATCCTGATCGCGGGCCTGGGCACCTATCACCAGCTCACCCGCACCAGCGAGCTCGTCGTCGCCAGGGCCGCGGGCGTGTCGGTCTGGCAGTTCCTGGCGCCGCCGCTGCTGGCGGCGCTGGCGATCGGCATCTTCAGGATCACGATGCTCGATCCCGTCGCGACGACGCTCCAGAGCAAGTTCGACCTGCTGCACGATGAATGGTTCGGCAACGGCGACGGCAATCTGGTCGCCACCGCGGGCAGCGGCGTCTGGCTGCGCGAGCAGGGGCTGGACGGTACCGCCATCGTCCATGCGAACCATGTCAGCCTCGCGAACCGCAGCCTGGGCGGGATCGTGCTACTGACCTTCGATCCGGACGACCGCTTTCACGAGCGCGTCGACGCCCAGTTCGGCCGAATCGAGAACGGACGCTGGCAGCTCAGCGGCGTCGAGCGCGTCGTGGCCGGCCACGCGGTGGAGCGGATGGACAAGCTGTCCGTCCCGACACGAATCAGCTATAGCGAAATCCTCGATCGTTTCGCACAGACCAGCGTGATCTCCTTCTGGGCCCTGCCGCGCCATATTTCGCTACTCGAATCGACCGGCTTCTCGGCACGGCCCCATCGTCTGCTGTGGCATCGCCTGCTGGCCATGCCGCTTCTCTACATGGCGCTGCTCGTCATCGCCGCGTCCTTCGCCCTCAGATTCCACCGGAAGGGTGACGCGGCGCTGCTCGCCGGGGCTGGCGCCTTCACAGGTTTCCTGCTCTATTTCCTGTCCGACTTGGTTTACGCGTTGGGGATCAACTCGAGCATTCCACTGCAGTTGGCCGCCTGGGCGCCGGCGGGCGTGACAGCTCTGCTGGGCATCACAATGCTTTTACATTTCGAGGACGGCTAAGGGGCACGATGAAGGGGGGATGGGCCGCGCTGTTGGGGGTGGCGCTGGCGATGGTCGTGGCATCCACCGCGGCTTGGTCGGCCTCCACGGCTCAAGACGAGCAGAATCCGCTCGAAAAACTGAAATCCAACGCCCCGGTGCTGCTGACCGCGGACGAGGTGACCTACGACCAGGAGAACGGCCTGGTGGTGGCGACGGGTCATGTCGAGATCTCGCAGAACGACAAGGTGCTGCTGGCGGACCGCGTCACCTATTCGGAGCGCACGCAGGTCGTCACCGCCGACGGCAATGTCAGCATCATGGACGAGGAGGGCAATGTCGTCTTCGCGGACCACATGGAGCTCGAGCACGACCTGAAGGAAGGCGCCATCTCCGACATGAAGATGCTGCTCTCCGACCGGTCGCGGGTCGCGGCGGCCTCGGGGCAGCGCTATGCGGGCAACTACACGGTCATGAACCGGGCGGTCTATTCGCCCTGCGAGCTCTGCGCCAGCGACCCGACGCGGGCGCCGCTCTGGCAGATCAAGGCCGTCAAGGTCATCCACGACCAGGAGGCCAAGCGGATCGAGTATGAAGACGCCTGGATGGAGATCTACGGCGTCCCGGTCTTCTATACGCCCTATTTCTCGCACCCCGATCCGACGGTGAAGCGCCAGAGCGGGTTCCTGTCGCCCAGCTTCGGCTACAACAACAATCTCGGTTTCCAGACCAAGATCCCCTATTTCTGGGTGCTGGGTCCCGACCAGGACATGACGATTTCGCCGCTGATCACCACCCAGCAGAGCGTCCTGCCGCAGATCGAATATCGCTATCGCCTCCCGGACGGCTATCTGCAGCTGGCGGGCAGCGCCACCATCGCCGACCGGGAGCGAACCCATAACGGCCAGAGCCAGACCCTGGAGAACCAGTTCCGCGGCAACATCGACAGCTACGGGCGCTTCGACCTCAACGACGACTGGCGTTGGGGCTTCGATGCGCGGCGCGAGACCGACAAGACCTTCATGCGCCTCTACCACCTCGGCGACGACCGGACCCTGACCAGCCGCCTGTTCGCCGAGAACTTCGACGCCCGCAACTACTTCTCGGTCAACAACTACGCCTTCCAGGGAACGCTCCAGGAGGACAACAACGACGAGGCGCCGCTCGTCACGCCGGTGATCGATTACAATTTCGTCAGCGAGCCGACCGACTACGGCGGCTACTACAAGGCCGACTTCAACACCATGGTGCTCGACCGCATCGACGGCCGCGACAGCCGGCGCGTGTCGCTGAATGTCGGCTGGAGCCTGCCCTATACCGCGCCCGCGGGCGATATCTACAAGCTCGACCTGACGCTGCGCGGCGACGGCTACTGGGTCGACGATGTCAGCCTCGATTCCAACGATCCGAACCCCACGGGTCAGACCTTCAGCGGCCTGGCCGGCCGCATCTTTCCCCAGTTCGCCTTCGAATGGCACTACCCCTTCGCCAGCGACTACGGCTCGTTCCACCAGGTGCTGGAGCCGATCGTCGGGGTCTATGCCTCGACCGACGCCGGCAATACCGACAAGATCCCGAACGAGGACAGCATCGGCACCGAGATCGACGACACCAACCTGTTCAACGCGGACAGGTTCACCGGCCTCGATCGCGTCGACAACGGCCAGCGCGTCGATTACGGCGTGCGCTGGAGCGGCTACGGCGACCGCGGCGGCTCGACCACCATCCTCCTCGGTCAGAGCTTCCGGCTGGGCGGCGACGAAGGGGTGTTCGGCGACGGCTCGGGCCTGCAGCAGGACCTGTCGGATATCGTCGGCCGGGTCGACGTCCAACCGGCCAACTGGCTGGACCTGCTCTATCGGTTCCGGTTCGATGCCAACACATTCCATCCGCGGCACAACGAGGTGGGGGTGCGGGTCGGCGTGCCCGAGCTCAATCTGAGCGTGAGCTATGCTCAGATCGACAACATCGAAAGCAGCGATCTCGGCAAGCGCGAGGAGGTCTACGGCACCGTATCGGCCAAGGTCGCCGACTACTGGTCGCTCTACTTCAGGGCCCGCAACGACATCGAGAACGGGGTGATGCGCTATGTCGGCGGCGGCATCACCTATGAGGACGAATGCATCCTGCTGAAGGCGGCGGTCACCCACAGCAACGTCGACGACGAGGAAGTGAATTCCGGCACCAGCTTCCTCTTCACGGTCGGTTTCAAGAATCTGGGGGCCGTCGAGGTGCCCTTCTGAGCGCCCCGGAGCCCCGCAAACCGGCAAAAGGCCGCGATTCGGCCCCTCCCCTCCCCCTCGGCGGCGATAATTTTGGCGAATTGTCCGCCCCGCCGGGCTTCGCTTATAGTGGCGCCGATTTTCGCCCCCGGAGACTGACCGCCTCGAGCCGCCCGCCGGTTCGAGGCGGTCAGTCTCTGGATTGTTGAAGCAAGGCGAGAGCCGGCCCAGGGCTCACCCTGGCGTCCGTCGGGTCTCGCACCGGACCGGAAAGGCATTACCGATAGTGAGGCGCTGGTTCGCGTTTGCGCTCTGTCTCCTGTTCGTCTCGATGACGGCCCACCCGGCCGCGAGCCAGGATCTCAAGATCGCCGCCGTCGTCAATGACGACATCATCACCGTGATCGACCTGCTGGTTCGCACCCGAGTCGCGATGGTGGCGTCGCATGTCCCGGATACGGTCGAGAACCGTCAGCGGCTGTCGGGCCTGGTCCTGCGCAGCCTGATCGACGAGCATCTCAAAACCCAGGCGGCGAAATCCCAGGGCGTCACCGTCGAGGAGGCCGATGTCACGGCCCGGCTGAATGCGCTGGCACAGCAGAACAACATCACGCTGGAGGAATTCAAGAAACGGCTCGCCGCCAGCGGCATCCTGATCGATTCGCTGGCCGACCAGTTCCGTGCCGACATCGCCTGGCAGGTGGTGGTGCGCAAGCGGTTCCGGAACGCCGCGACCGTCAGCCGGAAGGATATCGACGACGAGCTGGCGCAGATCAAGGAAAACGAGGGCAAGCCGGAATATCTGGTGGGCGAGATCTTCCTGCCGGTCTATGCGCCCAGCGACTCCGCGGCGGTGGAGGCGACCGGCAAGGACCTGATGAGCCAGCTCGAGCAGGGTGCCAACTTCAACGACCTGGCCCAGCAATTCTCGCAATCGCCGACGGCGAGCACCGGCGGGATCCTCGGCTGGCTGCGCGCCGACCAGCTCGATGCCGGCATGCGCAACGCCGTGACCGCCATGACCAAGGGCCAGATCACCGGCCCGATCCAGACCTCGGGCGGCTATTCGATCCTGACCCTGCTCGATCAGCGCATCGCGGCCAGCGATCAGGTCGACGAGAAGGCCGTCGCGGACCGCCTGACCACGCAGCGCCTCGACACGCTCGCACGCGGCTATCTCAGCGACCTGCGCACGCAGGCCTTCGTCGACATCCGGCAGTGACCGGCAAGGCGCCGCGGCGGTTCCCGCCGGGCGCGACGGCCGGAACCCGGCCCGCCGCCTCGCCGGCCCCGGAAGCTTCCGCGCCATGAGCGACGGCGATCCCCCGATCCTGCCGCCGCTGCGCGACGTGATCGCCCGCCACGGGCTCGCCGCAAGGCGTGCCCTGGGCCAGCATTTCCTGCTCGATCTCAATCTCACCGGCCGCATCGCGCGCGCCGCCGGCGATCTGGGGGCGGGAACCACGATCGAGATCGGCCCCGGCCCCGGCGGCCTGACCCGCGCCCTCCTCGCCCATGGCGCGCGCCGGGTGATCGCGATCGAGCTCGATCCGCGCTGCGTGGAGGCGCTGCAGGAGCTGGCGGCCGCCTATCCCGGCCGGCTCGAGATCATCGCCGGCGACGCCATGGCGATCGACCCGGCGAAGCTCGGCGACGCGCCGCGGCGCATCGTGGCGAACCTGCCCTACAACGTTTCGACGGCGCTCCTGGCGCAATGGCTGCCGTCGCTCTCGCGGCTGGAGCGGCTGGTGCTGATGTTCCAGAAGGAAGTGGCCGAGCGGCTGGCCGCGAAGCCGGGTTCGCGGGACTATGGCCGGCTCTCGGTCGCGCTGCAGTGGCGCGCGGAGGTCAAGCGCCTGTTCGACCTGCCGCCCCGCGCTTTCACGCCGCCGCCCAAGGTCACGTCGAGCGTGGTCGAGATCCGCCCGCTGCCGCAGCCTCGCTTCGCGGCCGATGCCGAGCTGCTCGAGCGCCTCACCGCCGCCGCCTTCAACCAGCGGCGCAAGATGCTGCGCCAGAGCCTGCGCTCGGCGGTTCCCGATGCGGCGGCGCTGCTCGAGGCCGCCGGCATCGACGGCACCCAGCGGGCGGAGGATCTCTCGGTGGAGCAGTTCTGCGCGCTGGCGCTGGCGCTGGCGAAGAGCCGGGGACGGATGGGGTGAGACGAATAGCAGCGGCGTCCCCTCTCCCGCCATTACCTAATCCCCTCCCCCTTGATGGGGGAGGGTAAGGGAGGGGGTGGGGCCGCAAACGAGATCCATGATCGCCCCCCGCCCTAACCCTCCCCTCAAGGGGGGAGGGGATAGGAAAAACAAGCGGCGGGGAAAGCTCGTTTGCTACTGCCCCTCCCGCAGCGCCTTCACGAACTCGTGCAATCCCAGCTGGCGCTCGCGGCGCAGGCGCTCGGCCTGGAGGATCGCCTCCACCTGCGGGATGGTCTTCTCCAGCTCGTGATTGACCAGCACATAGTGATATTCGGGCCAGTGGCTGAGCTCGTCGGCGGCCTTGGCCATGCGCTTCGCCACCTCTTCGTGGCTGTCCTGCGCCCGGCTGTGGAGCCGGCGCTCGAGCTCACGGGTCGAGGGCGGCAGGATGAAGACGGTGACGAGATCCTTCGGCGCGCTGGCCTCGAGCTGCTGCGTGCCCTGCCAGTCGATGTCGAACAGGACGTCCCGCCCGCCGCTGAGCGCGGCTTCGACAGGCCCGCGCGGCGTGCCGTAATAATTCCCGAACACCTTGGCGTATTCGAGGAACTCGCCCCGGTTCACCATCAGGTTGAACTCGTCGGGGCTGACGAAATGATAGTCGACCCCGGGAACCTCGCCCGGCCGCTTCGGCCGGGTGGTGGCCGAGACCGACATCTGCAGCAGGGGATCGCGAGCAAGGAGAGCCCGCGAGATCGAGGTCTTGCCGGCGCCCGAGGGCGAGGACAGCACCAGCATCAGGCCGCGCCGGTGGATCTCGACGAAGGCGCTGCCCGCCGCCTCGGGCGCGGACGCGCCGTGCTTCTTCTTGTGCGGGGAGGCGGCGCTCATTCGATGTTCTGCACCTGCTCACGGAACTGCTCCACCACCGCCTTCATGTCGAGCCCGACAGCGGTGAGCTCCAGATCGGCGGACTTGCTGCAGATGGTATTGGCCTCGCGGTTGAGCTCCTGGCAGAGGAAGTCGAGCTTGCGCCCGATGGCCCCGCCGGCATTCACCAGCGCGCGCGACGCCTCGATATGGGCCGTCAGCCGGTCCAGCTCCTCCCGCACGTCGCTCTTGGCGATCAGCAGCGCGAATTCCTGGGCCAGCCGGTCCTCGGACAGGGCCGGCACCTGGGCCAGAAGCTCGCCGACCTGCTGGCGGAAGCGCGCCCGCTGCGCCTCGGGCTGCGCGGCGGCAAGGCTTCGGGCGCGCCCGACCAACCGCTCGATCTCCTGCAGCTGATCGAGCGCGATGCGGGCGAGACGCGCGCCTTCCTCGGCCCGCATCCGCACCAGCCCGTCGAGCGCCTCGCCGAACCCCTTGAGCAGCAGCGCCAGGCGCGCGTCGCGCGCCTCCTCGCTCTCCTCCTCGTCGATCCGCTCGACCACGCCCGGCAGCGCCAGGAGCCCATCGAGCCGCGGTCGCTCGGCATCGACCAGCATTCCCAGGTCCTTCGCCGCCTGGATCACCTGATCGAGCGCGGCGCGATTGATGCGGTAGCGCGTCTGCGGCTGGCCCTGGCGCGCCGCTTCGAGCTGGACGCTGATATTGCCGCGCCGACACCGCTCGGGGACCGCCTGGCGCAGCTGCGGCTCCAGCGCCTCGCAACCGGCGGGCAGGCGCAGGCGCAGATCGAGATTGCGGCCATTGACGCTGCGAATCTCCCAGCTCCAGCGCCGCTCGCCCTCGCCGATCTCGGCCCGGGAAAAGCCTGTCATGCTGGCCACGGTGTTCGCCGATTTCGTCACAAATTCCCCGACATGTTGTGTATTCCGTCCGGTTCGCGACTATATACTGCGGTCCCAACGGCAACAAGCGAGGCGGCCGATCAGCGGCTGCCACGGAGCATCCGGTCATGCCGCCCTTGGCCGCGTCCGTTCGAACGGACCGACCGCAGCGCATCCTCATCACGGGCGCCTCGAGCGGGATCGGCGCGGCGCTGGCCCTCGCCTATGCCGAACGCGGCATCGGCCTCGTGCTGGGCGGCCGCGATCTCCCGCGGCTCGCGGCGACCGAAGGCGCCTGCCGCGCCCGCGGCGCCGAGGTCGAGGCCGCGACGGTCGACGTCACCGACGCCGGTGCCATGCGGCGCTGGATCGAGGCGGCCGACGATCGCGCCCCGCTCGATCTGGTCATCGCCAATGCCGGCATCTCGGCGGGCACCGGCACCGACGGCGAAAGCGAGGCGCAGGCGCGCGCGATCTTCGCGACCAACATCGACGGCGTGGTCAATACGGTCTGGCCGGCCCTGCAGCGGATGGAGCGGCGCGGCCGCGGCCAGGTTGCGCTGATGAGCTCGCTGGCCGCCTTCCGCGGCTTCCCGGGTGCGCCGGCCTATTGCGGCAGCAAGGCGGCCGTGCGCGTCTGGGGCGAGGGCTTGCGCGGCGAATATGCCGGCAAGGGCGTCGCCGTCTCGGTGATCTGCCCGGGCTATGTCGAGAGCCCGATGACGGCGGTCAACGATTTTCCGATGCCGCTGCTGATGAGCGCCGAGCGGGCCGCCGGGATCGTCAAGCGCGGGCTCGCGCGCAACCGCGCCCGCATCGCCTTCCCGTTTCCGATGTATGTCGCGGCCTGGCTCCTGGGTGCGCTGCCGCCGGGCCTGACCGATCCCCTGCTCCGCCGCCTGCCCAAGAAAGCGTGAGAGATCAGTCCGCCTGGGTGGTGACGCGCTTCTGCGCCTGGATCTTGCGCCAGGCGGCGACGTTCTTGTTGTGCTCGGCCAGCGTCCGGGCGAACACATGGCCGCCGCTGCCGTCGGCGACGAAATAGAGATCGTCGCTCGCCGCCGGATGCAGCACCGCCTCGATCGCCGCGCGCCCCGGATTGGCGATCGGTGCCGGCGGCAGCCCGGCCACGGCATAGGTGTTGAAAGGGCTGTCGAGCGCCAGGTCCTTGGTGGTGAGCGCGCGATCGAGCTTCGAGCGTCCCTCGGTGAGGGCATAGATCACCGTCGGATCCGACTGCAGCGCCATGCCCTTGGCGAGGCGGTTCAGGAACACGGCGGCGACATGCGGGCGTTCCTCGGGCAGGCCCGTCTCCTTCTCCACGATCGAGGCCAGGATCAGCACCTCCTGCGGGGTCTTGAAGGGCAGGCCGTCGGCGCGTCCGGGCCACAGCTCGGCCAGCACCTGCTCCATCGAGCCCTTCATGCGGGCGACCAGATCGGCCCGGCTGTCGCCGCGCACGAAGAAATAGGTTTCCGGGAGCAGCGCGCCCTCGGGGCCCAGGCTCGCGAGGTCGGGCGTGTCGCCGCCGAGATCGGGAGCGGCCGCCACCAGCTCCAGCACCTCGCGGTTGGTGAGCCCCTCGGCGATGGTGAGGCGATGCTGGATCTGGCGCCCCTCGATCATCTGCTGCATCGCGCCCTGCGGGCTGATGCCGGCGGCGAAGAGATACTCGCCCGCCTTGAGGTGCTTCTTGTCGGCGAGGAGACGCACGCCCAGCCGGAAGACGAGGCGGTCCTCGATGACGCCGGCATCCGCCAGCAGCCCGGCGATGGCCGAGACGCTGCTGCCGCGCGGGACGACCAGCGTGACGTCCGCGGTCGAGGGACCGGGTGCCGTGAACTGCTTGTAGCCCCACCAGGCGGCCGCTGCGGCGGCGCCAGCGACCAGGACGGCAACCAGCAGCAGGGTCAGCAGCAGCCGGCGCAGCCCCGCCATGGCGGGATCAGGCGAAGCCTTGGAAGATCAGGCTGGCGTTGGTGCCGCCGAAGCCGAAGGAATTCGACAAGGCGCGGCGGATCGGGCGCTCCTTGGCCTCTTTCGGCACGAGGTCGATGTCGCAGCCCGGCGACGGGTTCTCGAGATTGAGCGTGGGCGGCGCCACCTGGTCGCGGATCGCCAGGATCGAGAAGACGGCCTCGACCGCGCCGGCGGCGCCCAGCAGATGGCCGATCGCCGACTTGGTGGAGGACATGGAGATCTTGTAGGCGGCATCCCCGAAGAGCCGCTTCACCGCGCCGAGCTCGATCTCGTCGCCGAGCGGCGTCGAGGTGCCGTGCGCGTTCACATAGTCGATGTCCTCCGGATTGAGCTTGGCGCGCTTCATGGCCGCCTTCATGGCGTTGAAGGCGCCTTCGCCGGTCTCCGAGGGGGCGGTGATGTGATAGGCGTCGCCCGACATGCCATAGCCGATGACCTCGGCATAGATCTTGGCGCCGCGCTTCCTCGCATGCTCGAGCTCCTCGAGCACCAGCACGCCCGCCCCTTCGCCCATCACGAAGCCGTCGCGATCCTTGTCCCAGGGGCGCGAGGCGCGCTGCGGCTCGTCGTTGAAGCCGGTCGAGAGCGCGCGGGCCGCGGCGAAGCCCGCCACGCCGATGCGGCAGATCGAAGCCTCGGTGCCGCCCGCCACCATCACATCGGCATCGTCGAGCTGGATCAGCCGCGCCGCATCGCCGATGGCATGCGCGCCGGTCGAGCAGGCCGTCACCACCGCGTGGTTGGGCCCCTTGAAGCCGAACTGGATCGAGACATTGCCCGAGGCCAGGTTGATCAGGGCCGCCGGGATGAAGAAGGGGCTGATGCGGCGAGGCCCACGCTCGTGAAGCGTGATCGCCGCATCGTAGATGCCTTCGAGGCCGCCGATGCCCGAACCGATCAGGACGCCGGTGCGCTCGCGCTCATGCTCGTCGACCGGCTGCCAGCCCGCATCCAGCACGGCCTCGGTGGCCGCGCCCATCGCGAAATGGATGAAACGGCCCATCTTGCGCTGGTCCTTGGGCGTGACGTAGTCGTCGGAATTGAAGTTGCCCGACGCCTTGTCGCCCAGCGGCACCTGGCCCGCGATCCGGCAGGGCAGATCGCTGACGTCGAACGCCTGGATGCCGGAGATGCCGGACTCGCCGTTGAGAAGGCGCTTCCAGACACGCTCGCTACCCACGCCAAGCGGCGTGACCAAGCCGATGCCAGTGACTACGACGCGTCGCATGTCGCCTCTCGCAGATGGAAGGGGATCGACGAGACTGTCGCGGTGCCGCGAAGCCGACGCAAAGCCAGCGCGCTCAGGCTCAGCTGTGCTGCTCGATGAAGGTGATCGCGTCCTTCACCGTCAACACCTTCTCCGCGGCGTCGTCGGGGATTTCGCAACCGAACTCTTCCTCGAACGCCATCACCAGCTCGACGATGTCGAGACTGTCGGCGCCAAGATCGTCGATGAAGTGCGCACCTTCTGTGACTTTCGACTCATCGACGCCGAGGTGCTCGACGACGATCTTCTTCACGCGCTCGGCGATATCGCTCATCTGGTTCGCCCCTTCACTCACACCCGCTGGTTTTCGCTTATCGGGGCCGCCGTCCGGCGGGGTCCCGTCCCCCGAACTCACCTGCCACCCGAGGAGGGGGCGGCTCAAGGGCGCGTGCCCTTAACATATCCGTTACGCGTTAGCCAGAGCCTCGGAAAAACCCTGCGCCAACAGCCTCATATCATGGCCATTCCGCCGTTTACATGCAAGGTCTGGCCGGTGACATAAGCGGCCTCGTTCGCCGCCAGATAGACGACGGCGGCAGCGATGTCCTCAGCAGCGCCGAGTCGCCCCATCGGCACGCGCGACAGAAGCTCGGTCTTCTGCTTCTCGTTGAGCGCATCCGTCATGGCGGTGGCGATGAAGCCGGGCGCCACGCAGTTCACGGTGATGTGACGCGACGCGACCTCGGCCGCGAGCGCCTTGGACATGCCGATCATGCCGGCCTTGGAGGCGGCATAGTTCGCCTGGCCCGGATTGCCGGTCACGCCCACGATCGAGGTGATGCCGATGATGCGGCCCCAGCGCCGGCGCATCATGGGCATCAGGAGCGCCCGGCAGAGCCGGAAGGCGGCACCCAGATTGACGTCGAGGACGGCGTTCCAGTCCTCGTCGCGCATCCGCACCGCAAGGCCGTCGCGCGTCAGCCCGGCATTGTTGACCAGGATGTCCACTTGTCCGAGGGCCGCCTCGGCGCTCTTGGCCAGGCTCTCGGCACCACCCGCCTCGCCGAGATTGGCCGGCAGGACCTTCGCCCGCTCGCCCAGCTCGCCCGCCAGCGCCTCAAGCGCCGCGACCTTCGTGCCGGAAAGCCCCACCTCGGCACCCTGCGCGTGAAGCGCCTTCGCGATGGCACCGCCAATGCCGCCCGAAGCCCCCGTCACCAGGGCCTTCTTGCCCGTCAGATCGAACATGGCCATCTCAACCTCGCTTCCTTGAATTGCTCGCTTGTGTTGCCGCTGTCGGGGCGGCGGGGCCGGCGCTCACAGGGTCTTGAGCACGGCTTCGATCTCTTCGGGGGTTCCCGCCGCCTGGCCCTTCAGCTCGCGGTCGATGCGCTTGGTCAGGCCCGTCAGCACCTTGCCGGCGCCGAGCTCGATCAGCTCCTCGACGCCCTGGGCCTTCATCGCCAGGACGCCCTCGCGCCAGCGCACCAGCCCGGTGACCTGCTCCACCAGCAGCCGGCGGATCGTTTCGGGATCGCTGACCGGCTTCGCCGTGACATTGGCCACGATCGGCACCACCGGCATCGCGATCGCGGTCCCCGCCAGCGCTTCGCGCATCTCGTCGGCCGCGGGCTGCATCAGGGCGCAATGGAAGGGGGCGCTCACCGGCAGCATCACGCTGCGCTTGGTGCCGCGCTCGGCGGCGATGGCGACCGCGCGCTCGACCGCGGCCTTGTGCCCGCTCAAGACCACTTGGCCCGGCGCATTGTCGTTGGCGACGCTCACCACCTCGGACTTGGGACCGGCCTCGCGCGCCGCCGCCGCGATCGCTTCCGCCGCCTCGAGATCGAGGCCCAGGAGCGCCGCCATGGCGCCCTCGCCCACCGGCACCGCGCGCTGCATGGCGCGTCCGCGCCGCTTCAGAAGCCGCGCCGCATCGGAGAGCGTCAGCGCGCCCGCCGCCGCCAGGGCCGAATATTCGCCCAGCGAATGGCCCGCGACGCAGGTCGCCTTGTCGGCCAGGGAGAAGCCACCCTCCGAGCTCAGCACCCGCAGGGCCGCCATGCTGACGGCCATCAGCGCCGGCTGGGCGTTCTCGGTCAGGGTCAGTTCGGCCTCGGGTCCCTCGGCCATGAGCCGGCTCAGCGTCTGGCCCAGCGCGTCGTCCACCTCCTCGAACACCAGCCGGGCCGCGGGGAAGGCCTCGGCCAGGGCGCGGCCCATGCCGACCGCCTGGGAACCCTGCCCCGGAAACACGAAAGCGCGAGCCATCTCTATGAAATTCCTGTCTTTTCTGTTCTTGTCCGGAAACGGCGGCCATTGATAGCGGCGCCTCCCCGGCCTGTCCAGTGCCTGCGGCGATCAGGGCCTGCCCCCGGCCGGCCGAAAAGCTTGCGGCGCCAAGGGCAATGTGTATAGTGCGCCGCTCTTCGAAAACTCCTTGCCGGCCAATGACCTTGAGGTCGCGTGCCGGCTAGGTCCGGGCGGCTGATGCGAAGGCGATTTCGTCCTTCCCAGCGCCGGGCCATTCAACAGCCATAAGGAGCTGCGAACCGAATGCCCTACTACGAGACCGTCTTCATCACGCGCCAGGATGCCTCCTCGGCGCAAGTGGAGCAGTTGACCGAAGCCTTCACCGGGATCGTCTCCGCCAATGGCGGCTCGGTCACGAAGAAGGAGCAATGGGGACTGCGCAACCTGTCCTTCCGGGTCAAGAAGAACCGCAAGGGCCATTACACCCTGCTCAATATCGACGCGCCGGCGCCGGCGGTGATCGAGATGGAGCGCAACATGCGCATCAACGAAGATGTGCTGCGCTACCTGACGGTCCGCGTCGAGGCCCTCGAGGAGGGTCCGTCGGCCATGCTGCAGAACCGCAACCGCGACGGCGACGATCGCGGCGGCCGCGGTGATCGCGGCGGGCGCGGTGGCGACCGCTTCGGCGACCGTCCGCGGCGCAGCTTCGGGGACCGCGGCGACCGCTTCGGCGGCGAGCGCGGTGACCGTGGCGAGCGCGGCGGCTTCGGCGGCGATCGCGACCGTGGCGAGCGCAGTGATCGTGGCGAGCGCAGCGATCGCGAGCCCCGGCACTCGGCCGGCAATGAAGGAGAGCAGGCATGACCGAAGGCACCCCCACCGTCGTGCGGGCCAGCGGCCGCCGGCCTTTCTTCCGCCGCCGCAAGACCTGCCCGTTCTCGGGCCAGCACGCGCCCAAGATCGACTACAAGGACGTCCGGCTGCTGCAGCGCTTCCTCTCGGAGCGCGGCAAGATCGTGCCGAGCCGCATCACCGCCGTGTCCGCGAAGAAGCAGCGCCTCCTGGCCCAGGCCATCAAGCGCGCCCGCTTCCTCGGCCTCCTGCCCTATGTGCTGAAGTAGGAGCCGCGCCATGGAAGTGATCCTGCTCGAACGTATCGAGAAGCTGGGCCAGATCGGCGAGGTCGTGAAGGTCAAGCCGGGCTACGCCCGCAATTTCCTGCTGCCGCAGAAGAAGGCGCTCCGGGCCACCGAGGCCAACCGCGCCCGCTTCGAACAGCAGCGCCATCAGATCGAGGCCAACAATCTCAAGCGCCGCCAGGAGGCCGAAAGCGTCTCCGGCAAGGTCGACGGCTTGAACGTGGTGCTGGTGCGCCAAGCCGGCGAGAACGGACAGCTGTTCGGTTCCGTCAGCCCGCGCGACATCGCCGAGGCGGTCAGCGCCAAGGGCGTCACCATCGACCGCCGCCAGGTGGTGCTGGACAAGCCGATCAAGTCGCTGGGCCTGTTCCCGGTGCGCGTCGCTCTCCATCCGGAGGTGATCGTGACCGTGACGGCCAACGTGGCGAAGTCGGAGGAAGAGGCCGAGATCCAGCTCAAGCATGGCGGCTATGTCGGCTCGACCGAAGCCCCGGCCGCGTCGCTCGACGAGCTTCTGGCCGATGCCGAGGCCCAGCTGCCGCCGGAGCTCAAGGAACAGCACGACGCCGAGGCCGCCGAAGAAGGGGCCGAGGCCGAGAAGGCCTGAGCCGAGTTTCGGCCGGACCGCCCCTCCCGGGCGGGTCGCCACGACGAGACGAAGGACAGCCGCGATCCCCGGACAGGGGGCCGCGGCTGTCGCCGTTTCGGGCTCCCGCGATCCCGCATGAGGGGTCTGCAAACGCTGCATTATCCGACGCGCCGAACGCCGTTCGCCCGCATGGACAAGGCCGGCGGTTGTGACTAACGTTGCCTGACACGCGATCTTCGCTCGCATGAAACATGCGAGCCGGGTGGGGGCCCGAGCCAGGATCGCGATTCACCTGGGAAGAGGCATGACGGCGCGATGCTGGCCGCGCAAATTCTGAAGCGTATCGTTCGCGAAGGGCAGATCCGCGTCGTCGACGCGGAGGGCAAGCTGCATGTGATCGGGCCCGGCCCCGGGCCGGCACCGACCATCCGGATTCACGACCGGCGCCTGCAGCGCCAGCTCTTCTTCAATCCGAAGCTCCATTTCGGCGAAGCCTACATGGACGGCCGCCTCACCATCGAGGACGGCACGCTCTATGAGGTGCTCGACATCCTGACCCGCAGCATGGCGGAGCTGGAGAGCCATCCGCTGCAGCGCCTGCAGCAGATCGTCGGCCGCTGGACGCATTTCATCCATACCCACAACCCGGTGGGCCGCGCGCAGCAGAACGTGGCGCATCACTACGATCTGTCGGACACGCTCTACGACCTGTTCCTGGACAAGGACCGGCAATATAGCTGCGCTTATTTCGCCTCCGACAACGACAGCCTCGAGATCGCGCAGGCCAACAAGAAGCTGCATCTGGCCTCGAAGCTGCTGCTGCAGCCGGGCCAGCGCGTGCTCGACATCGGCAGCGGCTGGGGCGGATTGGGTCTCTATCTGGCCAAGCTCGCCCATATCGACGTGACCGGCGTGACCCTCTCGACCGAGCAGCACAAGGTCTCCGAGCAGCGGGCCAAGGATGCCGGCCTCTCGGACCGGCTGCGCTTCCACCTGCGCGACTATCGCCACCAGGAAGGGCCCTTCGACCGGATCGTCTCGGTCGGCATGTTCGAGCATGTGGGCACCAAGCACTACCGGGAGTTCTTCCGCAAGGTGAAGGAGCTCCTGACCGAGGACGGCGTCATGCTGCTGCATTCGATCGGCCGCATGGACCCGCCGGGCTCGACCAATCCCTGGCTGCGCAAATACATCTTTCCCGGCGGCTACACCCCGGCCCTCTCCGAGGTGCTCCACGCGGTCGAGGATGTCGGGCTCTGGGTCACGGATATCGAGATCCTGCGGCTCCACTATGCCAAGACCCTGCGCGAATGGTACCGCCGCTTCCAGGCGAACCGCGACAAGATCCGTGCCCTTTATGACGAGCGCTTCTGCCGCATGTGGGAGTTCTATCTGGTCGGCTGCGAGATCGCCTTCCGGAACCTGGGACAGATGGTGTTCCAGATGCAGATCGCCCGCCGCCAGGAGGCCGTGCCGCTGACGCGCGACTACATGATCGACTTCGAGCGCGCGTTCCAGACCCGCTCGAGCGCGGCGGCGTAAAGGCCAGCGAGACGGGACGAGCTGCCAGTCCCTCCCCCTCGCGGGGGGAGGGGACGAGGGAAACGAGACCGAGTCGCTCCCGCTTCTCGCATCGAGATTGAGCGGGGAACCAAAGAGCGCAGCAAAATCGGGGGGCTGCGGGGCACTTGCAAAGGCCCCGCCCGGCGGCGCTAAGTTATCCCCACGTTCCTCGTCAATCGCATCGGCGGGATCGGCGTTTGCGCGACCGCAGCAGCCGGGTGCGTTGATAGTGTCGGCATCGAGATGGTCGAACGCAACTTCAGCAGCAGCAACATCGCATCGTTCCGCGGCGCCGAGCCGGAGCCCGCGTCGCTGCGCATCCCGCCGCACAATTACGAGGCGGAGCAGGCGCTCCTGGGCGCGGTGCTCGCGAACAATCACGTCTTCGACAAGGTCAACGAGTTCCTCCTGCCGGAGCATTTCGCCGACGCGCTCCATGGCCGCATCTACGAGGCGATCGGCAAGCTGATCGAGCGCGGCCAGATCGCCAACATCCTGACCCTGAAGAACCTCTTCGACCAGGACGCGGCGCTGATCGATGCCGGCGGCGCGCAATACCTGGCGCGCCTCGCCAACTCGGTCGTCACCATCATCAATGCCGAGGATTACGGCCGCACCGTCCACGATCTCTATCTGCGCCGGCAGCTGATCGCGCTGGGCGAGGAGGTGGTGAACGAGGCCTTCCGCATCGATCTCGACATGCCGGCCTCCGACCAGATCGAGCATGCCGAGCAGCAGCTCTACGACCTGGCCGAGACCGGCCAGACCGAGGGCGAGTTCAAGATCTTCAGCGCCTCCCTCAAGGTGGCGATCGAGGCCGCCGAGGTCGCCTACAAGCGCGACAGCCATATCACCGGCGTCACGACGGGCCTGACCGACCTGGACCGGCGCCTGGGCGGCCTGCATCCCTCCGACCTCGTCATCCTGGCGGCGCGCCCTTCCATGGGAAAGACGGCGCTCGCGACCAACATCTCCTTCAACGCCGCCCGGTCCTACCGCGAGACCCTGGATGCGACCGGCAAGCCGGTCGCGGCCGAAGGCGCCAAGGTCGCCTTCTTCTCGCTCGAAATGTCGGCCGAGCAGCTCGCCACCCGCATCCTGGCCGAGCAGACCGGCGTCTCCTCGGACCGGATCCGGCGCGGCGAGCTCAAGCAGGAGGACTTCCCCACCTTCGTCCAGGTGGCGCGCGAGCTCTCCGAGCTGCCGCTCTTCATCGACGACACCCCTGCCCTCACCGTCGGCGCGCTGCGCACCCGCGCCCGCCGGCTCAAGCGCCAGCACGGGCTGGGCATGATCGTGGTCGACTATCTCCAGCTCATGCGCGCCTCGGCCGGCAGCGCGCCCGAGAACCGCGTCCAGGAGATCTCCGAGATCACCCGCGGCCTCAAGGCCATCGCCAAGGAGCTCAACGTGCCGGTGCTGGCGCTCTCCCAGCTCTCGCGCGCGGTCGAGCAGCGCGAGGACAAGCGGCCGCAGCTCTCGGACCTGCGCGAATCGGGCTCGATCGAGCAGGACGCCGACGTCGTCATGTTCATCTTCCGCGAGCAGTACTATCACGAGCGCGCCGAGCCGCGGCAGCGCGAGGACGAGACCGAGGACAAGTTCCGCGAGCGCATGGACCGCTGGCAGGAGCGCGGCGAGCGGATCCACAACGTCGCCGAGGTCAATATCGCCAAGCAGCGCCATGGCCCGGTCGGCACGGTCGAGCTGTTCTTCGACGGCATGCTGACCAAGTTCGGCGACCTGATCCGCGACGATCACGTCCCTGATGCCCACCGCTGAGCCGGGCGATCGCCCGTCCGACACCGCGGCCGCGCGCCTCACCATCGATCTCGCGGCGCTGGCCGGCAATTTCCGCCTGATCGCCGCCCGCGCGGCGCCGGCCGCGGTCGGCGCCGCGGTCAAGGCCGACGCCTACGGCCTGGGCCTGGCGCCGGTGGCCACCGCCCTCCACAGCGCCGGCGCCAGGACCTTCTTCGTCGCCTGGCTCGAGGAAGGTATCGCGCTCCGGCGCCTGCTGCCCGATGCCGAGATCCTCTGCCTCAACGGCCTGGCGCCGGGCGCGGCGGAGGCCTACGCGGCCCACCGCCTGACCCCCGTCCTGGGCAGCCTCGAAGAGATCGCCGAGTGGCGCGCCACCAGCCATGGCGGCCAGGCCCCCGCGGGCCTGCAGATCGACAGCGGCATGGCGCGGCTCGGGCTCTCGGCCGAGGAGGTCGATCGCCTGGTCGCCTATCGCAAGCCGCTCGAGGGCCTGAGCCTGACGCTGGTGATGAGCCACCTCGCATCGGGCGACGACCCGGCCGATCCGATGAACCTGGCGCAGCGGGCGAGCTTCGAGAAGGATCGCGGCCGGCTCGGCCTCGCCCATGTCCGCAGCAGCCTCGCCGCCTCCGGCGGCAGCTTCCTGGGATCGGACTTCCATCTGGATCTGGTCCGTCCGGGGGCCGCGCTCTACGGCCTGGCGCCGCTCGCAGGCGAGGCGAACCTGATGGCCCAAGTGGTTCGGCTGCAAGCCAAAATCCTGCAGGTCCGTCGCGTTGACAGGGGTATGACCGTTGGCTACGGTGCGACCCATCGCACGACCCGGCCGTCGCGCTTGGCGACGATCTCCGCTGGCTATGCCGACGGATATCCCCGCTCCCTCAGCAACCGCGGCCATGCCTGTCTGGGATCCGTGCGGGTTCCGGTGGTGGGGCGCGTGTCGATGGATCTCCTGACGCTCGATGTGACCGACGCGCCCGCCGATCTCGCACGCCGCGGCGCCTGGGTCGATCTCATCGGTCCGCTTCATTCCGTCGATGCGCTCGCGACCGAGGCCGGGACCATCGGCTACGAGATCTTGACGGCGCTCGGCCGGCGCTATGCCCGCCATTACCTGCCGGTCGACGGAACCCCGGGGAGCCAGACGGGAGCGGCGCCGTGACCCAGATCAACGTCCTGCAGCCGATCGGCCGCACCTTCCTCAACGCGCTGGCCGGGCTGGGCCGGCTCACGCTGTTCGCCGGCTCGGGCTTCATCAATATCGTGCGCCCGCCCTATTACCCGCGCCTCGTGCTGAAGCAGATGATCGAGATCGGCTTCTACTCGCTGCCGGTGGTGGGACTGACCGCGATCTTCACCGGCATGGTGCTGGCGCTGCAGAGCTTCACCGGCTTCTCGCGCTTCAGCGCGGAATCCGCGATCCCGAACGTCGTGGTGGTCTCGATCACCCGCGAGCTGGGGCCGGTGCTGGCGAGCCTCATGGTGGCCGGCCGGATCGGCGCCGCCATGGCGGCCGAGATCGGCACCATGCGCGTCACCGACCAGATCGACGCGCTCTCGACCCTCTCCACCAACCCGATGCGCTACCTGGTGGCGCCGCGGCTGCTTGCCGGCGTGACCATGGTGCCGCTCCTGGTGCTGGTGGCCGACATCGTCGGCGTCTTCGGCGGCTACCTGCTCAGCACCTACAAGCTGGGCTTCAACCCTTCGACCTACCTGCACAACACCTTCGATTTCCTCAAGACCGACGACGTGGTGTCGGGCCTGGTCAAGGCCGCGGTGTTCGGCTTCATCGTGGCCCTCATGGGCTGTTATCACGGCTTCCATTCCAAGGGCGGCGCACAGGGCGTGGGCACCGCCACCACCAACGCCGTGGTTTCCGCCTCCATCCTCATCCTCATCTCCGACTACATCGTCACCGAGCTGTTCTTCTCGCGATGATCGCGAACGGCAAAGCCGGCTCTGTTCCCAAGATCGAGATCCGCGGCCTGACCAAGGCCTTCGGGCGCAAGCAGGTGCTGCGCGGCATCGACCTCGATGTGAGCCCGCGGGAAAGCCTGGTCGTGATCGGCGGCTCGGGCACCGGCAAGTCGGTGCTGATCAAATGCGTGCTGGGGCTGATCGAGCCCGATTCCGGCTCGATCAAGGTCGATGGCGAGGAGACGGTCGGGCTCCATGGCGAGGAGCGCGAGCGCGTCATGCGCAAGTTCGGCATGCTGTTCCAGGGCGCCGCCCTCTTCGACAGCCTGCCGGTCTGGGAGAACGTCGCCTTCGGCCTGATGTCGGCCGACGGCGTCGGGCGCCACGAGGCCAAGGAGGCGGCGCTGCGCAACCTGGCGGCGGTGGGGCTGGGCCCCGAGGTGGGCGAGCTCTACCCGGCCGAGCTCTCGGGCGGCATGCAGAAGCGCGTGGCTCTCGCCCGGGCCATCGCCCGCAAGCCCGAGATCATCTTCTTCGACGAGCCCACCACCGGCCTCGACCCGATCATGGCCGACGTGATCAACGACCTGATCATCAAATGCGTCGGCTCGCTGGGCGCCACCGCCCTGTCGATCACCCACGACATGGCGAGCGTGCGCCGCATCGCGCACCGGGTGGCGATGATCCACGAGGGCCGCATCATCTGGCAGGGCCCGGTCGGCGAGATCGACAGCACCGGCAACGCCTATGTCGAGCAGTTCATCCACGGCCGCGCCGAAGGCCCGATCAAGATGCCGGTGCGGCCGCTGTAAAGATTTTCACGCCTCTGTCTTCCTCTTTGGAGGTCGCGCTCCCACGTCATCCCCGCGAAAGCGGGGATCCATCCTGATCCAAATCACCAGGCTTTGACGTGGATCCCCGCTTTCGCGGGGATGACGACAGGAACGGCGGCTGGCGATGAAGACCGAATGACGACGATGAGAGGAAAGAGGGACTGATGGCCAAGGCCCAGCCCCGTTATGTCTGCCAGAATTGCGGCGCCACCCAGAGCAAATGGAGCGGGCGCTGCGAGAATTGCGGCGAGTGGAACTCGATCACCGAGGAGGCCCCGCGCGAGGCGGCCCCCGGCGGGCTCGGCGCCGGCGGCGGGCGCGGCCGCACGGTCCCGTTCGAGCGGCTGGCCGACGAGAGCGTCAAGGAAGCCCCTCGCCATGTCACCGGGATCGCCGAGTTCGACCGCGTCACCGGCGGCGGTCTCGTTCCCGCCTCGGCCCTCCTGATCGGCGGCGATCCCGGCATCGGCAAATCGACGCTGTTGCTCCAGGTCTCGGCCGCCTTGTCCAAAGGCAGGCGCGGCGCCGTCGCCTATATCTCGGGCGAGGAATCGATCGACCAGGTGCGGCTCAGGGCGCGCCGCATGGGACTGGCGGAGGCCCAGGTCGATCTCGCCGCCGCCACCTCGGTGCGCGACATCATCGGCTCGCTCGAGACGGGCGAGCCCCTGTCGGCTTCGCCGACAATCGTCAAGAAAGACGGGCGAAGCCCTTTGGCCGCGGTCATCATCGATTCGATCCAGACCATGTTCGTCGACACGCTGGATTCCGCGCCCGGCACCGTGGCCCAGGTCCGCTCCAGCGCCGCCGAGCTGATCCGGCTCGCCAAGCGGCGCGGCTTCGCCCTGCTCCTGGTCGGCCATGTCACCAAGGAGGGCATGATCGCCGGCCCCCGCGTGCTCGAGCATATGGTCGACACCGTGCTCTATTTCGAAGGCGAGCGCGGCCATCACTACCGGATCCTGCGCGCGGTCAAGAACCGCTTCGGTCCCGCCAACGAGATCGGCGTGTTCGAGATGACCGACCGCGGCCTCTCCGAGGTCGCCAATCCCTCGCGCCTCTTCCTCGCCGAGCGCCACGAGCGGGTAAGCGGCACCGCGGTCTTCGCCGGGCTCGAAGGCACGCGGCCGCTGCTGGTCGAGATCCAGGCCCTGGTCGGCCCGCCCGGCCCCGCCACCCCGCGCCGCGCCGCCGTCGGCTGGGATTCGAATCGCCTCGCCATGGTGCTGGCCGTGCTGGAGGCGCGCTGCGGCGTCGCCTTCGCCGGCCGCGACGTCTACCTCAACGTGGCGGGCGGCCTGAAGATCGCCGAGCCCGCGGCCGACCTCGCCGTGGCGGCGGCCCTGGTCTCGGCGCTGGCCGATGCGGTGGTGCCCGAGGACACGGTGGTGTTCGGCGAGATCGGCCTCGGCGGCGAGGTGCGCCGCGTCAGCCAGCCGGAGCTGCGCCTGCGCGAGGCGGCCAAGCTCGGATTCGCCAAGGCCCTGCTGCCGGCCGCGGGCAAGGCGGCCAAGGGCACGCCCAAGGCCACCGGCATCGAACCCCGCGAGATCGCCCATCTCCACGAGCTGGTCGCCATGCTGGCGGCGGACGGGCAGAAGCGGAAGAAGGGCTCTTGATCCCCGCTGTCGGCTGCATGAGCGAGTATGCGGCCCCCCTCCCCCTACCCCCTCCCGCAAGGGGAGGGGGCTGGAACAACAGGCATCTCGCCCCCTCCCCTTGCGGGAGGGGGTAGGGGGAGGGGTCACAGCGATGATTGTCGATCACCAATGCGCGTCGATCACTTTAATCCCTGACTCGGCGAGTCTGTGTTAGTAGAGCGCCCGAGAGAGACCCGAATGAGGCGGGGGCCGGTGGCGCCCGCGTGACCTCCAGACCGACCATGACCTCAGCCGATCTCATCATCATCGCGATCCTGGCGCTGTCGGCGCTGCTGGCCTTCATGCGCGGCTTCGTGCGCGAGGTGCTGTCGATCGGCGCCTGGGTGGGCGCGGCGCTCGCCACGATCTACGGCTTCCCGATCGCCCAGCCCTTCGCCCGCAAATATATCGAGGTCGCCCTCTTCGCCGACATCGCGGCCGGGGTCGCGATCTTCGTGGTGGCCCTTATCGTGCTCACGGTCCTGAGCCATGCCCTCTCGCGCAATGTGCGCGACAGCGCGCTGGGCGCCGTGGACCGGTCGCTAGGGCTGCTGTTCGGGCTGGTCAGGGGTGCGGTTCTGGTATGCCTCGCCTATCTGGTGATGGCCTGGGCCATCCCGCAGGAGGACCGCCCCGTATGGGTCGCCCAGTCGCGCACCTTGCCCCTCGTGCAGCAGGGCGCCGGCCTGCTCTTGAAGATTCTCCCCGAGTCGGCCCTGAAACAGGGCGAGGATGCGGTGGGCGCCGCCACCAGCGGCATCGGCCAGGCGATCGATGCGGGCAAGGCGGTGCAGACCCTCACCCCCTCGCAACCGTCCCAGCCTGCGACAAATGGGGCTTCGGGCGGGAGCGGCTCCGGGACTGGCAATGGCGGCTCGGCCGCACCAGATTCCGGTGGCGCCAACGGGACTTCCGGCTATAACGATGCCGAACGCAAGGACCTGAACCGGCTGCTCGAGAACACCCAGCCCTGAGGGGCTGGCCCGATGGGCCCGAGGGCCGGTCGGGAATGGCCAGCGTCAAGCAAGGACCTCGTGAATTGACCCAGCTCTCCACCCATCCCTGGGACGACGATCATCTCAAGGAGGAGTGTGGCGTCTTCGGGATCTACGGGATCGACGAGGCGGCCGCGCATACGGTTCTGGGGCTCCACGCCCTGCAGCATCGCGGCCAGGAAGCCGCCGGCATCGTCGCCTTCGACGGCCATCGCTTCAACGCGCATCGCGAGCTGGGTCATGTCGCCGACCACTTCTCCTCCGGCAAGGTGGTCGAGCGCCTCAAAGGCTATGCCTCGATCGGCCATGTCCGGTATTCGACCACCGGCGAGACCATCCTCCGCAATGTGCAGCCGCTCTTCGCCGACCTCGAGGTCGGCGGTTTTGCTTTGGCGCATAACGGCAACCTCACCAATGCCTATGCGCTGCGCCGCGATCTCGTCCGGCGCGGCTCCCTCTTCCAGTCCACCACCGACACCGAGGTCATCACCCATCTGATGGCGGCCGCCGGCCGCGGCGACGTGGTGGAGCGGCTGACCGAGGCGCTGCTGCAGATCGAGGGCGCCTATTCGCTGGTGGCCCTGGCCGAGGACATGGTGATCGGCGTGCGCGACCCGCTCGGCGTGCGCCCGCTCCTGATGGGCAAGCTCGGCAGCGCGACCATCCTGGCGTCGGAGACCTGCGCGCTCGACATCATCGGCGCCACCTACGTGCGCGACCTCGATCCCGGCGAGATCGTCGTCATCGACCATAGCGGCGTCCGGAGCATCAAGCCCTTCCCCAAGCGCCAGCACCGCTTCTGCATCTTCGAATATATCTACTTCGCGCGGCCCGACAGCTCGCTCGAGGGCTACAGCGTCTACGAGGCGAGGAAGCGCATCGGCGCCGAGCTCGCTCGCGAGAACGGCGTGCCGGCCGACGTGATCGTGCCGGTGCCGGATTCGGGCGTGCCGGCGGCGCTGGGCTACGCGCAGGAGGCGGGCATCCCCTTCGAGCTCGGCATCATCCGCAACCATTATGTCGGCCGCACCTTCATCGAGCCGACCGACCATATCCGCCATCTGGGCGTGCGCCTGAAGCACAACGCCAACCGCGCCAAGGTCGACGGCAAGCGCGTGGTGCTGGTCGATGACAGCATCGTGCGCGGCACGACCTCGAAGAAGATCGTCGAGATGGTGCGCGCGGCCGGTGCCAAGGAGGTGCATATGCGCATCTCGAGCCCGCCCACGACCCATTCCTGCTTCTACGGCATCGACACGCCCGAGCGCAGCAAGCTCCTCGCCGCCCAGCACAACGTGGCCGAGATGGCGAAGATCATCGGCGTCGACAGCCTCGCCTTCATCTCGATCGACGGGCTCTACCGCGCCATGGGCCAGCCCCGTCGCGATCCCGACAAGCCGCAATATTGCGACGCCTGCTTCACCGGCGAATATCCCACCACCCTCACCGACCAGACCGACAACAGCCCGCGCCAGCTCTCGCTCCTGACCGAGAACGCGTGAGGGTTGAGGTCTCCTGTCCCCTCCCCCCTTGAGGGGGAGGGTCAGGGAGGGGGCCGCTCGGTATCGACATCGCGCAGCCCCCTTCCTAACCTTCCCCCGGGACGGGGGAAGGGACAAAAGAAACCAAAGAGTCCCCCGCCCTCATGACCTCCCCCACCTCCCGCCGTCTCGAAGGCCGCATCGCCGTCATCACCGGCGCCTCGCGCGGCATCGGCGCGGCGACCGCGAAGCGCTTCGCGGCCGAGGGTGCCCATCTCGTCCTGGTGGCGCGGACGGTGGGCGGGCTCGAGGAGATCGACGACGAGGTGAAGAAGCTGGGCGGCAGCGCCACGCTCTGCCCCTTCGACCTCACCGACTATGCCGCGATCGACCGGCTGGGGGCCGCGATCTTCGAGCGCTGGAAGAAGCTCGACATCCTGGTCGCCAATGCCGGCCTGCTCGGCACGCTGACGCCGCTGGCCCATATCCGGCCCCAGGAATGGGACCAGGTGCTGGCGGTCAATCTCACCGCGAACTGGCGCCTTATCCGCAGCCTCGATCCGCTGCTGCGCGCCTCGCCCTCGGGCCGCGCGATCTTCGTGACCTCGGGCGCCGCCCAGGGCATGCGCGCCTATTGGGGCACCTACGCGGTCTCGAAGGCCGCGCTCGAGATGCTCGCCACCACCTACGCCGCCGAGACGCAAAAGACCAACCTGCGCGTCAACCTGATCGATCCCGGCCGCATCCGCACCGGCATGCGCGCCGCCGCCTATCCCGGCGAAGACCCCAAGACCCTGCCGCCGCCCGAGCATGTCACCGACCTGATGGTCGAGCTCGCCTCGCCCGACTGCACGAAGCATGGCGAGCGGATCACGGTGCCGGGGATGGCGAAGTAATCGGACGCATCGCGTCTGCCTTCCCCTCCCCCTACCCCCTCCCGCAAGGGGAGGTGGCGAGGTGTTTGTTGATCAAGCCCCCCTCCTCTTGCGGGAGGGGGTAGGGGGAGGGGTAATCACTCGCTGTCAGCCGACCTCACTCCGGCCCGTGCCCTTCCGACACTTGCCATGGCTCCGCGGGGCTGTTGCGGTGGGCTTGGAAGCCGACCGGCAGGTCCGTGAGCGACTGGAGCGTCGGGTCGAGCTTGAGCGCCTCTTCCTTGGAGAGGGCGACGGGACGGTCGCCGAGGCTGTCGGAGGCGCCGTAGAAGGTCCAGCCATAGGGGAAGGGCTGATGCACGACCCAGAGAATGGGCTCGCGGCCCAGCGCGATGTCGGCGCTGGTGACCACGGCGGGGGCGAGATCGCTGTCCCAGCGGTCGGATGCGTTCTCCCCGGACATGGTGCAGCCGCCAAGGCCCGACAGCAACGCGAGGCCGAGCGCCAGCGCGACGAAGCGCGCGGCCCTCATGCGGCACCCGCGGCGCGTTCGTCCGCCACGCCCATCGGCCGCTCGCCCGCCACCGTGGTGCGGTGCATGAGCCGCCGCTGGCCGTCATAGTCGTTGACGGCGTAATGCATCGCGCAGCGATTGTCCCAGATCGCGAGATCGCCGCTGCGCCAGCGCAGGCGGCAGGTGAATTCCGGCTGGACCGCATGGGCGAAGAGGAACCGCAGGATCGGCCGGCTCTCAGCCTCGGTCATGCCCTCGATCCGCGCGGTGTAGATCGAATTGACGAAGAGTGCGCGCCGGCCCGTCACCGGATGGACGCGCACGATCGGATGCAGGATCTCGCGGTCAGCCTCGGGCCGGTTGCGCTCGATGCCGATCGAGCGCGAGACCTTGAGATCGGGCCCGACGCCATTGACGCCGTAAGGCTTGCCGGTATGGATCGCCTTCAAGGGATCGAGCATCCGCTTCATGCCCTCCGAGAGCGCCTCATAGGCCAGATACATATTGGCGAAGAGCGTGTCCCCGCCATGGCTCGGCACCTCGCGCGCATAGAGGAGCGAGCCCATGGGCGGCTCCTCGAGGAAGCTGAAATCCGAATGCCAGGCATTGCCGAAGGTGCTGATCTTGGCCTCATCGGCCTCCTTCAGCACGGCGATGATGTCGGAATGCTCCTCCATATGCTTGATATAGGGCGAGCGGCTGGTGGGCCCGAAGCGCTTGGTCAGCGCCACATGCTGCTCGGGCGTCAGCCTCTGGTCGTGGATATGGAGGACCAGATGCTCGAAGAAGGCGCGGCTGAGCTCGGCGAAGCCGGCTTCGTCGAGGGACGCCAGATCGACGCCGTCGATGTCGGCGCCGAGCGCGCCGGCCATCGGGCGGAGCCGGAACTGCCGATAGGGCTGATGTTCTGTCATGGCCCCGAGTATAGTCCCGCCGGGAGGAGGCGAGGAAGCGAAGGCCCCTCGCAGCGACGAAGCGACTCACCTCTTCCGCCCTCGACGCCCTACATTTCCTTCATCTTCCCGGAGGCGTGAGAAAATCATGGCCGCCTATGTGATCTCCGAAATCGAGCCGCAGAACCAAGCGCTGTTCGACCGTTACCGCGCACTGGCCCCCGCCGCCGTCGCCAAATATCAGGGCCGCTATCTCGTCCGCGGCGGCACGAGCGAGCTGATCGAAGGCGGGCCGCCCCCGAAGATGCTGGTCGTCATCGAGTTCCCCTCGGTGGCGCTCGCCAAGGCCTGGTTCGATTCCACGGACTATGCCGAGGCCCGCCGCATCGCCAAGGACGCGCTGCGCCGGCGCCTGATCGTCGTCGAGGGCGTCCCGCCCGGCTATACGGGCTTGCCGGCGGGCCCGACCTAGCGGCACCGGAATGGGGAGGGCTCGGGACGACCCGATCCGGTTCAAGCCGGCACGGACCTCGGGAACCACTGCTCGAGAAGGCCCAGGCAGGTTTTGACGGCCCGTTGCCGGTTCGCGCTCTTGGGATCCAGCATGAACTGGAGCCAGAGCCCGTCGATCGCCGCCGTAAGCGAGGTTCCCATGACCGCGGCACCCGCCACGGCGATGTCATGCCCCTTGGCCAGTTCCCGCAGCGTCCGTTCCAGCTCGCGGCTGTAGCGGCGCTCGACCCGCAGCACCAGCGCGCGGTAGCGGTCGCGCAAATTGGCGTCCGACCAGAAGGCGAACCAGACGGCGAGCTTGCGGTGGGTGAAGATGCGCGGGTCGAAATAGGCCTCGATCATGCTCTTGAGGCGCACGGCCGGCGGCGCGCCCTTCACCTTGGCCGTGGCCTCGCGCCACACGCCGTCATACTCGGTCGAGATGAAGCGGAAGGTCTCGTCGAAGAGGATGTCCTTCGACTTGAAGTGGAAGTTCATCAGGCCCACCGAGAGGCGCGCCTCCTTCGCCACGCGGGCGACCGTGGTGCCGGCATAGCCGTGCCTGGCGATGACGGTGATGGTCGCCTCGATCAGCTCGCGCCGGCGGCGGTCGCGGATGGAGTCGTTGGGGCGGGCGGGCTTGCGGATGGATTTCCTGGGCACGATCTCGTCCTGACTACCCCGAAGAATGCAGGCCACGCCTCAGGCGGTCCTTTCGTCCCCCTTTTCTGTCATCGCCGGGCCTGACCCGGCGATCCAGGGCCGCCCCTGGATGCCCGGATCAAGTCCGGGCATGACAGGAAGAAAAAGGGAGCGACAGGGAAAGCAAGGAGTCGCGCGCAGCGACCCGCGCCGGCGCCTTACCCCATCGCCTTCTTGCGCGGCGGGTCGAAGAACATGCGGTTCCGCGCCCAGCAGCGCACCATCGAGCGCTCGATCTTCTGTTCCTTGCCGTACCAGATCTCGATCCACATCTCGGTGCCGGGCTTGGCATAAGCCGGCGGCACCTTGGCGAAGGCGAGGTTCTTCTTCAGGTGCGGCGACCACATGGCCGAGGTGGTGAGGCCGAGCTCCACCTTGCCGGGCTTGTCGGCATAGAGGAAGGCGCCGGGCGCGGGCTTGCGGCCCTCGATCTCGATCCCGATCAGGATATGGCGCGAGAGCCCCTTCTCCTTCTCGGCCGTGAGCGCGCGCTTGCCGACGAAGTAGCCGTCCTTCTTGAGCCCCACGCACCAGCCGATCCCGGCCTCGAAGGGCGAGACCGCGGCGGTCGGGCGGACCGCATGCTTGGCGCCGATATAATCGACATCGACCAGGATGAAGCCCGCCTCGATCCGCACCATGTCGAGGGCGAGGCTGCCCATCGGCGCGATCTTGAAGGGATCGCCCTGGCGGAACAGCGTCTCCCACAGCCAGAGCGCGTCCTGCGGCTTGACCCAGATCTCGTAGCCCAGATCGCCGGTGAATCCGGCCCGGTCGATGCGCAGCCACTTGCCGTCGAGGCTCGTCTCCATGATGCCGAAATGCGGCAGCGTCTCGATGCCCGCGACGCCGATCGCCTGCAGGATCGCCCGCGAATTGGGCCCCTGGAGCGAGAGCCCCGCCAGGGTCTCCGACACCTCCTCGATGCGGACATCGAATCCGTAAGAGGCGTCGTCCAGCCAATGGAGCTGATGCAGGGCGGCGTTGAGCAGGAACTCGTTCTCGCCCAGCCGGAAGATCGTCCCCTCCTCCAGCATCTTGCCGTCATCGTCGCACCAGGCGGTATAGGCGGCGGTCATCGGCTTGATCTTGGCGAGGTCGCGCGTCACCAGGAAATTGGCGAAATGCGCCGCGTCCTTGCCGGTGATCGAATATTTGATCAGCGGCGAGACGTCATAGACCGAGGCGCCGTGGCGCGTGGCGAAATATTCCGACTGCTCGCTGTCATAGAAGGCCGGCGAGTAATAGCCCTGCCAGCGGATCCAGCCATTGCCATGCATGAGCGGATCCATCGCCGCATGGAACGGCGTCTTCTTCAGGAAGGGCTTGAGATACTGGACGTGGGTCACGCGGCGACCCTCCCGCCTTTGCGCGCCTTCAGATCCTTGAGGATCTCGCGCGCGGCGTTGGCGCCGGCCGCCCCCGACACATTGCCGCCGGGATGGACGCCGGCGCCGCAGAGCCAGAGGCCCGGCACCGGCATGCGATAGCGCTGGAAGCTCGCCGCCGGCCGCAGGAAGAAGACCTGGTCGAGCGTCACCTCGCCCTGGTGCCACTGCCCGCCTGACAGGCCGAACTGGGTTTCAAGATCGTGCGGCGTCAGGGTCTCGGCCGCGCGCACGAGGCCCCGGGTGCCGGGCGCCATCTCCTCGAGGAGGGCCAGGCCGCGCTCGAACACCTGGGCGCGCGCCTGATCGGGCGGCGTGTTGCGCAGGCGGTAGGGCGCATATTGGAAGAGCATCGAGAGCACATGCTTGCCGGCCGGCGCCAGACCCGGATCGGCCAGCGTCGGGATCACGATCTCGAGCGCCGGCTTCTCGGCGACGCGGCCATATTTGGCGTCATCGAAAGCGTGCTCGACATGGTCGATGGAGGGCGCCACCACGACGCGGCCGCCCGAGGCCTTGAGCGCCTCCGGCAGGCCGTCCATCGCCAGATGGATCTTGGCGACGCAGCCGTTCATCCGCAGGTGCCGGATGCGCTTGGAGAACTCGATATCCAGATTGCCCGGCGGCACCAGATGGAGCAGCGTGCGCTGCGGGTCGGCTGAGGAAGCGACGATCGGCGCGCGGATCTCCTCGCCCGATTTGAGCACCACGCCGGTCGCGATCTCCTTCTCGATCAGCAGGTGCTCGACCGGTGCGCCAGTACGCAGCGTGACGCCGGCCACCGTTGCGGCCTTGACCAGCGCCTCGACGACCGAACCCATGCCGCCCGCCGGCAGGTAGAAGCCGCCGAGCCCGTTCTTGCCGAAGGAGGACAGGCGATAGAGCAGGTTGAAGACGGTGTTGGGCGAGCGCGGCCCCAGATAGACGCCGAGCGTGGCCTCGAGCGACAGGAGACCCTTGATCGCGTCGCTCTCGAAGAAGTCGTTGGCGAGATCGGCGACATTGATGGTGAGGATGCGGCTGAGCTCCAGCATGTCCTTCTTGCCCAGCATCCTGAGCTTGAGCGCGAACATGCCGAGCGCGAGCTTGGTCTGGAAATCGTTCGAGCCCGGTGCCGGCGACGGCGGCGTCTTCAGCAGGAAATCGCCCAGCGCCGAGGAGAGCCGCACGAGACGCGCCATCACCGGCGCCCAGGCCTCGCCATCGGCGTGGCTGACCTTGCCAATCGAGGCAGCGGTGGCCGCCACGTCGCCCGAGATGTCGATCCGTCCGCCACCCGGCAGCAGGGCCGTGGTGCCAGCGGCATGCTGCCGGGGCTTCAGCCCATGACCCTCGAGCCCCAGCTCGCGGATCACGCGCGGATGGAGGGCATGGAGGAGATGCGCCACCGCCGAGGTCTTGAAGCCCGGCGCGAACTCGCGCGTCACCGCCGCGCCGCCGGGACGCTCGTTGGCCTCGACCACCAGGGTGCGAAGGCCGGCCTTACCGAGATAGGCGGCCGTCACCAGCCCGTTATGGCCGGCGCCGATCACGATGGCGTCATATTGGTTGGCGCTCATCGGGCGACCCCATGCTTGAAATCCTTGAGCATCTCGCGCGCGGCATTGGCGCCGGGAGCACCCATGACGCCGCCGCCCGGATGCGTGCCCGAGCCGCACATATAGAATCCGTCGAACGGCCCGCGATACTGGCCGAGCCCCGGGAAGGGCCGGTTGAACAGCATCTGGTCGAGGGTGAGCTCGCCCTGGAAGATGTTGCCTTCGGTCAGTCCCACCTCGTTCTCGATGTCCCAGGGCGTGCGGGTCTGGCAATGCAGCACCAGCTTGCGGAAGCCCGGCGCATTCTCCTCGATGGTGTCGAGCACGTCCTTCTCGAACGCCGCCTTCATCTCGGGCGTCCAAGGGCTCTCGGCCAGCTTGTAGGGAACGTACTGGACGAAGACCGACATGAAATGCTTGCCGGGCGGAGCCATGGTCGGATCGACCGAGGTCGGGATCACGATGTCGAGGAAGGGCCGCTTCGACCAGGAACCGTATTTGTAGTCGTCGAAGGCATGCTCGATATAGTCGAAGTCGCCGCCGATATCGACCGTGCCCCAGCCCGCCTCCTGCGGCAGGCCTGCGAATTTCGGCATGCCGTCGAGCGCGATGTTGAGCTTGCCCGAGGAGCCGCGGATCTTGAAGTTCTTCGCGTAGCGATGGATGTCGGGATCGATCGCGTCGAGGTCCGACTTCTCGATCAGCTTCAGATAGGTGCGCTTCGGGTCGAGGTTGGAGACCACCGTCTTGGCATAGATCTCCTCGCCCGACTTGAGCGCCACGCCGACGCATTTGCCGTTCCTGACGATGAGTTTCGCCACCTCGGCATTGGTGCGGATCTCCACGCCGGCCTCGGTCGCGGCGGACGCGATCGCCTTGGAGACCGAGCCCATGCCGCCGCGCGCGAAGCCCCAGGCGCCGATCTGTCCGTCGACCTCGCCCATATAATGATGCAGCAGCACATAGGCCGTGCCCGGCGAATAAGGTCCTAGCGCCGTGCCGATGATCGAGGAGGCGGCCGAGAAGCCCTTCCAGCGCGGATGCTCGAAATACTCGTCGAGGAAATCGCCGATCGACATGGTCCAGAAGCGGATGATCTCGTACATCTGCTTCTCGCCCATGCGGCCGAACTCGGCGGCGATCTTGAGCAGCCCGTCGAGATCCTCGCGCTTGCCCCAGGGATTGATGCGGTTCTGGGCGAAGGGGTTGATCTGGGTCGGATCGGGCGGCGTCACCATCAGCAGCGGCTTGATGAAGCGGCATTGCCGGCTGATCTCGGCCGCGTAGTGGTCGTAGGCCTCGGCATCCTTGATCGAATGCCGGCGCAGACTCTCGCGCGTGCGGTCATGGTCGCGATAGGTGACGATGCCCTCCCCGTTCGGGTTGGGCTGGCCGTTGGTCTCGTACGGGATCACCTCGAGCCCGTGGCGCGGCAGATCGAGGAAGCGGAAGATCTCGGGGCGCAGCAGGCTGCAGACATAGGAGCAGGTCGAGTAGGTGAAGCCGGGATAGATCTCCTCGGACATCGCCGCCCCGCCGACCTTGTGGTAGCGCTCCAGCACCAGCACCTTGAGCTTGTTTTTGCCCTCCTTCTCGCCGCCCTTCGCGAGATAGGCGGCACAGGTCAGCCCGTTATGGCCGCCGCCGACCACGATGGCATCGTAGGTGGCTGTCATCGATCTTCCGCCGTCTTGAAATTTTGAATGAGCATTCAATAGCGCGGGAAGCGCCGAGGCGTCAAGGCGGGGGATTGGGAATGAGATTCAAGGAACTATATTGTCCCCTCCCCCGCATTGCGGGGGAGGGGACGGGAGGGGCTGCGTGCTGTCGGAAGCCGAGCAGCCCCCTTCCTAACCTTCCCCCGTTCCGGGGGAAGGGACAGGCTGATTCCTCTTCTTCTCTGCCCTTTAAAACCCGAACGCGAGATTGAGCGTCCCCACATGCCGCTCCATGCCGTCGGCAGCGGCGGCGGCGTTCTCGAAATGGTAGTTCGCCGTCAGGACGAGTCCCCTGATCCGGTCGCCGCCGATGTCCCAATCGGCCTCGAGATCCATCCGGTGCAGCGCATCGTCATGCTGTTCGAGCGCGTCCTGGTTCAGCGAGAAACTGGTGCGCTCGTCATAGGCGTAGGAGAGCCCGAGGCGGAGCGTGGAGGTCAGGGCCCAGTGGGTGGCGATGCGCGGGCCTTGGGAGCGGCTCGAGAACTGCCCGAGCTCGGCATCGTTCTGGGCGAAGCGGTAGCCCAGCTCCATCGTGCAATGCGCCGGCAGATCGAAGGACAAGGCCGCCTCCGCCGCGGCGCCGTCGGCGCGATGAACGGCGTCGTTCTCCTCGGCCTGGCGCGTCAGGCTGGAGGAGAGCCTGGCGCTCACGCCCGGGATCAGACGCTGCGAGGCCCAGGCGGTCAGGCCATAGGTCATGCGCTGAAGCTGCGCCTCGGCCGACCCCAGCATGAAGTTCGGCTGCAGCGCCAGCGTGAGATCGCCCTCGTGATAGGAGAAAGTGGCGCCGCTCCAGGCGCTGCCGGTGCCGATTGTCAGGTCGTCGACGGTGCGCGAGCGGCTGCCGATCGCCTCGAGCGTCACCGAAAGGTTGGGATCGAGATCGAATCGTTGCCGTCCGGCAAGGCCGACCGTCAACCCGGCCGCGGCCGCCCCGTCGATGGCGGCGAAGCTGACCGGGATGCTGCCCAGATTCATCGAAGTCGCGCCGTCCTTGGTCGGATCGGCGTCGTCGAGCGTCTCGCGCGCGAAATCGACGAAGAAGCGGACGGGTCCCGGGGGCGCAGTGGTGGGGGTTTCGGCGTTCGCGGCGGAAATCCCGCAGCCGAGGAGGAGCGATAGTCCGATGAGGGTCGACCTTGCCAGCCTCCGCCACGAACGGCGTCGTGTCTGCGGAGAGGGCCTGAACTGTCTCAGCCGCGTTCCCCTATACCGCGGCAGACGATCCGGCCGCGGGCAGGGTAAGGCTGCGCCGATATGGTTAGCGAGAGGTTAATCGGGGGCGGATGTCACAGATACCGACAATATGAGACGGGTCACCGCTTCTTCCGTTCGCGAGCGGCAAGGCCTTGATATCCGGCGATGACACCGCCGCTCTCGATGTTCTGTAAAACGCGGCCATTTATGAATTTTCGGCGGCAGGCTGGACCGGTCGCGACGCCGCCGCGAGCCTCACGCCGCACGCGCGGTCCGCAGGAAGAAGAGCTGCACCAGCCGCCCGTCCGCGAGGGAACTGCCGAACCCCTCCCCGGCGCTGTGCCACAGCCACGGGCGGAACAGCACGAGGCGGTTGAAGCGCATCGGCACCGTCTGCAGCAGATCCCATTTCGTCATGTCGTTCGAGTCCTCGCCGAGGATCCGGTCGAGCGCTTCGCCCGCCGTTCCACCGCCGCAACGCGCGAGCTCCTCGTCGGTCGTGGGGGCCTTGTCGGTGCCGGTCGGGCGATGGCGGAAGAAGGAGGTCCCGCCCTGGCATTGCGACGGCTCGTTCAGATAGAGCACGCCCGACCATTCGACGCCCGCATCCACATGGACGCGATAGCGGCCCTGGTCGCCCGGAAGCGTCAGCCGCAGCGCGCCATGGGCGCGGTCGGTAGCACCGGCCAGGCGCTCGCCGGTGGCCCAGGAGAACATCCGGTCGCTGCCTTCGGCCAGAAGCTTGCTCGTGGAATTCCGGCCGGCATAGTTCGCGGGGCCCGTCGGCAGCGGATAGTCGAGCCGCAGCGCCGCCTGCCGCATATCCGCAGGATCGGTATAGACATCGTCCAGGACGATGAGCGATTTGCGCATCGAGGAACCTGGTGCAAGGGGCCGTTGGACCGGAGGTTCGAGGATGCCTGTTCTCCCCTGCCCCGAAGCCTAAGGCCGGCCGCGCCAGGTGGTCAATCGAGGAGACGAAGGGTCATAAGCGGGTAGGAAGAAAGGCCTCGTTCGTCAGGAATCCTGTCTCACTCCTCGGCGTAAGGATTCTTGATCTTGCGCAGCGTGGTGCGGATCGGCACACCGGGAAGGTCGAAGCGCTCGCGCAGGCCGTTGGTGAGGTAGCGCATATAGTCGTCCGGCAGCTTCTCGGGCCGGTTCATGAAGAAGGCGAAGGTCGGCGGCCGCGTCTTGATCTGGGTCATATAGCGCGGCTTGAGGCGCCGGCCGCCCACGAGCGGGGCCGGATGACTGTCCACCATCGCGCGCAGCCAGCGATTGAGCGCGGCCGTCGGCAGGCGCCGGTTCCACTGCTTGTGAAGCGCGAAGGCGGCGTCGATCAGCCGGTCGAGATTCTGCCCGGTGAGGCCGGAAACCGGCACCACCGCGATGCCCTTGGCCTGGGTCAGCGATTTCTCGATGCGGTCATGGAGCTTCTTGAGCGCCTTGGGCTTGTCCTCGATGCGGTCCCATTTGTTGGCCGCGATCAGCAGCGCCCGCCCCTCCTCCAGCACCAGGCTCGCCACGGTCAGGTCCTGCTTCTCGAGCATGACCTCCGCGTCGAGCACCAGGATCACCACCTCGGCGAAGCGGATGGTGTTGAGCGTATCGGCGACCGAGAGGCGCTCGACCTTGTCGGTCACCTTGGCCTGGCGGCGCATGCCGGCCGTGTCCACCAGCCGCACGCGCCGGCCGCGATGCTCCCAGTCGATCGCGATCGAATCCCGCGTGATGCCGGCCTCGGGCCCCACCAGCAGCCGCTCCTCGCCAATCAGCCGGTTCACCAGCGTCGATTTGCCGACATTGGGCCGCCCCACGATCGCGAGCTGGAGCGGCCGTTCCTCGACCGCCTTGTCATGGGCCGCCGCCGCGGCCTCGTCGAACGCGTCCGTGTCCTCGAACTCGGGCTCCTCGCCCGGCGCCGCGAACGCCGCCCCGTCGTCGTCCGCTTCCTCGGGCTCGCCCCGCTTCGCCTTGTCGCCCAGCTTGTCGCGGATCGCATCCAGGAGCAGATCGAGCCCCTGCCCATGTTCGGCCGAGACCGGGATTGGCTCGCCCAGCCCCAGCCGGTGCGCCTCGCCGAGGCCCGCGAAGGAAGCCTTGGATTCCGACTTGTTGGCGACCAGCACGATCGGGCGATGCTGCTTGCGCAGCCAGCGCAGGAAATGCTGGTCCATCGAGGTGACGCCTTCGCGCGCATCGATGAGGAAGAGGACGAGATCCGCCTCTTCGACGGCGCGCTCGGTCTGCTCGCGCATCCGGGCTTCGAGCGTGTCGCCCTTGGCCTCCTCGAATCCCGCCGTGTCGGTGACGCGGAAGCGAAACGGCCCGATCCGCCCCTCGCCGTAGCGCCGGTCGCGCGTGACGCCGGGCTGATCGTCGACCAGCGCCTGGCGCTTGCCGATCAGGCGGTTGAACAGGGTGGATTTGCCGACATTGGGTCGGCCGACGATCGCGAGCGTGAGCCCCATCGTCTCGCCGTCACGGCGCATCGGATCGGCCCTCTCTCGTCACGCGAAGCCGCCCGGGAAAGCCCCCTCAGCGCAGCGCGACCAGCTCCGCGTTGTCGGTCACCAGCAACAGCGTGTTGTTGACGATGATCGGTGCCAGATGGGAGCGGCCGGGCAGCGTGATCTTGCCCAGGAACTCGCCGGTATAGGGCGAGATCGAATAGGCCGTACCGTCCGAGCCGGTCACGATCAGCCGGTCGCCGGCCAGCACCGGCCCCGACCAGTAGATCGGATGCCGCTTCTCCTGCATGTCCTCGAAGGTCGGCAGCGTCTGCACCCAGCGGATGCGGCCCTCGGCGCGGGTCAGGCACAGCAGATCGCCTTCGCGCGTCAGCAGGTAGAGATAATCGCCGGCCGCCCAGGGGCTCTGGCTGCCGCCGAAATTGTTGGTCCAGAGCCGGCGCCCGTTGGCGAGGTCGATCGCCGCCGTGACGCCGCTGTGGCTGACCGCCACCACCAGGTCGCGATCGATGATGGGGCGGCCACGGATGTCGGCCAGCTGCGACAGCGATTCCGAGCGCTGGCCGCCGGCGAGGCTCTCGGTCCAGAGCACGCGCCCGGTCTCGGCGCGGATGGCCAGCACCTCGCCCGTGCTGAAGGGCACGATCACGTTGGGGCCGGCGACGGCGGGGGCGGCACCGCCGAGCAGGGCCGCGGCCGGCGGCACGCCGACATGGCTCCACAGCCGGCGGCCGTCATCGGCCGCGAGCGCGATCAGCTGATTGTCCACCGTGACGACGAAGACGCGCCCGTCGCTGTAGGTCGGCGGCGCGCGCAAGGGGGCGCGCAGATCGACGTCCCAGGCGACCTGGCCGTTGCTGGCGTCGACCGCATAGACATGCTCGTAGCCGGTGGTGACGTAGAGCCGCGTCCCGTCGCTGGTGAGCCCGCCGCCGAAGAGACCGTCATCCTCGTCCTCGGGCGTGAGATCGGTACGCCAGACCTGGCCGCCATTGGCGAGGTCGAAGGCGGCGACCGTGGCGCCGGCATCCATGGTGAAGACGCGGCCGCCGAACGAGATGGGTTCGGCCAGGATGGCGCGATCGTCGTCCGCCGACTGGCCGATCTTCGCGGTCCAGGCCGTCTTGATGTTGTCGCTCAGCGCCAGGTGATACATGGCGTGGGTCGAATAGCCGCCCGGCTGCGGCCAGTCCGGATTGGTCTCGGGCTTGGGCAGGACGACCTGCTTCTCGGCGAGCGAGGGATCGATCACCAGCGCGCTCGACAGCTTCAGGACCGAGATGCGCTGTCCCGGCAGCGGCGGCTTTTCGGGGTCGCCGAAGAAGTAGTCGCAGCCCGAGAGCAGCGTCAGCACCGCAACGAGCGCGAAAGCGAGGCTTGCCGCGCGGGCTGCCCGCGGCGGGAACCGGAAATCCGCAGTGATTGCCATCATGTGGGATCAGCCCTTGAGGGCGGCGGCCATTTCGGCGGCCCGCGCGCGAAGACTGGAGGGCGCCGCCTGATCGTCGGCGAGCTGAGTGAAGAGGTCGGTGGCGCGCTTCTGGTCGCCGCTCTTGAGCGCGAGGATCGCGGTCAGCTCGGTCGCGGTGAAGCGCCAGGGACTCTCGGGCGCCATCAGCGGCGCCAACGAATCGGTCAGAGCCGCGGGATCGCCGCTGTCGACCAGGCGCATCACCTTCAGCAGCTTGGCCAGGTCGCGCAACGCCGGCGGCGCGGCGCTGTCGGAAGCGAGCGTGTCATAGATCTTGGCGGCGCCGTCGAGATCGCCGGCCTTGGCCTTGACCGCCGCCTGCTCGAGCCGCGCCAGCGCGCCATAGCCGCCGCCGGCATCGGCGATGTTGGCGAGCGCCGCATCCGCCTTGGCGAGATCGCCCGTGCTCGGATCGGTCTCGGCGATCGCCGCGCCATACTGCTCGGCCAGCGTCGACTGGCGGTGCTGCTGGTAGCGGTGCCAGGCGACCGAGCCGGCGGTGCCGAGGACGATCAGCACGGCGACGGCAATCACCGCCCGGCCATAACGCTGCCAGAGCTGCTCGAGCCGCTCGCGTCGAAGGTCCTCTTCGACTTCCTTGAAGATATCCGCCACGCCCTTGCCTCCCGGCCCCCGCGCCGTTGCCGTTTCTGGAAATCCCCGGATTGGGCCCGAAGGACCGGCGGTGCCGTATCCGCACCGCCCTCGCGATCATCAAAGCCCCGCGCCCCCGCCTCGGGCCGGGGCCAAGCCGGGCGTAACATAACCTTGTGTGTTCACCTTGGCAAACCCCGGAATTTCAATAGCTTCCGCGACATCATGCCCGGCAGCACGGCGGGTCGCGGCACCGCCGCTAACCCGATCTTCACCAGCTTTGGCGAGGATAGGGCCTGGGCACCCAGGAGAGGTGGCCCCGGCTTGAACCGCCAGGACGGCCTTATGCTCAAGACCATCGTGCTCTACCTGATCCTCGGCGCGTCGCTGGCCCTGCAGGGCTGCGCGGGAGTCGCGGTCGCGGGCGTCACGGCCGGCACCATCGCGGTCGACCAGAAGCTGCCGCCCGACTATATCGCGGGCTGGATCATGGATCAGGACTGCTCCTCCTTCAAATTGGAGAGCACCGGGAAATATTGCCGGACGCCCGAGGAGATCGCGGACGAGGAAGCCGCGGCCCATCCGCCGGCGCCGGTTTATTACTGCTACAAGACGCTAGGCGTGGTCGATTGCACCGCCAAGCCGATGGCCGGCGAAGAAGCGCGGCTGATGCAGTAGCGCCTTGATCGGCAGCGCTTCCGAGCGCCGCCCCTCCCTCCGATTTTGATGACAATGGCGAGACGGTCGGGACTGGACCGGCTGCGGGTTTTGGCCGACACTGTCGGCACCCGATCGAATCCGGGAGCCGGTGCCGACCTTGCAAAGCGGGAGCCATTTGTCAGTCGTCGCATGTCGAGCCTGATCCGTCTTGCCGAGTATCGGCGCCAGCATCGCGTCGTGTTTTTCAGCCGACGCGAATTGAACCAGCTTCTCTCCCTCTACAGCCGGCGCGTGATGCGGGGCGAATGGCGCGACTATGCGATCGACCATCGCCCCGGCATGGCGATGTTCTCGGTGTTCCGCTCGAGCCGGGAGCGCCCGCTCTTCAGCATCGCCAAGCGCGTCAGCCTGACGGGCCCGGCCAGCGAGCGGGAAGCGGAGTTCCTGCTGCTCAATGGCCGCCACCGCCTGGGCCGGGCCAGCCTGCTCGAGGACATCATCGAGCAGCTGGAGTCGGGCCTGCGCGTGGTCGGCTGATTCCGGACCCCCTACCCTTCGCGGTCAGGCGCGGGATGGAGACTCGGGGCGCGCCGCGCCGCCCGAGTCGCGCCCTCTTTAAATTTGAAAAGCCCGATCAATATATTAGGCACGAGCCCGAGGGTTGGTCGTGCTTATCCCCAGTTTGATTCGCGGAGTCGCCGAATCGATCTTGCAATACCCGATATGGTGGGATGAAACTCGATAACCACAATATCTCGGGTTCTACCCCATATTTGGGACAAGATCGGAGGCCACCATGGAGTGGACGGAGGAACGGATTGAAGCGCTGCGGTCGCTCTGGATGCAGGGCCTGACCGCGAGCCAGATCGCCGAGCGGCTCGGTGGTGTCAGCCGCAACGCCGTGATCGGCAAGGCCCATCGTCTCGGCCTGTCGGCCCGCCCCTCGCCCATCAAGCGCGAGCCCGGCGCCAAGCCGGTACCGATCCCGCGCCCGGCCCGCGTGGCCCCGCCCCAGCATCATCATGCGGAGCCCGCGCCGATGCCGGCGGCACCGCCGCCCCCGCAGCAGCAGCCGATCAGCGCGAAAGCGCCGGGAGCGGCACCGGCCGGCGGCAGCAAGGGCTGCATGTGGCCGATCGGCGACCCGAAGCAGGCGGGCTTCCATTTCTGCGGCGCGCCCTCGGAACCGGGCCGCCCCTACTGCACCCAGCATTGCGCCGCTGCCTACCACAAGCGCCAGGTCGACGCGGCGTAAGGATTGTGCTCCTGCCCTCCCCTGCAAGGCGGGGGAGGGTTTTCTCTTGCTGTCATCCCCGCTTTCGCGGGTATGACGAAGAGGCGCGGACGTAAGGCCGCGACCTTTGCATTCCCCTACTTCACCGCCCCCGGATCCGCCGAGGGGAGCTTCGCGCCCGTGTCGGTGAGGACGCGCAGCGCGTCGCGCGGGAGGTGGGCCTGGACGGAATCGCCCGGGTTGAAGGGGATCTCCTCGCCGCCGTTCTGCATCAGCACCTGGATCACGTTGCCGGTGGCGAGCTTGACGATGAGCTGCACCGCGTTGCCGAGATAGACCGAGCGCTCGACCTGGCCCGGCACGCGGTTCTCGCCCGAGACGTTCGTCTTCTCGAGCTTCACGCGTTCCGGCCGGATCGTGATCTTGGTCTGGCCCGAGACCGAGGTATCCCCGCGGGCGCAGCAGAGATCGAAGCTGCCGGCTCTGACCTGGCAGTGGCCCTGCGCGTCGAGCCCTCGCGCCTGCGCATCCATGAGGTTGGAGACGCCGAGGAAGTCAGCCACGAACACGGTCGCCGGCTCCTCATAGACCTGCCTGGGTGGCGCCACCTGCTCGACGCGGCCGTTGGACATGACCGCGATCCGGTCGCTCATGGTGAGCGCCTCCTCCTGGTCATGCGTCACATAGATGAAGGTGATGCCCACCTGCTGCTGCAGCGCCTTGAGCTCGATCTGGAGCTGCTTGCGGAGCTTGGCATCCAAGGCACCCAGCGGCTCGTCCAGCAGCAGCACGGCCGGCTTCAGCACGAGCGCGCGGGCCAGCGCCACGCGCTGCTGCTGGCCGCCCGACATCTGCGCCGGCCGGCGTCTTTCGAACTTCGTGAGCTGCACCAGGTCGAGCGCCTCGCGCACCCGCCGCGTGACCTCGCCGCGCTCCACCCGCTGGCGCCTGAGGCCGAAGGCGACGTTGTCGAACACGTTGAGATGGGGAAAGAGCGCGTAGTTCTGGAACACGGTGTTGACATGACGGCGGTGGGGCGGCGTCTGCGTCATATCCTCGCCGTCGAGAACGATCTGGCCCTCGGTCGGCTGCTCGAAGCCGGCGATCATGCGCAGGGTCGTCGTCTTGCCGCAGCCCGACGGCCCCAGCATCGAGAAGAACTCGCCCGCCGGCATGTGGAGGTTGATGCCATCCACCGCGATGAACGCGCCGAACCGCTTGATCAGTTGGACCAGTTGTACTTCGCCGCCGGCCACGCCCCGCGCTCCTGTCCTTTGGATTTCAGATCGAGAAAGGGTTTCCCGCCGCCCGGCCCGTCTTACACATCGAAGGCGCCCATCTGGCTCACCATGCCACGCCCGGCCTCGCCGCCCTTGGGCCGTTCGCCCCGGGTCATGAAGCGGAAGACCAGGTAGGAGATGCCGACCGCCGCCAGGGTGAAATAGACCATGATCGAGGCGAGCGCGTTGATCGACGGCAGGGGAGCCGCGCGCGTCGCGCTGTAGATCCGGATCGGGATGGTGTCGCAGTCGGCGCCGCAGGAGAGCCACTGGCTGATGACGAAATCGTCGATCGAGATCGCGAACACGATCATCAGGCTCGAGAAGACCGCCGGCATCAGGAGCGGCAGCAGCACGAGGCGCAAGGTCTCCCAGGGCGTGGCGCCGAGGTCGGCCGCGGCCTCCTCGTACTGGCGCCCGATCGAGAACAGGCGCCCGCGCACGATCACCACGACATAGGAGAGCGAGAAGGTCACATGGCCCAGCATCTGGGCGGTGGTGCTGGGCTCGATGAAGGTGAAGACGTTGAGGAAGGCCAGCGACAGCGACACGCCCATCACGATCTCGGGCGTCACCAACGGGAACAGCATGAGGAAATTGGAGGCGCTGGCCGCCCGCCCGCGCCAGCGCGCCAGCCCGATCGCCAGCATCACGCCGAGCGGCGTGGCGATCAGCATGTCGAGGCCCGCGAGCTTCAGGCTCTGGATCAGCGCATGCTGCAGCGCCGGATCGTGCCAGACCGAGTTGACCGGGTCCTCCCAGTACCAGCGCGCGCCGCCCCAGCCCTGCCAGGCCGTCAACGAGCGACCGTCATTGAAGGAGAACTGGATCGCGATCACGACGGGTGCGAGCGAGGAGATGACATAGACCCAGGTGATCAGAACCAGGAAGCGCGGCCGGCCCCAGGGGTTCGCGATCCAGTCGCGCAGGCGCCGGCCGAAGCCGCGGGACGGCACGCGGACAGGGCGTGCGATGACCGCCTCACTCATCGCGCACCTCGCGCGTCGAGCGGGCGACCGAATACATGTAGTAGGTCATCAGCACCGCCAGGAAGAGCGACAGGACCAGCGTCAGCGAGGCGCCGATCTGCGGCTGCGGCCCGCCATGGAAGAAGAGATCGATCTGGTTGCCGAGCATGCTCGTGGTCGGGGACCCGGAGATGATGTTGGGCGTGTAATAGTCGCCGAACATCGGCAGCGCGATGATGACGCTCGCCCCCAGCACGCCGGTCATCGAGAGCGGCAAAGTGACATGGAGGAAGGCCCGGGCCGGGCTTGCCCCCAGATCGCGCGCGGCCTCGAGCAGGCTCTTGTCGATGCGATCCAGCGCGGCCAGCAGCGGCAGGATCAGGTAGGGAATATAGCCATAGACCAGGGCCAGCACGACCGAGACCGGGTTGCCGTTCAGCCAGTCGGGCGGATCGGGCAGGATGTGCGACCAGGCGAGGAAGTCGTTCACATAGCCCGAGGGCGCGAAGAGATTGACCCAGGCCAGCATGCGCATCAGGTAGCTGACCCAGAAGGGCAGCACGAGGAGCGCCAGGAGGATCGATTTGGTCCGCCGGGCATGGCGCGAGATGTAGTAGGCGACCGGATATCCGACCAGCAGGCAGAGGGCGAGCGCCACGGCGACATAGAGCGTGGTCCGCCAGAACACCGCCCAATAGTCGCCGCCCGGCAGGAATCCCGACAAGGTCTGGATCACGGCCTCCGCGCTCCAGTCGAGCGGGTTCCAGGCCGGCACCGGGATCAGGAAGATGGGGTCGACGCCGCCGAAGGCGACGCCGATCACCGCATAGAACGGCACGAGGAAGAGCAGGATCAGCCAGACGACACCCGGCAACGCGAAGGCCTGCCAGAGCCATCGCGGATAGATCCCGGACTTCTCGCTCATCGCCGGGTCTTACGCGCCCGAGACGAACTTGGCATAGGCGCTCTGCCAGAGCGCCTGGCCCTTGGGCGTCAGCGTCATCTCCTGGAGCGCGCCAGGCCCGAAATCGTCCGGCCCCATCACCGCGGTCTTGAGGTTTTCCGGAATGCGGCCCTCCGCCACCAGCTTCTCCGGCGTGATCGAGACCATCGGCGGCTGATAGCCGTTGAAGTTGAGGAAATTGTCGGTCGCGACCGTGTTGTCGATGATGTAGTCGAGCCAGAGATGCGCCAGGACCGGCTTCTTGGTCGAGGCCGAGATCGCCCAGCAATCGTTCTGGATCGGACCCTTGCCCCTGGCCGGCGCCCAGTAGCTCAGCACCGACGGGTCCGTGCCTTCCGGCAGGTAGGAGAAGACGCCGCCCAGAAGGTCGCCCGACCAGCAATGATGCAGCCAGCTCGTGCCCTCCGGCAGGGTCTGATACTCGGTGATGTTGACCTTCGGATTGCAGATCGGGATCAGCGCCTTCAGATCGTCCAGCGCCTTGTTGATGGCGGCCGGGTCCTCGGTGTTGATGTCGTAGAACTCGCGGTAGAGCATGGCCATCACCAGCGCCTCGCGCGAATCGTCGAGCACGCCGACATAGCCCTTGTAGGCTTGCGAGTTCCAGAAGATCGACCAGGGGTTGGCAAGGCCGGCGATGTCTTCCTTGACCTTGTCGTTGCGCCAGCCGATGCCCGTCGTATAGACGGTGTAGGGCACGGTGTAGCGCGATTCCTGGTCGTAGAAGGGACTGTGCAGCGACGGCCAGACGTTCTTCTTCAGGTTCGGCACATAGTCGGGATTGACCGGCTTGATCAGCTTGCCGGCGACGGCCTGCGCGAGGCGGTCGGGCGTGATGTTCGTGACGTCGGCGCGCACGGCCTTGGTGGCGAGGCGCGTGATGCACTGATCCATGCTGTCGAAGGTCGTGATCTGGATCTTGACCTTGTGCTGCTTGCCGAACTCCTCGACCAGCGCCTTGTCGATGTAGTCCGAATAGTTGAAGACGGTGAAGGTGCCGTCGGTCTCGGGCTCGAGCCCGCTCTTGATCGGGTCCTCCCAGAGCGGCAGCGTCACCGGCTTGTCGGGCCTCGCCAGCGGAATGCCGCCGGGACCCATCGGCGCGTCGTCGGCCGCGGCGAGACGCGACAGGGCCGGCGCCATCGCCGTCCCTATGCCCAAGGCCGCCAGAGCCCTGAACGCCTGCCTTCGGGACATCCGCCCCGTGCCCAGGGCCTCGAGAATCGCGCTCACGCCAGCGTCATGATCCGGCATCGCCGTCGCCTTTCCGGTGGGTTGAGATCCAGTGGGTTCGAATCAGATGGATCGGAACAAGGATTTTCCTCTCGGCCGTCGGCTGACGGCAAAGCGGCCCGCTATCGATGTGGGTAGAAGGGGGGACGCCGAGAGCAGGAATGAGAGCCTGCTTGCGTGTCGATTGCGCAGGTTTGGCCGCCACTGCTCTCACGAGAGAAATTCGAACGCTACATAGGAAATTCTATCGCCGGCAGGTTAACTCCAACATTAACTGTTATTAATGTCAACTGGCGTGCTCGCATCGACGCCACTGCGAGAGCCATGGAGCGGCGAAGAGAACCGGGCAGCGCTAGAAATCGGAGTCCGATCGCAAAGGACGGCCCGACGCGCGCAGATCCTCGATCACGATGCAGTGCGTGATGGTCCGGCCGTCGTCCGACAGCGGCAGCAGCGCCCATTCGTAGAGGCGCGGGCGACCGTCGATCCAGAGAATATCGTCCACGCCGAAGATCGGCTCGCGCCGCCGCAGCATGGCGTCGTACTGGGTCAGGAACTCTGCGACCGTCTCCTGATTCCAGCCGAGCTCATGCAGCCATTTCCAGGTGAAGTCGCCGCCCCGCAACCGCACGATCTCGGTCCCGACCAGGCGATAGCGGATACGCAGCGGCTCGCGATGGATCTCGGCGATCGTCATGAAAGGCAGGCAGGAGACGATCGCCGAGGGGTCGATATCGCCCTTCGACGGAAACTCCCGGCCCCGACGCAAGGCGTCCCAATGGGCAAAGAGACGGTCGATATCGATCGACTGCAGCTGATCGCGCTCGAGGAACTGATACATCACGCACTTCCAACGCCGGACAAGTCACCGATTCGACGCCCGGGCATCTTAAGGGCGCGTTACAGAACCGTCATCGACGGCGCTTTTCCGGGGTCGGTTTCATCTTTTGGTAGTTATGCCATCCCCGATGGTAGGCAAGTTCTTCCCCCTTCGCTCCTTTCCCGAGGGCCCGGCGGCGCAGCCTCTTCAGCCGACCCAGCGGATCGTCGGCTCGCGGCGCGGGACGGGCGCCGGCGCGGTCCTGGGATGGCCCAGGATGAGAGGGGCCACCGGAACCCAGGCCGAGGGAAGGCCGAGCAGGGCCTTGCCCTGGGCCGTGTTGAGGAACGCCTGCGCGAAACCGATCCAGCAGGAGCCGAGCCCGGCGGCATGGGCCGCCAGCATCAGGTTCTCGGCGGCCAAGGCGCAATCCTCGACGATGAAGGGACCCGCAGCCGCGGCCGAAATCAGAATCAGGACGGGCGCATGATGGAACATGTGAAAGTCCGGCGCGCCGAGCAGCGACCGGGCATGGTCGGAGGGCCCTCCGACCGGCAGGATCGCGAGCATGTGGGCCGTGGCCTCGCGCGAAATCCGGTCGAGCAAGGCCCGATCGCGCAGGATCGTGAAGGTCCAGGGCTGCTCGTTGAAGGCGCTGGGCGCCTGCTGGGCGGCCGCCACCAGATGCCGGATGACCGGCTCGTCGACGGCTTGCGATGTGTATTCCCGGACCGCGCGGCGGCCGGCGATCGCCTGATCGAGATTCATGGCGCTGCTCCTGTTACGAAACCATGTCCTGCCGGCCGTGTGACTAGCATGCCGGTGCGTCGCGCCCATTGACGCGGATCAAATCGGGCCCGGGCCTGCCGCGCTAGGTTGCCGCCCTCCTGACGGCGCCCCTTTGGGCGGCGCTTCTTCTCAATCCGGGCATCGGAGGCGGGACATGCAGTTGCGGGACAAGGTTGCCATCGTCACCGGGGCGGGCACGGGCATTGGCGAGGCGATCGCGCAGAAATTCGCGCGCGAGGGCGCGGCGCTCGTTCTCGCGGGCTTGCCCGGCGATCCCGTCGCCGACGTGGCAGAAGCCGTCGTCGCCGGCGGCGGCGGGGCCATGCCCTATCTCGGCGATCTGGCCGAAGAGCAGCAGGCGCAGGCTTGCGTCGATCTCGCCATCGATCAATTCGGGAAGCTGGATCTGCTGGTGAGCAATGCCGGCATCTTCATCGCCAATGCCGAGACCGATCTCTATCGCATCGAGGATTTCGACCGCACCCTGAGAAACAACATCCGCACGGCCTTCCTCATGACCAAATTCGCCCTGCCGCATCTGCGCGCGAGCCGGGGCAACATCATCTATACCGGCTCCGAGGCCGGCTTCAACGGCTCGCCCGGATTCACGCCCTATGGCGGCAGCAAGGGTTTCCTCCACGCCTTCGCCAAGGGAGTCGCCCTCGAGCAGGCGCCGCACGGCGTGCGTGCGAACTGCGTCTGCCCCGGCCCCGTGGACACCGCCTGGACGCGGGGTCCCGACAGCCCGATCCCCATGGCGGCACAGGCGACGATCGGCAACATGGTCCCGCTCGGGCGCCGCGCCACGCCGGAGGAGATCGCCAACATCTTCGCGTTCCTCGCTTCCGACGAGGCGAGCTATGTGACGGGCGCGCTATGGCTCGTCGATGGCGGCGTCACGCCGGCCAAGAGCGATATCGGAACGCAGATGCCGGCGGCACTGCGCCAGCCGCCCAAGGGCGTGCTGGCACTGCGGCACTCCCATGACGGGCTGCGCGGAAAGGAAGTGTATCGCGCCCCGCGGTGACGACCGCACGGGGGGCGTCGATCGTTTCAATCCCGCAGGCCGAAGGCCTTCGCATAGAGCTCGGGCTTGAAGCCCACCAGCAGCGTACCGCTGACATCGAGCACGGGCCGCTTGATCATCGAAGGCTGCGCCAGCATCAGCGCGACCGCTTTCCGCTCGTTGAGACCTTCCTTGTCCTTGTCGGGCAGCGCCCGGAAGGTTGTCCCGGCGCGGTTGAGCAGCGGCTCCCAGCCGAGCTCGCGCGCCCATCCCTCGAGCCGGCCGCGGTCGATGCCCGCGGCCTTATAGTCGTGGAACTCGTAGGCGACGTCGTGCCCCTCGAGCCAGGCCCGCGCCTTCTTCATCGTGTCGCAGTTCTTGATGCCGTAGATGGTCACGCTCTTGGCTTTGGCCATGAAGGCTCCGTTCCGCCGAGTGCCTCGTTTCCTCCATCTCCCTTATCGCCTTCCCCGTCAAAGGAAAAGCGAAGAAAGCCGAATCTCCGGCGAGGCATCACAGAGTCTGAAAACTCAGGTATTGTCCCAAGGGATTCCATCAGGGCTGGGGAACGGCGCTCGACCAGCTCGTCGCGGATGCGAAAACGATGACGTGAGCGGGCCGCTCCCCCCTGCCGAAGGTGTCCGAATCATGACGTTGACGCTTCACTTCCATCCGCTCTCGTCCTATTGCCACAAGGTGCTGATCGCACTTTACGAGAACGGTACGCCGTTCGAGCCGCAGCTCCTCAATCTGGGCGACCCCGCCGAGCGGCAGCGCTATCGCGAGCTCTGGCCCATCGGGAAGATGCCGATCCTGCGCGACACAGCCCGCGACCGGATCCTGCCCGAGAGCAGCATCATCATCGAATATCTCGATCGGCATTATCCCGGCATCCGGCCGCTCATTCCCGCGGAGGCGGAGCCGGCCCTCGAGGCGCGTCTCTGGGATCGCCTGTTCGATCTCTACGTCATGACGCCGATGCAGCAAATCGTCGGGGACCGGATCCGTCCGGCCGGCAGCCAGGATCCGCACGGCGTGGCCGCGGCCGAGGCTTTGCTGCGAACCAGCTACGGCGTGATCGAGCAGAGCATGGCCGACCGGGCCTGGGCTGCCGGTAGCGAGTTCAGCGTCGCCGATTGCGCGGCGGCGCCGTCGCTGTTCTTCGCCGAGACGCTGGTCCCCTTTTCGGGAACCCACCGGACTCTGACAGCCTATTTCGAGCGGTTGACGAGCCGGGCTTCCGTGCAGCGGGTGCTGGAAGAGGCCAAGCCGTTCCTGCATTACTATCCGTTCCAGGACCGCATCGCCGCCCGCTTCCGGTAGGGCCGCAATATGATCGCGAAGGCAGGGCGACATTTGCCCACTAGCCGCGCCTGGGAATCTCCAGCCCGCGCTTGACGGCCGGCCGCGCCAGGCCGCGCTCCAGCCAGGCCGGCACGCGCGTCAGCTTGTCGAACTCGACCAGATCGCGCGCGCCATAGAAGCCGATCAGGTTGCGCACCCAGCCGAGCATCGAGATGTCGGCGATGGTGTATTCCTCGCCCATGATCCATTGCCGGCCCTGAAGCCGGGTTTCCATCACGCCCAGCAGGCGCTTGGCTTCGTCGCGATAGCGTTCGAGCGGCCGCTTGTCCTCGATCTCCCGGCCGGCGAATTTGTAGAAATAGCCGACCTGCCCGAACATCGGCCCGATAAAGGCCATCTGGAAGAACACCCATTGGATGGTCTCGTAGCGCAGCGCCGCGTCCTTCGGCAGCAGCTGGCCGGTCTTCTCGCCGAGATAGAGCAGGATGGCGCCCGATTCAAAGAGGCCGAGCGGTTTTCCGCCCGGCCCGTTCGGGTCGATGATGGCCGGGATCTTGCCGTTCGGGTTGAGCGACAGGAACTCGGGCGTCCAGGATTCATTCTTGCCGATGTCGATCAGATGCGGCTCGTAGGGCAAGCCGATCTCCTCGAGCGCGATCGAGACCTTGACGCCGTTGGGGGTCGGCAGGGAGTAGAGCTGCAGCCGCTCGGGATGCCGGGCCGGCCAGCGTTTCGTGATGGGAAAGCCGGAGAGATCTGACATGCAAAACCTCGAGGCAGGATGATGTGGCGGTCAATCGACGAAAGCGGGCGCCCTACCGCCAGAGCCGCCCTTCCGACCGGCCGTGCGTAAGATAGTGGAAGTACGGATCGACCTCCGCGTCGAAGAGGCCCGGATTGTTCAGCACATATAATACCGGATCGAAATCCGGCGGCAGCAGGTTGGAATTCCTCGACGGCGAGGCTGCGATCGTGGCGCGGATTCGCTCGAACCGGCTCTTGTACGGCTCGATCCCCTTCTCGACCTTCTCCTGCAGGGGAGAGGCGACGAAGAGATCGATCGGCGTCGCAAGCGGATCATCCATTCTCACGAGCTGCAGCCGTTGGATCGGCACGCCCCGCCTCAACGCGTAGTTCTCCCGCGCAAGCCGCTCCGGCACATACTCGTTGGGGCGGAGCGAAATCTCGAGCCAGTCCGAGAACAGCATGCGCTTCGTGACGGGAAAGACATAGGTGGAAACCTCCGGTGTCCGCCGGAAGTCGATCGAGCCCACCAGATGCCCGTTGGCGAGAACGGCGATATCGGGAGCGGGGCTGCTTCCCCGGTAAACGGAGAAGGACAGCGCAATACGATAATCGGTCCGCCGGAGCACCGGCACGATCAGCCGCGCATCCGCGCGATCCGACCAGATGCAGGTCGGTTCCGGCTCCGGCCAGCCCCAACCGACGCCGCCGATCTCGTCGACCACCTCGCAGCGCCTGAGATCGTAGAGGGCCTTCGGTACTCCCTGCGGCCGCAGGGGCATCGTGAACGGGCCGACGGCGCGCAGCAGCAGCATCTCGAGCGGCCGCGGCCGGCCGACCGCCTCCCACGCCCGGTAGAGGCGCGGAAATTTCAGCAGTTTCCGTTCCATGCGGCTTGGCGGCACCCGGGAGGCGCGGCGATCGCGAATCCGCTGCAGGAAGCCCGGCCGCGCCGGCCCTCTTCGCGGAGGCGACGCGGCGGCAGAGCCGGCGGCACCCTCATCCAGCGCCTGCGCGCGAGCCACGCCGGATTCGATCAGAAGGGACCGCAGGCGCCGGAATTCGGGCACGAGCCCCGCATCGGCGATCGCGCGCGCCAGCCGTTCCATGTCGCAATCGCCGAGCAGCAGGACCGCGTCGAGAATGGTCTGCATCGCATCCGCTCTCGTCCCCTGCCGGAAGCCGTGATCGAGCGCATAGATCAGCGCGATCTCCGGACTCGGCACAAGGATCTTGCAGCCTTGCACCTCGAAGGTCCGGGCTTCGGCCCAGAGTGCCTGCTCGAGCCTGCGTTGGCCGGCATCGTCCGCGATGCGCCAATGAAGATCGAGCTCGGCGGGACCGCGTGTCAGCCCCCAGCTCGCCCGCTTGCACGCGATGCGATGGACCAGGGAATCCCAGGTCATGCCGCGGCCGGGCGCCCAGCCGTCGGCCCGAAGGCGCCGGCATATGGCCTCGAGATCCTGGAATCGGACATGGATGTCGAAATCGCCCATGCCGCGCCGCGACCAGGCGCCGTATCTCGCACAGATGGCAAGGCCCTTGATCGCGATCACCGGAAACGAGGCGGCCAGGGTCTCGATATAGGGCAGCAGCTCGCGCGCCAGGATCATGTTCTGCGTGAACGTCGCTCGCGCCTTGCCCCGAAACTTGGTCGGAATCTCGATCGGCGGCGTGATCGCGCTGAGCCGCGCGAAGATGGCGGGAACCAGCCGGGTTTCCGCATAGGGAGCCTGCTCGAGCGAGGTCTGGGCCTGCCAGGTTCGGCAGCTCGCAACCGCAACCGACGGATCGTCGTGCAGTGCCGCCCTGAGCAGCAGCAGCTCGCGTTCCGTCGCCTGCATTCAGCTCTTTCTCGTCCGGTTGTGATGATCCCGGATCACCCGAAGCATGTCGGTCCGCGCGGTTCCCCGGTCGCGCACCCCCATATTCTCGCCATGAATCCGGCGCCAGAGCACGATCCTGTCGAGGAATCGCGACTGCATGCCGCCGGCCTCCGCCCGGCTGATCCAATCGACATTGGCGGCATGAGCGAGATCGGTGCGAAAGGGCCCGACCCGCTCGAACAGGTCGCGCCGGGCCAGCATGGCGGTGATGAGGCGGGACGGGATCGGCGGCGCGATCGGCCTCAACGCCGAATCGGTATTGACCACCCGACCGAACACCGCCTCCAGCGATGGCGTTGCCTGCAGGGCATCGAACATCGCGCCGAGCCTGCCCTCGGGCCAGACATCGTCATGATCGAGAAAGCAGAGCAGCGTTCCACGGGCGCGCTCCATCGCCCTGTTCAAGGCCGCAGCGAGCCCAGCCGGCTCCTGGTGGATGAGGATCGGCGCCATCGGATGGCCGCCGGCGATCGCCGCCGTGCGATCGGTCGATCCGTCATCCACGATCAGCAGCTCGACCTGTGCCGCCCGCTGAACCGCGACGCTGTCGAGCGCCTCGGCGATATATTGCTCGCCGTTGCGCACGGCCATGATGATGCTGATCGCCGCGCTAGGCATGGATGCGCTCCAGCACCGATGCCACGGTGTCGGGCACCGAAGCGATCTCGCTGCCGAGATCGATATGGTAGACGGGCGCCGACGCGGCCAGCGCCATCAGGAGGCGCGGCGTCGCCGCGGTTCCACCCATCAGACCGCCGATCGTGCTCGGCAGGATCGCATGGAGCGCGTCGCGGCTCGATCCCTTCCGGAGCGTGGTCCGCGCGGCGCCCGTGACCCTTGGCAGCAGGATCGCCGCGACCTCGGCGGAGGGCGTCAAAGGCAGCCGCGACGGATCGAGGAACATGACGCCCTTTTCCTGCTCGACGCGATCCGCATTCGCCAGCCAGGGGCGGACCGCCGGCAGCATATCGAGCGACGACCGCAGCAGCTTCGCGCTTTGATAGAGCATATGGACTTTTCGGGCGGCAGGTTCGATGACGCAGTAATCGTCGCCGAGATAGCTCATGCCCGACAGCGCGCAGGCCAGAGCCGTGGTCGACTTGCCGGCACCGCCGCCGCCCGCGATGAGCGCGGCCCGCCCATCGACCGCCACGGCGGCGGCATGGACGATCTGCTGCCCATGCCGGTTGGCGAACCAGGAGAGCGGGATGCGGAAAGGCGAGGCTTGTGCCCAGGCGGGCAGCGCCGCCAGTTCCGGATACCAAAGATAGCCTGCGTTGTTCGCCGCGTGATGAACGGTCAGGGAACTGGTATGGATGTCGAACGCACAGCGCACCGCCTCGTCGCAAAAGCCCTCGATCAGCCCCAGGGGCTCATGTGCCATCGGCCCCCAGGGCCTTGCCGGCGGCGCCGTCTCCGCCGCGATGCCGTCCCAGACTTGAAGCCTGTAGCCAGATGCCGCGATCGAATCCGTCTCGGCGGGAAGGAAGGCGCTGCCGATCCAGCGACCGCCGGCATCGGCCGGCGCGGTCAGGCGGAATGTCAGGCTGCCGATGCGATAGCTGTCCGACCGGATTTTCCGCTGCCCCAGCGCCGCCTCGCACCGAACGGCAACCGCCTCGGCGAAGGCGAGCGAGGCATTCATAGCTTGGCGGTGGGAGCCGCGTGCGGCCAGCCGGTCTCGTCGACATCGTGAATGGGATCCAGCTTGATGAGATCCCACATGTCCGTGTACTCGTCGAAGCCGGGTGCCTGCCAGCGCCGCTCCTCCGCCTCGGGCAGCACCAGGATGGCGGACGAAAGCCCATCGCCGGCCGGCTGGATGATGTCGGCAGCGATCAGCGACTGGATGCAGCGCTCGACATCGCCTCTGATCTCGGGGGCCGAGAGCCCGTATTGGCGCGACAGCAGATCGATCAGTTGATCGAGAGAAGCACCGGCGGCCAGCAGCGTCCACAGGTCGGCGGCGCTGCCCGATCCGGAATAGTAGGCGCCCTTCTCGAGATTGATGATGATGACCTCGTCCCCCAGCCGCTCATGCGAAACACGGTTGGGAGGGATTCGATAGAACATGGTTGCTGGGTTCCTGATCGATGGATGAACGCGACTGTGACCGATAGAACGCGAGGTACCGCGCGGCGCAGGGAGCGACACCATATTCCTTCATCGCCCGGAGTCTCGCGCAATGTCCCAGCCGCGATCGGCTTCCCTCATCTTCGAGCATTCTGCTGATGGCCGCGCCGAGCTCGATCGGGTCGTCCGGTGAAACGACAATTCCCGTTTCGCCATCCAGGACCGTTTCCGGGAGCCCGCCGACACGCGCCACGATCGCCGTGACGCCCGCCATCGCCGCCTCCGCGGCGACCAGGCTGAATCCTTCCCGGGTCCGAGAGGGAACAAGCACGAGATGAGCCTGGCCAACCAGGCGCCGCGTCGCGCGATTGTCGAGCCTGCCGAGAAAATGGACAAAATTTAACAATCCAAGCTCGCCGCTCAGCCGCGCGAACGCCTGGCGCTCTTCGCCTTCGCCGACGATCGTCAGCACCGCGTCGATGCCGCGGGCGCGCACCTCCGCCAAGGCCCGGATGGCCAGATCGAAACCCTTTTCCCGCTGCAGCCGGCCGACGCAGAGGAGCCTGAAGGGCGCGCCGTCGATGCGCTCGGCCGGCACCTCTTCGATCCCGTTCGGGATGACGCCCCAGTTCTTTTCCGATGCCGAGAACTCGACGGCGGAACGCAGCGCCGCTTCCGAGACCGCCGAGATCGCGTCGGCCCGCTGCAGGAGACCCCGGATGACGGGCATCCGGTCAGTCGGCTCCAGCACGCCATGCTGGGTCACCAGGAACCGCCCCCTGAAACGCGACGATTTCAGCAACCGGTCCACGTACCAGGCGCTGGGCCCGGTGACGCAGTGCATGTGCAGGATGTCGGGCGACTCTTCGTCCAGAAGCTGCTGCAATTGCCCGAGGATCTTGAGCGGCTCGCCGGGGCGGCCGGACCGGATCGCGTTGGTGAAGCCCAGCCGGTGGACCGGGGTCCCTTCGATGACTTCCCGCGGCGGCAGGCGCCCCATGTCATCGGTCACCACCGAGATGTCGATACCCTGCTCCCGCAATGGCTTTGCCAGCGAGTTGATCAGGATCTCGATGCCGCCCAGAACCGGGAGAAACCAAGGCGTGAACGCGAATACCTTCATCGGCCGGGATTTGCTGATTGGCGGCCTCTGGAGCCCCATTTTCGGATTCGAACATCCTCGATAACCGCAACGGGCGCGCGCTGTCAACGCAAGGATACTTTCGCGAATCAGAAAAAGCCTCTCGCCTCCGGCACAGGATCGTCATCCGCCGGCCCGAGGACGATGTATGGTTTTTTGTGCTACCGGGCGGCCTCTCTGCATCCGGCAAGCTCGGTTCTCCGGAGTGCGAGCCATGATCCTCATCGGCCAATACGACTCTCCCTTCGTCCGGCGCGTCGGGATCGCGCTGACGCTCTATGAGCTGCCTTTCCTGCACCGGCCCTGGTCGGTCTTCGGCGATGCCGAGAAGATCCGTCCCTATAACCCGCTGGTCCGCGTGCCGACGCTGGTGCTCGATGACGGCGACGTGCTGATCGAGAGCCACAGCATCCTCGATTATCTCGACAGCCTCGTACCGCCGGAACGCGCGATGTTCCCGGCCCGGGAGCCGGCGCGCCATGGCGCCCTGAAGGTCGCGGCGCTGGCGACCGGCCTGGCTGACAAGGCCGTCAGCCTCTTCTATGAGAAGCGGCTGCATGAGGCGACGTCGGAAGTCTGGGCCAGCCGCTGCCGCTCGCAGATGCGGGCGGCGCTGGTGGCGCTCGAGGCGGACCGCGCCGAGAGGGACGGCGATTATTGGTTCGGCCCCCGCATCGGTCATGCCGATATCGCCGTGGCGGTGGCCCTGCGCTTCGTCGCCGAAGCGCATCCCGGCCTGATCCCGATGGCGGATTTCCCGGCGCTCCGGGCCCATGCCGCGCGGCTCGAGGCGCTGCCGGCGTTTCAGGCGATCTCCCAACCTTTCATCGCGCCGGCGTGAGAGCCGGCCCGCTCAGGCCGCATCCGCCCCGAGAGCGCGTTTGCTGGCCTTGAGGTCCGCGACGAGCTGACGGAACTGGGCGCGCTTGTCGGCCTCGTCCTCGATGCGAAGGACGTAGGAGGGATGGATGGTCGCGACCATCCGTCCGCCATCCGCAAGCCGCATCACCTGGCCGCGAATCTTGCCGATGGCGAGCGTGCGGCCGGAAACGCTGCGGACGGCCGTGGCCCCCAGGGCCACGATGAGGGCCGGGCGGACGAGCTTGCGTTCCAGATCGAGCCACCAGCGGCAGCGCTCGATCTCATGGACGTCCGGTCGCTTGTGCAGCCGCCGCTTGCCGCGCGGCTCGAACTTGAAATGCTTGACCGCGTTGGTGACGAAGACCTCGTCGCGCGCGATGCCGGCCTCTTCCAGCGCCTGGGCCAGGATGCGCCCCGCCGGGCCGACGAAAGGCTTGCCCTGGCGGTCCTCCTGATCGCCGGGCTGCTCTCCCACCATCATGATCTGCGCCGGTGCTGGTCCCTCGCCCGGCACCACCTGCGTCGCGTTCTTGTAGAGCGGGCAGCGCCGGCAACCGGCCTCCGCCTCGCCGAGCGCCTTCAAGGATGTGATGGCGGATTTTGCGGCCATGCCCGCACCTCCATTGCCAAGGAGAACGGTGACGCGGCGAGAACGGTGACGCGCCGGCCGCTTCAGGCGCCGGTACCGTCCAGCAATTCCGCCTGGTCCGCAAGCTGCCGGGCGAGGCCTGCCGAAAGATGCCGGGCGAGCCGGGCCTGCGCCCGGCGCCAGACCGGGATCGCCCCCTCCAGTCGCCTCGCGCCCGTCTCGGTAAGCCAGACCGCCCGGCGCCGCAGATCGCTCTCGACCGTCGCGATCTCGACCAGCCCTTCGCCCTCCAGCGTCCGCAGCGTCCGGGACAGGGTCGATTGATCGAGACCGACGCGTTGCGCCAGCGCCCCCAGCCGGTCGTCATCGGCCGCGGCGATCTGCGCCATAAGCCCGAGCTGAGCCGCGGTCAGGCCCGAATCCGCCAGCTCGCGATCGAGGAACTGGGTGATCCGCCGCGCGGCCAGCCGGCTGTTCCAGCCGGCGCAGGCCTCGACCAGCTTCCGGGCCTCGGTCCGCAGGGTCTTCCGGGGTTGCTTCGGGGAGATCATAGTTATATGCATATACATCATTTATAGATGCATAGAAAGGCCCTGCCATGGCAACCCGCAAAACGGCCTCTCTCAAGGTCAAACGCGTCTATGACGCCCCGGCGGCCGGCGACGGCACGCGCATCCTGGTCGACCGGCTGTGGCCGCGTGGTCTCGCCAAGGACGAGGCGAAGATCGATCTCTGGCTCAAGGCGATCGCGCCCAGCGACGCGCTGCGCAAGCGCTTCCATGGTCATCCCGAAAACTGGGACCGGTTCTGCGCGGCCTACGAGAAGGAGCTCGCAGGCCCGGAGGCCCAGGCGGCCGCACAGGAATTGCACGAGCGCCTGCGCCAGGGACCGGTCACCCTCCTCTATGCCTCGCGCGACGAACACCACAACAATGCCGTCGCCCTGAAGGCATGGCTGGCCGGCAAGGGAAAACGGGCCTCATGAGCGAGCAGCCCCGGCAGATTCTCGACTGCATCGGCAACACGCGGCTGCTGCCGCTGCGCCGCCTGCCCTCTCCGGCCGGTGCGCGCATCTTCCTCAAGCTCGAGAGCGAGAACCCCACCGGCAGCATGAAGGACCGCATGGCGCTGGCCATGGTCGAAGCGGCGGAGAAGGACGGGCGCCTTCCGCCCGGCGGCTGGGTCATCGAATATACCGGCGGCAGCACCGGCGTCTCGCTGGCGCTGGTCTGCGCGGTGAAGGGCCATCCTCTGCATATCGTCACCTCCGACGCCTTCGCCCGCGAGAAGATCGACCATGTGCGGATCCTGGGGGCCCGGCTCCGGATCATCGCGAGCGACGACGGCCGCATGACGGAGAAGCTGACGCGCGACATGATCGCGGCGGCCGCGAGCGTGATGGAGGAGACCGGCGGCTTCTGGACCGACCAGCTCAACAACACGGACCAGCTCGCGGCCTATCACCGGATGGCGGAGGAGATCTGGCATCAGACCGCAGGGCGGATCGACGGCTTCGTCCAGAGCGTGGGCACCGCCGCCTCGTTGCGCGGAATCGCCGAGACGCTGCGCCGCCACAATCCCCGCATCCGCATCGCCGCCGTCGAGCCCACCGAATCCCCCGTGCTCTCGGGCGGTCCGGCTGGCGCCCACAAGATCGACGGCATCGGAGCCGGCTTCGTCGTGCCGCTCTGGCAGAACGGCATCGCCGACCGGATCGAGCGCGTCTCCACCGCGGAGGCCAAGGACATGGCCCTCAGGCTCGCCCGCGAGGAAGGCCTCTTCGCCGGCACCTCGACGGGCGCCAATCTCGTGGCCGCCCTCCGCCTGGCCCGGGAGCTCGGCCCCGACGCCACGCTTGTCACCGTCATGTGCGATACGGGGATGAAATATCTGAGCAAAAGCTAGCGGCGCCTCTCCGCCTCGCGAAACAGCAAGGGGCCTCGCCATGAAGATCACGCAGCATCCGTGGTTCGCGAAGGACAGGGAGGCCACGGTAGGGATTTGGTGCCCTGACCCGGGGCGGGACTTTCCCTTCGGGAAAGCTTTGGGTGAGATCGGACAAAACGGGGAGAGATCGTCAAAGACGCCGCCACAGGCGAGCCGGCAGAAAGCGGCAGACACTGTACTCATCGTGATCAGCGACAAGGGGGCGGCCTTGATCAAAGTCACGCGCGACCATGCGGGTGCAATGCGCAGCGCCAGCGGCTGGGGTATCGCTCTCGCCTTGATGGCGATTCTTGCCGGACCGGCGCGGGCCGACGGCACCATCCCACCCAACCAGTCGCCCCACGATCTCGTGAACGCGCTGCACGCGGCCTTCGGTCTGCATCATGCGCGGGCGGTACACAGCAAAGGCGTCATGCTGGAGGGCAGCTTCACGCCCGAGCCCGCGGCCCAGACCCTGACCAAGGCGCCCATCTTCGCCGGCGGCAGCCTGCCGGTCGTGGCGCGCTTCTCGCTCTTCGCCGGCATCCCCGACCTGCCGGACACCAACGGCGCCGCCCCGCCCTGCGGTCTCGCGATCAAGATCAAGGCCGCGGACGGGCTCGATTACGACCTGGCGAGCGACCAGCATAACGGCTTCATCGTCGCGACCAGCGACGAGTTCGCGGCCTTCCTGCGCGATGTCGCGGCCAGCGGCCCGGACGCCGCCCATCCGACCGCGGTCGAGCAGTTCCTCGCCTCGCACCCGATCGCCAAGGTCTTCATTGCCAGCCTGACGACGCCCGCCTCCTATGCCGAGGCGACCTATTTCGGCATCAATTCCTTCAAATGGACCAATGCCAAGGGCCAGTCGGTCTATGTCCGTTACCGCTATGTGCCGCGCGCCGGCGAGCATTACCTGACGCCCGACGAGCTCAAGGCCCAAGGCCCGAACTATCTGCAGGAGGAGATCCTGGCGCGCATCGCCAAGGGACCCGTCACCTTCGACTGGTATGCCCAGATCGCCGAACCGGGCGACAAGATCGAGGATCCGTCGATCGTCTGGCCGGAGAGCCGCAAGCTGGTCAAGCTCGGCAGCTTCACCTTCGCCAAGCGGCCCGACGACCCGGTGATGGCGGACAAGGGCTTCCTGGTCCTGCCGGGCGAGTTCCACCCCGGCATCGAGCCGGCCGATCCCATGCTTCTCCTGCGCAGCCAGGCCTATCCGATCTCCTTCGGCGAGCGGCAATAGGCGGGCGCACCGAACCGTCTCCGCCGGCGGTCGGGCGGAGCGCGCCCTTCTCCGTCTGCACCGATGCTGCTAGGCTCCGCTCCCGACATTTTCCGCTTCGGGGGCGGACATGGATCGGGATCCAGGCCCTGCCGAGATTGACGGCCCGCGGCGGGCCTATGGCGACCATCTGGCGGATCGTTTCTGGCTCGAAAAGCCGAAATCGCATATCGCGCGCTCCTTCAAGCGCGGCCCGCTGGCCGTCACGCAGATCAAATCCGATTTCCCGACGCCGCAGCCCAGCCAGTCGATCGGCTATGACGAGGCCTGGCTGGTCGGGCTGATGGTGGGCGACGTGCCGGACCACGATCTCTGGCAGGACGGGCGCGCCGCGCGGACGCCGCCGTTCCGGGCGGGTGTCACGGCACTCTACGACCTGCGCCGCGATCCGATCAGCTTCACCCGCACCGGCCATCATTCGTTGCACTTCTATTTGCCCCGCTCCGTGCTGAGCGAGGTCGCCGACCGGAACGGACTGCGGTTCGCGGGCGAGCTGCGCTACCGCTTCGCCACCGGCTATGACGATCCCATCATCCGCCATCTGGGCTTGGCGCTGCTGCCGGCACTCGAGGCCGGCGGTCCGTTGAGCGGGCTGTTCCTCGACCATATCCTCCATGCCGTGGCGACGCATGTGCTGGGGCGCTACGGCGCCGACGGCACGGCGGCGAAGCACCCGGCACGCGGCGGCCTCACGCCGCTGCAGCTGCGCAAGGCCCAGGAACTGATGCAGGCGCATATCGGCTCGGATGTCTCGCTGACCCGGCTGGCGCAGGAATGCGGCCTCTCCGTCACCCATTTCGCCCGCGCCTTCCGCCAGTCCACCGGCACCACGCCCCATCGCTGGCTTCAGGACCACCGCATCGAGAAAGCCATGATGTTGCTGCGCCTCGGCGAGCGCGCGCTGTCCGACATCGCGATCGATTGCGGCTTCGCCGATCAGAGTCACTTCACGAAGGTGTTCAGCCGCCATGTCGGGACCAGCCCTGGCCGCTGGCGCCGGTCGCGGGATTGAAGCCGGCGCCGCCAGAAGCCGCGCGCCACGCTATTTGAGCGTGGGATCGAGCACGTCGCGAATCCAGTCGCCGAGCAGGCTGATCGCCAGCGTGCCGATGAAGATGGTGAAGGCCGGAAAGGCCGCGATCCACCAGGCGGTCAGGAGATAGTCGCGGCCGAACCCGACCATGTTGCCGAGGCTCGTCATCGGCGGCTGGATGCCGACGCCGAGGAAGCTGAGCGAGGTTTCCAGCAGCACGATCTGCGGAAAGTTCAGCGTCATGGTCACGATCAGCGTGTTGGCGATGTTGGGCAGGATGTGGCGGGCATAGATGCGCACCGGCCTGGCGCCCAGGGCGCGGACCGCCACGGCATAGCCGTTCGAGAGCGCCGACAGCGTCATGGCGCGCGTCAGCCGCGCATAGCGTTCCCAGCCATAGATGCCCATCAAGCCGATGAAGAGCAGGATGTTGCTGCCGAAGAACGCCACCACGGCGAGCGCCAGGATCATGAAGGGCAAGGCGGCCTGGATGTCCACCGCCGCCATCACCGCCTCGTCGAGCCAGCCGCGGAAATGCGCGGAGAGGAATCCGAGGAACGTCCCCAGCGCCGCACTCATGACACTGCCCAGGAGGGCGATCGTCAGGCTGGTGCGGACCGACTGGATCAGCCGGCTCAGCAGGTCCCGCCCGAGCTCGTCGGTTCCCAGGAGATGCGCCCAGCTTCCCTTGGGATGCCAGGCGGGCGGCGCCAGGCGCGCCCGGAGGTCGATGCTGGCATAGTCGTAGGGCGCCAGCCACTGAGCGAGGCATGCCACCGCCGCCAACAGCGCGACGACGGCCATGCAGAACAGGATGAGCAGCGGAATCCGGCGCCGGGCGGGCGATGTCGGGATCGGACGGGATGTCGCCTCGACCGCCATGCGTCACGCCTCCGCCTTGAGCTGGCGGATCCGGGGATCCAGCCAGCCATAGGCCACATCCACGAGCAGGTTCGCCGTCACCATCGAGAAGGCGATCATCAGCACGATCACCTGCACGACCGAGCTGTCCCGGTTCTGGACCGAGGAGACCAGCAGGCGGCCGATCCCGGGCCAGGCGAAGACGTTCTCGGTCACGACGGCACCGGCGATCAGCGTGCCGAGGAAGAGGCCGATGATGGTGGCGAGCGGAATGGCCGCGTTGGGCAGCGCGTGGCGCCGGACGGCGACATGCCAGGGCAGCCCCTTGGCCAGCGCGGTACGCATATAGGGCCGCGACAGCACCTCCAGCATCGCGGACCGTGTCAGCCGCGCGAACACGGCGGCATCGATGGTCGACATGGTGACGACCGGCAGGATGAAATGCCTCCAGCTGTCGCTGCCGGCGGTCGGCAGGAGCCGAAGCATGACCGACATGAGCAGGATCAGCAGGATGCCGATGACGAAGCTCGGCGTGCTGAAGGCGGCGACCCCGATCGCCATGATCAGCCGATCGCGCAGGCCGCCGCGGTGGAGCGCGGCGTAGATCCCGATCGGGATCCCGGTGGCGAGCGTGACGAAGGCCGAGACGCCCATGAGCTGCAGCGTCTTGGGCAGGCGGTCGAGCACCACCGCCAGGGCGTCCTTCCCCTCGACCAGCGAGATTCCGAACTCGCCGCGCAGGAGGCCGGCGACATAGCGCAGGAACTGCTCCCAGATCGGGTCGTTGAGGCCCCATCTCTCGCGGAACGCCTCCAGTGCCTCCTGGGTCGCGTCCGCGCCCAGGATCTGGACGGCGGGATCGCCGGTCACCCGCAGGATCACGAACACGAAGCTCACGATCGCGGTCAGGGTGAAAAGGGCGCGGGCGAGCTTCCGCAGGATGAAGGTCCAAGGCATCAGCCCGTCCCCTCATGCGCGAGATGGCAGGCCGTGAAATGCGCGTCGGCGGCGTCGAGCAGCGCCGGCTCGGTTTGCCGGCAGAGCGCGATCGCACGGCGGCAGCGCGGATTGAAGCGGCAGCCGGTCGGCAGATGGATCGGGCTGGGCGGCTCGCCTTCCAGGAGGGTGCGATCCGTCCGCGCGCCGGGGACCGGGATCGGGATCGCCGCGATCAGCGCCTCGGTATAGGGATGGCGTGGCCGGTCGAACAGCTCGCCGGTCGCCGCGAACTCGACGATCCGGCCCAGATACATGACCGCCACGCGATCGCAGAGGAAGCGCACGATGCTCAGATCGTGGCTGATGAAAAGGATGGTCAACCCCAGCTCCGCGCGCAGCTTCTGGAGAAGCTGCACCACCTGCGCCTGGATCGAGACGTCGAGCGCCGAGATCGGCTCGTCGCAGATGACGATCTCGGGCTCCAGCACCAGGGCGCGCGCGAGCACGACACGCTGCTGCTGGCCGCCGCTCAGCTCATGCGGGAACTTCCGGTGATGCGCCGGGCCGAGCCCGACCGCCGCCAGCATGCCGCTCGCCTTCTCCGCCCGTGCCCGACGGTCGCCGATGCGGTGGATGGTCAGCGGCTCGATCACCTGCTCCAGGATGCGGATTCGCGGGTCGAGCGAGTTCAGCGGGTCCTGGAACACATACTGGATCTTCCGGCGCATCTCCCGCCACGCCGCCGCCGAAAGCGTGGTCAGGTCGGTGCCGCGGAGCCTGACGCGGCCGGCCGACGGCGAATGAATGTTGAGGATGGCCTTGGCCACCGAGGATTTGCCGCAGCCGCTCTCGCCGACGATCCCCAGCACCTCGCCCTTGCGGATCGAGAACGACACATCGTCGACCGCCTTCACGGTCAGCCGGGGCCCGAGCAGGCCGGCGCGGCCGACCGCGAAATGCCGGACCAGATTCTCGACCACCAGCAGCGCGTCGCCCGGCGCCGTGGCCGCTTCGGAAAGGGCGGGCGGCGGGGCGGTCATGCGGCGGCACCGGCAGGATGGAAACAGGCGACCCGGTGCCCGTCGCGGCGCTCTTCGAGCGGCGGCGCGACCTGATCGCAGGCATCGCCCGCGCGCGAGCAGCGCGGCGAGAAGGCGCAACCCGGCGGCAAGGCATGAGGCGGCGGCACGACCCCTTCGATCGGCCGCAGCGCGGCGGTCTGCCCGTCGACACGCGGCCGGGAGTTCAGCAACCCGATCGTGTAGGGATGCTGCGGCCGCAGGAACAGGTCGCGCGCATCGCCCATCTCCACGATCCGCCCGCAATACATCACGGCCACCTGGTCGCAGGTTTCCGCGATCACGCCAAGATCGTGGCTGACGAGAATGATCGTCATGCCGAGGCGGTCGCGCAGATCGAGAAGAAGACGGAGGATCTGCGCCTGGATCGTGACATCGAGCGCCGTGGTCGGCTCGTCCGCGATCAGGAGCTTGGGTGAGCGGGCCAGCATCATGGCGATCAGCGCGCGCTGGTTCATGCCGCCCGAGAGCTGATGCGGATATTCCCCCAGGCGGCGCGCCGGATCGGGCATGCCGACATCGCGCAGGAGCTGCAGGGCCCTGGCCCGCACCGCCGCGCGCGAGGGTACGGCTGCGCCCAGATTGATCGCCTCGGCAAGCTGCCAGCCGATGCTGCGCACGGGATTGAGCGAGGCGGCGGGGTCCTGGAAGATCATGGCGATCTGGCCGCCGCGCGCCGCCACCATCCGGGATTCGTCCAGCGCCAGCAGGTCCTCGCCGTCGAGCTCCGCCCGGCCGCCGACGGCCGCCGACCGCGCCAGGAGCCGCATCAGGGCGAGGCAGGTCACGCTCTTGCCGCTGCCGCTCTCCCCGACGATGCCGAGGATACGGCCGCGCTCGAGCTGGAAATCGACCCCCTGGACGATCGGGATCCGATGCCCAGGGGGTCCGAAGGAAACCGTCAAGTTCGAGACTCGAAGCACCACACCCATCCGGCAGAAGCTGCAGGCAGACCCGCCCGCCCGCGAGAGAGCCGGCGCGGCCCCCGAACCCTCCCGCCTAGAAGGCGAGCGCGCCCGCCCGGAAGTCCATGAACGCGCGATAGGTCGGCGCCCATTTGAGATCCTTCCTCTTGCCGTAGAACATCGTCAACTGATGCAGATAGGTGCCGGGCGGGTCCTGCTCGAAGATATCCAGCATCTTGGCGAAGGCCGCCCGGCGCGCGGCCTGATCCGTGGTCATGAGGATCTCGCCCATCTTGTTGAACTCGTCGTTCTTCCACCAGCCCGGAGGCTGGACATCGCCGTTGGGGCCGAACAGGCGATAGACCTGGCCGATCGGATCGGGAAAATAGGCGCCGTTGGAGGAGTTGATGATGCCGCGGCCCGCATCCGATTCCTTGTCCTCGATCTGGCCCCAGTTCTCCTTGAGCTCGAGCTTGATGTTGAAGCCGACCTCCTTCCACATCGAGGCCAGGACCTGCGCCGTGGATACCTCGGCGGTGTAGTAGTCCTGCAGGTAGCGGTAGGAGATCTCCTCGCCCTTGTAGCCCGCCTCCTTGAGCAGCGCCCTGGCCTTGTCGGGATCGTACGGCAGGGCCTTGTGCTCGGGGATGAACATGTCGCCGAACACGTCCATCTGCATGCCCTGGGGAACCTTGGTCCGGCCGCCATAGAGCGAATCGACGATCAGCTGCCGGTCGATGGCGTAGGCCAGCGCCTGCCGGACGCGCGGGTCCTTGAGCACGGGGTTGCGGGTATCGAACAGCAGGACGCGGATATTGAGGATGGCGCCGCCGACGACCTCCGTACCCTTGTTGGCGTTGACGGCTTCGATCTGGTCCGGCGTGACCTCTGTGATGATGTCGTACTCGCCGGTGAAGAGCCCGGCGACGCGCGCCGCCAGTTCCGGCACCACCTTGAAGGTCAGCGTATCGGCGGGCGCCTTGTCGCCCCAATAGCCGTCGAAGCGCTTGTATTTCTGCATCTCGCCCGGCTTGAACTCGACCAGCTGATAAGGGCCGGTGCCGATCACATGGTGGCTCCACTCCTCCCAGCTCTTCGCCGCCTTGAAGGCGTCGGCGCAGGGCACCTGGCTCATCCAGCTCGCCAGCCGGATCGCCAGCAGCGGGTCGGGCTGCGAGGTCTCGACCCGCACAGTGTAGCTGTCGAGCGCCTTCACCGCGGAGATCGGGCCCAGGAACTGCTTGGCCAGCGCGTTGCCCGGGGCGTCCTTGCCCATATAGCGCGCGGGCCCGAACATGTATTCGACATCCTCGGCGTTGAAATCCTCGCCGTTGTGGCACTTGATCCCTTTGCGGAGATGGAGGACCAGCGCGCTGTCGCCGTCCTTCTCCCAGCTTTCCGCCAGGCCCGGCTTGATCTCGCTGGTCTTGGGATCTATCCGCAGCAGCGTCTCGATCAGGTTGTTCGAGATCCGCTCGTTGACGTTGGAGTTCGTGCTCATCGGATCGAGCCCGACCGAGACGGTCGTCACCCCGATCACCAGATCCTTGCCGGCCGCCATGGCGCCGGATCCCATGCCGATTGTTGCAAGCCCCGCGGCTGCGATCAGCAGCCAGCGGCGACAGATCTTCGAAGCCATCGCGCGCCCCCGTTGGTTTTAGGAATGCCCACCCATCGCGATCTAATCAAACACGCGATCATAACGCAATCATTTAGTGATTATTAATGATCTATGACAGCGATTTTTAACCCATAGACAATCATTAAATTGTCATATAGTGATTTTAGAAGTTGGGGACACCGACCATGGCCCGCCAGAAAAGACAGCCGATTTCCAGACGCAATGCCCTCCGCCGCGTGCTGACCCTGCGCGGCACGGCGACCGTCGAGGAGCTCTGCGCCGAGCTCGGCGCCTCGCCGGCGACGATCCGGCGCGACCTGCAGGCGCTTGAGGAGGAAGGCGCCATCGAGCGCGGCTATGGCGGCGCCACCATCAGCGTGCTGCACCCCGCCGAGGAGGATCTCGCGATCCGCGAGCAGCAGGATGTGGAGGCGAAACGCGCGCTCGCCAGCACGGCGCTCCAATTCGTCAAGCCGCGTTGCACCCTGTTCCTCAATGACGGCTCGACCGTCAAGATGCTGGCGCAGCAGATCGCCGCCTCCGATCTCGAGCTCTTCATCGTGACGCCCGCGGTCAACGTCGCCCATATCCTCGCCGTCAACCCCAAGATCACGGTCTGCCTGCTGGGCGGTTATGTCAGGCGCACCTCGCTCGCGACCGGCGGCCCCTTCACGGAATCCATGCTGGACATGATCAGCGCCGATCTGGCGATCCTCTCCTGCGACGGCTTCTCGGCGCGCGACGGCATGTGCTTCTTCCATGCGGAGGATGCGGCGATCGCCCGGAAAATGACCGAACGGGCGAGCGAGACGATCGCGATCGTCACCGCCAGCAAGTTCGAGCGCCGGGCCCGGATCGCCGGCGTGCCGGCGCCGCGGCTTTCGGCCCTCGTCACCGACAATCCGCGTCACCCGACCGCGGTGAGGCTGGCCCAGTCGAAGATCCGGGTCGTCGAGGCAAAGGCGGCGTGATGCGCGGAACGGCTGCACCGGCGGCGCCATCGGGCCTGGGAGATGTCATGGATCTCGATGCCGAAGCAGGGCTCAAGACCATGCTGTCGCACAATGTCGCGCCGGGCGTGAGCCCGCCTCGGATCACCGCCGCGGCGGCGGAACGGCTGCTGGAGCGGACCGCGAACCCGCCCTTCTTCGCCCACAGCTACTCCTTCTATCACAACATGATGCACGGCTTCTCGCCGCAGGACCTCGCGCGCTTCGCCTACGAGCATGATCTGCAGGGGGTCTGCCTCCATATCAGCGACGGCGAGGCCTCGAGCGTCCGTCGGATGACGCCGGTCCAGCGCGCCGGGTTTCGCGCGCTGCTGGAAGAGCTCGGCCTGCGGCTCCATCTCGAGATCAGCTCGACCGATCGCAAGGAAATCGACACGGTCGTGGAGTGCGCGAGGAGCCTCGGAGCGAAGAATCTCCGCCTCTATGCCCGGCACGAGGGGCCGCTCAGCGCCGTGATCGAGAAGGTCTATCGCGACCTCGCCTATGCGTGTGAATGCGCCAACAGATACGACCTTCAGTTCGACTACGAGCAGCATGAGGATCTGCGCGCCGGCGAGATCGCCGCGATCCTGGCGCGGCTCGGCGACCCCCGGATGAAGGCGCTCTTCGACTATTCCAACTCGTTGAACGCCTATGAGGAGCCGCTGGAAGCCCTGCATATCCTCGCGCCCCATATCCGCCAGGCCCATGTGAAGGGCGCCCGCAAGATCGTCGAAGGCGACGGCTGGGGGCAACTGGGCGTCCCCCAGGGCTCGGCGGATGACGAGCTGCCCGGCGCGCGGATGCTCTACGACCTGCTGATGCTGGGCGAACGCGAGCCCCAGGTGATCTGCTTCGCCCTGGAACAGGAGGTCGATTATTACGCGCCGGCCTTCCGCAAGGCCGGCGGGCCGGCCGATCCGGTGATCCAGTATCGCGAGCCGAGCGAGACGCCGGTCGACCGGAACAAGTCGCGCGACAGGCTGCTCAGCGACGAGCGCCGCTGGGCGGTGCAGCAGATCGCCTGGAACCGGAGCCTGGTCGCGAGCTTCCGCGCGCTCGCGCGCCGGATGGCGCCCGAACGATCGGAGACCGAACGATCGGAAACCGATTGGCCGCGCGTCGCGAGCCTGCCGCAGGCCGCCTATGGCCGCGTGGTCTAGCCCGCCATGACCCTGAACCGCGACGTCATCGAGTTCGCGAACCGCCTGGCCGATGCCAGCGGCGCGGTCCTGCGACGGCGGTTCCGCCAGCCCTTCCCGATCTCGATCAAGCCCGACCAGAGTCCCGTCACGGCCATCGATCAGGAGGTCGAAACCCGGCTGCGCGGCATGATCGCGGCGGCATATCCCGATCACGGGATCATCGGCGAGGAGTACGGAGCCGACCGTCCCGAGGCGGAGCATGTCTGGGTGCTGGACCCGATCGACGGGACCAAGTCCTTCATCGCCGGCAGGCCCACCTTCGGCACCCTGATCGCTCTGTGCCGCCAAGGGCGCCCCGTCCTCGGCATCATCGATCATCCGGTCCTGGGCACGGGCGAACGCTGGGTCGGCGCCACGGGGCACCCCACCCTGCATGACGGCGCGATCGTACATGTCCGGTCCTGCCCGAGGATCGCGGCCGCCTCGATGTTCGGCTCCTCGCCGCATTCCTCCCGGCCGGAGAATGAAAGGGCCTTCGACCGGGTGCGCCGCGCCGCCGGCCAGGTCCTCTACAGCGCGGATTGCTACGCCTACGGGCTGATCGCCAGCGGCCATGCCGATCTCTGCATCGAGTTCGGCCTGGGAATCTACGATTTCCTCGCCGCCGTGCCGGTGCTCGAAGGCGCCGGCGGGATCATCACCGACTGGAGCGGCGCTCCCTTGACGATCGGCTCGGGCGAGAACGTGGTCGCCGCGGGCGACCGGACGCTTCATCGCGCGGCCCTGGCGATGCTGGCCCAGCCCGAGACGGCGCCCGCGACGCCTTGAACGGCACGAATCGCTCCCTATCGGGGGCGACGAGCCGGCGATTTCCGCTGTAAGGAAAACGGACTAGAATCCGCCCGATCCGAACGCTCGACCCTCCCCCATTTCTGGAAGGACCGATTCTTGTGGACGACGCTTCGCGCAAGAGGGCCGTCAGGACCGCGCTGATCAGCGGCGCGGTCAGTGCCTGGCTGATCTACGACATCGCCACGGCAAGCGAGGCGCCCGGCACGGCACTTCTCTGGCTGCAATATGGCCTGCTGGCGCTGGCGCTGATCGGGCTGGTCGGTTCCGTGGTGATGCTGGCGCGCGGTGGCGCCGGAGGCTGAGCCCGCCGCTCCCTTCAGGCCGGCGCGGGCGCCGGCTCCACCCGGTAGCGCAGCCAGACCATGCCGCCCTCCAGGGTTTCGGTCGCGACATGGCGCAGCGACCGGCCGGCGGCGGGTTGCTCCTCCGCGCCGCCGACATATTCGAAAATGCTGGGAATGCCGGCGAGCCCGTCGATGGCGGGAGCGACGAGCAGGCTGACCTCGTCGATGAGGCCCGCCTTGAGGAAGGCACCATTGATCCGGCCGCCGCCCTCCAGGAGAATCCTGCGGATGCCGAAGCTGTCGCCGAGCGCATCCACCGCCCGGTGCAGATCCTGGCCGTCCGGGCCGGCGAAGAGGTAGGACACGCCGTCCTCGCGCAATTCGGCGAGATAGGCGTCGGGAACCCGCTCGCCGAGAACGGCGATGACATGGTCGCCGCCCGCATTGTCCTTGCCGTAATGGATCCGGCCCTGCGGATCGATGGCGACGGCGACATTGCGTCCGCTGCGGCTGGCGATATGGGTTTCGCGCAGATTACCAGCGGGGACGCGCACCGCCCGCGGCGAGCCGTCGGCGAACTCCTCCATGGTCTTGCGACCGACGATCCAGCCCTCGGCATCGAGCCGGGCCGCCACCCTGTCATAATGACCGTGCAGCAGATCCGCATCGATGCCGGCGGCGGGCGGCGTCCAGCGATCGGTGAGCAGACGCCCATCGATCGAACTCACCATGTGGCAGATGATCTTCGGGCGCATGTCAAACCTCCGAAGGCAGGAAACTACCGGATCGGGGCCAGCAGCCGGGTGCAGAGCAGGCTGCCGAGCCCGGCAAGCGCGATCACCAGACCCATCGGCCAGGGCGTTCCGTCGGCGAAGGCCCCGACCAGCGCGGAGCCGACAATGCCGCTGCCATAGTGGATCGCGCCGATGAGGGCCGAGACCGCGCCGGCGCGCCCCGGAAAATCGGTCAAGGCGCCGGCGATGGAATTGGCGATGATGAAACCCGTCGCCGAGCAGAAGACGAGCATCGGCAAGACCAGCCCCCAGAGGCCGCCGAAATCCGTCCAGGCCGCCGCCGCCAGCGCCAGCCCCGCGAGCGCGCCCACGGCCGCGCCGCCGACCAGCAGCCGGTCGCAGCCATGGCGGACGACCAGCCGCGAATTCACGATGTTCGCCGCCATGATGCCGAGAATGATGATGGCGAAGAGCAGCCCGTAAAGCTGCGCCGGCACGTGATAATAGGTGATGTAGGCGAAAGGGCTGCCGGCGACATAGGCGAACATGCCCGCATAGAAGAAGCCGCCCGCGCCCGCATAGCCGATCAGGCGGCGATGGCCGATGAGCTCGGCATAGCGGGCGAGCGTCCGGCCCAGCGCCTCCTTGTTGCGCTGCCCGGCCGGCAGCGTCTCGGGCAGCGTGAAGAGGGCCGCCAGCGTCAGCAGGCCGATCGAGACCAGCACCCAGAAGATGGCCCGCCACCCCGCGAGCGCCTGCACCTGCCCGCCCAGGATCGGCCCGACCAGCGGGGCGATCGCCATCACCGTGATCAGCGTCGAGAGCATCTGCGCGGCGCGGTTCCCCTCATAGAGGTCGCGCACGATGGCGCGCGCGAGCACCACGCTGGCCGCGGCGCCGGCCGCCTGGACGAGGCGCCAGCCGATCATGATCTCGACATTGCCCGCGAGCGCGCAGCCGGCCGAGCCGATGACGAACAGCACCAGCCCGATCGCGATCGGCAGGCGGCGGCCGTAGCGATCGGAGATCGGCCCCCAGAAGAGCTGGCCCAGGCTGAAGCCGATGAGATAGCCGGAAACGGTCAGCTCGACCAGGCCGGTATCCGCACCGAGGGCCTGCCCCATCGCGGGCATCGCCGGCAGATAGAAGTCGGTGGAGATCGAGGCGAAGCCCATCAGGGCGCTCAGGATGGCCAGCACGCGCCAGCCATGGCGCGCCGCCTCGGTGCGCGCCGGAGCGCTGACGCCAGCGATGGGAGCAGCTTCGACCGGTTCACCGTGGGAGTCGGCAGCAATCGGCACGGTGGCGGTCGCGGCGGCTTGGCCGCCCTCCCCCTCCGGCGGGCTATCAAGCATTGATGTCACAGTTCCTGCGCAATCGGGCGGGACGGAATCCCGTCACGCTCGGCGTCGTCGGCGGGTGGATGACAAAGATGGCAATATTCTAGCGCATTCGCCGGCTGGCGATGAGAGGCCAAATTCGCATGAACTTATATCTGAAAGCGATAAATGCGCGCCGGCGAGCCGGCACCGGTGCACGAGGAATCGCTGCGACATGGCTCAAGATCGCGGAGCCTTAGAGAGAAGCCAGCACGGCCCCACCGGCGGCGCCCAGCAGGACCACCAGCCAAGGCGGCGTCTTCCACAGGAAGAGCAGGAGGAAGGCCGCGGCACCGAGCGCGAAATCGCTCGCCTTCGTGATGCCGGAGGTCCAGACCGGCGTGTAGAGGGCGGCCAGCAGCAGCCCCACCACCGCGGCATTGACGCCGCGCAGCGCCGCTTGAATGGCAGCGCGCCGGCGCAAGCCCTCCCAGAACGGCAGCGCACCGACGACCAGCAGGAAAGACGGGAGGAAGATCGCGACCAGGCAGATGATCGCGCCGAGCCAGCCATGGGGTGCGGGGCCCATCGACGCACCCAGATAGGCCGAGAAGGTGAAGAGCGGCCCCGGCACGGCCTGGGCGGCGCCATAGCCGGCGAGGAACGCGTCGTTCGTCACCCAGCCCGGCGGCACGACGGACGCCTGCAGCAGCGGCAGGACGACATGGCCGCCGCCGAACACGAGCGAGCCCGCCCGGTAGAACGCATCGATCAGGCGGAGGCTCTGCGAGTCCGTCGCCGCGGCAAGCAGCGGAAGGCCGAGCAGCAGGAGAAGGAAGATCGCGAGCATGGCGACGCCGGTCGCACGGCTGACCGTGAGCGGCAGCGAGGCATGATCGGTCGCGGGGGCGGTGCGAAGCAGAAGCACCCCGGCGACCCCGCCGAGCAGGATGGCGCCGATCTGCCCCCAGGCGCCGGGGATCGCCAGCACGATCGCCGCCGCGATCACGGCCATGGTGGCACGCGGGCGATCGGGCGTCAGCGAGCGCATCATGCCGAGCACCGCCTGGGCGACCACGGCGACGGCGACCACCTTCAGGCCATGCAGCCAGCCGGCACCGCCCGGATCGCCGATCGCCGCGACGCCATAGGCGAAGATCGCCAGCGCGATCGCGGAGGGCAGCGTGAAGCCGGTCCAGGCGGCGAGCGCCCCGGCATAGCCCGCGCGCGAAAGCCCGATGGCGATGCCGACCTGGCTCGAAGCCGGACCGGGCAGGAGCTGGCAGAGCGCGACCAGGTCGGCATAGGCCCGGTCGTCGATCCAGCGCCGGCGCACCACGAACTCCTCGCGGAAATAGCCCAGATGCGCGATGGGCCCGCCGAAGGAGGTCAGGCCGAGGCGCAGGAAAACAGCCAGGACCTCGGGCCATCCTCCGGGCCGGGCGGCGGCGCTCGATCCTGGCGGGGCGGCCTCCTCGCCGCTCATCGCGACCTCTTCCTTTCGATCAGCTCGCCGAACAGCTCCCGCACCCGCTCCTTCGCCACATCGAGCGCCTGGCGGCCCTTCCGGGTCGCCCGATAGAGCCGGCGCGCATGCGGGCCGGCGCCCTGGACCCGGGACTTGAGATAACCCTTGCGCTCGAGCGCATGCAGCATCGGATAGAGCGTGCCCGGGCTGATCCGATAGCCGTGCCGGCGCAGCTCCTCGATCATCCAGTGGCCGTAGAGCGCGCCCTCCACGGCATGATGCAGGATATGCAGCCGGACCAGGCCGCCCAGCAGCTCCTGAGGCTCGGTCGGCGCCCGCGGCAAGATTTCCCCTTATATCGGATTTCGTAATCGGATTTCGATATTATGACCCGGCCGCCGAAACCGCAAGCCAGGGGCTCGACGCCGGCGGACCGGCAGAAAAGGAATCCGCGCCGCAAACGGGGCGGCTCAGCCCCGGATCAGTCGGCGACCACGGCGACCGGCACGGCTTGCGCTTTCGGGAAGGGCTTGAAGGTCATGGCGACCAGGAAGGCGCCGATGCCGAGGGCCCAGGCGCCGACATAGAGCCAGCCATAGCTCGCGAACATGTCGTAGATGAGCCCGCCCGCCAGCGGACCCGTGGCCATGCCGAGGCTGTTCGCCATCATGATGCCGCCGGTCACGGTGCCCAGCATGCGCAAGGGGAAGTTCTCGCGGATCAGCACGGCATAGAGCGGCATGATCCCGGCATAGATGAAGCCGAACACCACCGCCACCGCATAGAAGCCGGTGAGCTGGTGCACGAAGAAGTAGCCGAGCGCCCCGAAGGCCTGCGCCAGCAGGCCCACCACCAGCACGCGCTTCGCCCCGAACCGGTCGCCCATGAGGCCGAAGGCGATGCGCCCGCCCATGCCGGCCAGCCCCTCGACGCTATAGATCGAGACGGCGGCAATGAGCGGGATCCCGCAGGTCACGGCATAGCTCACCGTGTGGAAGATCGGGCCCGAATGGGTGGCGCAGCAGAAGAAGCCCGTCAGCATCAGGACGATGAATTGCGGCGAGCGCAGGGCCCGGCTCATCGTCATGTCGGAAGGCTCGCTCGCCACGGGACCGGAGGCCGACGCCGCGGCAGGGCCGCCCGCGAGCGCCGGTGGACGGCGCACCAGGAGCGAGACCGGGATCATCACGACGGCGGCCAGGCCCGCGATGATCAGCAGCGAGCTCCGCCAGTCATGGCCCTCGATCAGCCAGGCCGCGAAGGGCGACATCGTCATGGGCGCCATGCCCATCCCGGCCGAGACGAGCGAGACGGCGAGGCTCCGGTGGGTGTCGAACCAGCCCACCACGCAGGCCATCATCGGCGCGAAGATGGCGGCGGTGCCCAGACCCACGAAAAGCCCGAAGACGAGCTGGAACTCGATGAGCGCGCTCGCGCGGCTGGCGAGCGCGAGGCTCGCGGCCAGGATGACGGAACCGGCGGTCACGACGAAACGCGGGCCCAGCCGGTCCGCCAGGTTGCCCCAGACCATGCTGCCGAAGGCCATGGCGAGGAAGCCGATGGTCATGGCGCTCGAGATCCCCGCTACCGACCATCCCGTCGCCTCCGAGATCGGCCGCAGGAAAACCGGCAGCGAGAACATCGCGCCCATCGCCACGCACCCGAGCAGCCCGCCCGCCGCCACGATCACCCAGCGGTAATGCGCATTGATCACTCACTGTCTCCGTTTGACGTATTCACTCGCTCGCCGAGGGCGGCGGCGAAGAAAGAAGAAAGCGATCGCATCGTTCATGCCCCCGCTCGGCCGCCCTCGAAATGCCGCACGAGCTTGTCGAGCGCGCCGCTCCAGCCCTGCTCGTGGCTGCGGCGGGTGTCCTCGTCATGCAGGCGCGAATGGGTCAGGGTGAGCTCGGTGCCCCCGGCGATGGGGCGGAGCCTGAACTCGAGATGCGATTCGCCGGGATCCTCGTTGCCCGCCCAGCGCCAGCTCATGGCCAGAAGCTCGGGCCTGACGATCTCGAGATACTCGCCGCTGCTCTCATGCTCGCTGCCGTCGAGCATGCGGAACCGGACCCGGAAGCGGCCGCCGACGCGCAGATCGATTTCGGCCAGCAGCACCGGCCCGGCGTCGGGGCCCCACCAGGCGGCGACGCCCGCCGGCGTGGTGAGCGCGTCGAACACGATCGAGGGCCGCGCCTTGAGCCGGCGCGTGAGGGTGAGGCTGGTCATCGCGGCTTCTCCTTCTTCCTCGCTTTCCTCTCCTCGCGTTCCACGAAGGCCGCGAGCCGATCCAGCCGCTCGGTCCAGAAGCGCTCATAGCGGTGGAGCCAGTCCATCGCTTCCTTCATGGGCCGGGGCGAGAGCCGCACTGTCACCACCCGTCCCTGTTTCGAGCGCGTGATCAGCCCCGCCTCGTCGAGCACGTCGAGATGCTTCATCACCGCCGGCAGCTTGATCGCGAACGGTTCCGCCAGCTCGCTGACCGAGGCCTCGTCCTCGCGCTCGAGCCGCGCCAGGATCGCGCGCCGGGTCGGATCGACCAGCGCGGCGAAGGTGCGGTTCAGCCGTTCCTGATAGTTCACCATAGAGTGAAGCATCAAGCCGCGAGGCGGGCTTGTCAACCCCGGCCTCGCCTCACGAGGACCGGCAGGCGGGTGCCGGCCCGGACCGGGACCGCCGGCGGGCGATCAGCCTCAGCCAGGGCGCCGCGTGGAAGGCGCTCATCAGCCAATACATCGAGACCATGCTGCCGAAAGGCGACCCGCCATGCGCGGCCGCCATGCAGATCATGTCCGCCGGATCGTTCCCCAGCACGCTCGTCAGCAGCGCCATCAAGGCGAAGATCGGCGCGGCCGCGAGGCAGAGCCCGTCGGCCAGGCTGAAAGAGCGGGCCCGGGGCCCGGTTGCAGTCACGACACTCATGGCTTGGTTCCCTTCTTGATCGTCCCCTCTCCCGCAAGACGGGGGAAGGTTGGGGAGGGGGCTGCTCGGTCCATCAGCCCTCCCCCTGGCCCTCTTGTATGAGCGAGATGTGAGAGCATGGAGCGTGGTCCGGGCCGGGGTGGCCACCCCGGCCCGGACTGTCGGTTGTCGGATCGACACCCTCGAAGTCTTCTGGACTGCGCGGGAGCGGGATCGCAGCCGACCCTTCATCGGACCCGGATGGTTGCAAGAACACCCTGGTTCGGATCAACGCAAGGTGGGGTCGACGAAGATGAGCAAGTCTATCACGGAAACGGCGGGTATCGACGTGTCGAAGCGCAAGCTCGATGTGGCGTTGGCCGCTGGGCCGGACCGGCTGCAGGCCAGCAACGATCCGGCGGGATACCAGCAGATCGAGAGCTGGCTGCGCGAGCATGGGGTCGAGCGGGTCGGGTTGGAGGCGAGCGGCCATTACGAGGCGGCGGTGGCGGCGCATCTTCGCCGGGTGGGGTTTTGCGTCGTGCTGCTCGATCCGGCTCAGGTGAAAGGCTTTCGGCGGTTCAAGAAGAAGCGAGCCAAGAACGACAAGATCGATGCTCGCCTGATCGCGGTGGCGACGGCGGACATGGAGCCCGACAGCATCCGCCCGGCGCCCGATGAACGTTTGGCGCCGTGGGCCGAGCATCTCACCCTGATCGAGCAGATCGGCGAGGATATCAGCCGGCTGAAGACCCGGCGCGATCGCTACAGCCTGCCGGCGCACAAACGCTATCTCGAGACTGAGATCACCCGCCTGTCCAGGCGCCGCGACAGGGAAATCGTCCGGCTGCTGGCCAAGCTCCGCCGTCACCCCGACCTGGCTCTCAAGCTGGATCTGCTGGAGAGCATCCCCGGCCTGGGCCCGCTCACCGCCCTCAGCTTCGTCCTGCGCATGCCCGAGCTCGGCCGCATGACCCGTGCCGAGGCCGCCGCCCTGGTTGGTGTCGCTCCCTTCGACGATGAAAGTGGCGAGCATACCGGTGAGCGCCATATCGCCGGCGGCAGAAAACGGCTCCGACGCAGCATCTACCAGGCCGCCTTCTCTGCCTCTCAGCGCTGGAACCCCATCCTCCTGGCCCTCTACAAGCGCCTTATCGCAAAGGGCAAGCACCACAAGGTCGCCACCGTCGCTTGCGCCAGGAAGCTAGTTGAGATCGCCAACGCTATCCTCGCCAGGGCTACTCCCTGGCAGGATAAAGCCGTCACTCCATGATCCCCGCACGATCATGGTTGCTCCCGCAAGGCGGGAGAGGGGATAAAAGCGCGTGTTCTATCGCGCCCCGTACTCGTCATGCCGGCGCCACCAGGGGCCCTGCTCGTTGCGGCCCTTGGGCGCGCGGTCGAGCCACGGATACATGCCCCAGATCCCGTCCAGCCCGCGGGCGTAGGTCGAGTAGGTGTGATAGACGGTATCGTCCTCGAGCGCGAAGGCGCTCATGCCCGGCCGGTCGCGCGAGAAGCCGGCCCAATCCGTGCCGCAGGTGGTGGCGAATTCGAGGATCGGCGGCGGCACTTCCTTCGCGTTCAGGGGATGGTTGCGCTGGTAGTTGTACTCGGTGCCGCCCTTGCGCTGCTGCTCCTCGGTGACCGCGACGTTGAAGTCGAAATTGAAATCGCCGGCATAGGAGGAGGCCCAGGGAAAGCTCCAGCCCATCCGCTTCTTGTAGGCCTGGAGCTTCGCCAGCGGCGCGCGCGACACCGCCCAGAGCGCCACGTCGTGCTGCGCCAGGTGAACGGCGAAGCCGTTGAACCCGTCCGCGATCGCCGAGCAGGAAGGGCAGCCCGCCTTGTAGTCGGGCCCGAACATGAAGTGATAGACGAGAAGCTGCGAGCGCCCGCCGAACAGGTCCCTCAGCGAGGCGTTGCCCGCGTCGGTGTCGAACCGGTAGCCCTTGTCGATCCGGACCCAGGGCAGCGCCTGGCGCCGCTGCGCCAGCACATCGCCCTGCCGGGTATGCGCCTTCTCCGCCTCGAGCAGATCGAGCCGGGCCTTCAGCCATTCCTCGCGTGTGCCGGTCTTGTGCGTGGTCATCGTTCCTCTCCTCTTCGTGGTTGAGGCCGTTCCCGATAGGATCGGCGGGCCGGCCGTCGCGAGGAACATAGGGACCGGCCGTCGCGGGGCGGGAGTGACAAGTATGGCGCGATACCGATGGACTCGCTGATCACGGCCGCGGCCCGCGCGCTGGCGGCGGGCGATCCCTTCGGCGCGCTCAATCTCGTGGCGCTGCGCGAGGACGCGCCGGCGCTGGCGCTGCGCGGCATCGCCATGGCGCAGCTCGGCGACCTCGCGCGCGCGAAGCTTCTCCTGCGGAAGGCGGCGCGCGGCTTCGGGCCGAGAGAGGCCGTGGCCCGCGCGCGCTGCGTCGTCGCCGAGGCCGAGGTGGCGCTCGCCGCGCGCGACCTCAACGGGCCCGCGAAGACGTTGGAAGCAGCGCGGGCTCTGCTCGAGGCGCAAGGCGACCGCGCGAACGCCGCCCATGCGCGCTATCTCGAGGTGCGGCGCCTGCTCCTGATCGGGCGCCTCGACGAGGCCGAGCGCAAGCTCGAAGGCCTCGACCCCGCCCCCTTCCCGCCCGCGCTCAGGGCCGCCCATGAGCTGGTCGTCGCCGGCATCGCGATGCGCCGCCTCCAGGCCAGGGCAACGCGTGCCGCGCTCGCGAAAGCCGAGCGCGCCGCGCGCCAGGCCGGCATCCCGGCGCTGACGGCGGAGGTCGAGAGCGCCCAGCGGCTGCTCCAGGCGCCCGCGGCGCGCCGGATCGCGCGCGGCGGGGAACGACCGCTCCGGCTCGCGGAGGTCGAAACGCTGCTGGCCTCCAAGGCGCTCGTGGTCGATGCCTGCCGCCGCGCCGTACGCGAAGGCGACAAGCTGGTCTCATTGGCGACGCGGCCCGTGCTGTTCGCGCTCGCCGGCGCGCTGGCCGAGGCCTGGCCGGGCGACGTGGCGCGTGAGACGCTGCTCGCGCGGGCCTTCGGCGCGAAGCACGCCGACGAATCGCATCGCGCGCGGCTCAGGGTCGAGATCGGACGGTTGCGCGCGATGCTGCGCCCCCTGGCCCATCTCAGCGCCACGAAGCAGGGCTTCGCGCTGGCGCCCCGTCGCGCCCGGGAGGTCGTGCTGCTGGCGCCGCCCGGCGAGGAGGCGCATGCGGCCGTCCTCGCCTTCCTCGCCGATGGCGAGGCCTGGTCGAGCTCGGCCCTGGCGCTGGCATTGGGGACGAGCCAGCGCAGCGTGCAGCGGGCGCTCGACGCGCTGGCGGCGGAGGGCAAGGTGCAGGCGCTGGGCCGGGCGCGGGCGCGGCGCTGGATGACGCCGCCGCTCCCCGCATTCACGACCGCTTTGTTACTCCCGGCGCCGCTGCCCGGCGGCTAGAGTCTCGAGCGGCCGAAACGATCGGAAACCGGCTCGACCCTCGAATACGAGGCCCGTCCGCAAGAACCCGTGAAGGTGACGCCATGAAACGCTCCGCCGCCGAGATCATCCGCGAGTACGGACCCTTTCCGGGCATCGAGGCCGTGCATGGGCTGACCTTCGACGGCCGGCAGGTCTGGTTCGCCTCGGGCGACCGGATCAACGCGCTCGATCCCGCGAGCGGCCGGCTGGCGCGCTCGATCGAGGTCAAGGCCTATGCGGGCACGGCCTTCGACGGCACGCATCTCTATCAGATCGCCGAGAAGCGCATCCAGAAGATCGACCCCAAGACGGGCCGGGTGCTCCACACGATCCCGGCCCCCGGCGACAGCAATTCGGGGCTCGCCTGGGCCGAGGGGTCGCTCTGGGTCGGGCAATACCGCGACCGGAAGATCGTCCAGGTCGATCCCGAGACCGGGAAGGTTCTTCGCACCATCGATTCCAACCGCTTCGTCACCGGCGTCACCTGGGTCGAGGGCGAGCTCTGGCACGGCACCTGGGAAGGCGACGAGAGCGGTCTCCGGCATATCGATCCGAAATCGGGCGAGGTGCTGGAGCAGCTCGATCTGCCGCCGGGCACGATGGTGTCGGGGATCGAGGCCGACGGCGGCGACCGCTTCTATTGCGGCGGCGGCAAGAGCGGCAAGGTCAGGGCCGTGCGCCGGCCGACGCGCGGCGGCGCCAAGGCCGGCGGTACCGAGGCCGGCAGCGCCGGGCGCAAATAGCCCGACCCCGCGCCGCGGACGACGCAAGCCGCCCGGCTCCTTGCCGAGATGAGCGCCGCTGCAGCTTTTGCGAGCACCGTCAAGATTGCCGCCGGTACCGCGCTACGGTCTTGATTCAAGGGACAAAGCCCGCCGGGATCGCGGTCGGGATTTCGCCCGCGGGCACCGCGGTTGCCCTTCCGGCCCGCTCGCGGGCGCTTCAGGCTTGCGGTTGAAAAATCTCATCGATCCCGTGACACTGCCGGATGGTGGCCGCGGCGGGGCCGCGCGGCGCTTTCCGCCAAGGGCCCGCGTTGCCGGTTCGTCACTGTCTTTTCTGTCGCAGGTTCGGCCCAATCTGGCCGGTTGCCGGCGGCGTCCGGCCTTCGACGACGGAAGGACCGTCATTCGGGAGCAAGGATAGACAAGATTTTGCCCTGCGGTTTCCTATCCTCGGCCCCGCCTGGGGAAGGATCCTCCGTCTGCGCCGGAACCGTCGCCGCGTCGCCGGCTTTCCGGCGGATCGGCCCCGGCATGGATTTGCGATCGTCGCCTGAACGCGAGAGCGGGGCCTGCCCGTCTGGAGGGGAATGATGTTCGACCATCTGGATCCCGTCATTCTTGCCCGCGCTCAGTTCGCCTTCACGGTGAGCTTCCACTTCATCTTCCCGTCCTTCTCGATCGGGCTGGCCAGCTATCTGGCGGTGCTCGAGGGGCTGTGGCTGAAGACCGGCAGCGGCGTCTATGCCAACCTCTACCGCTACTGGATGAAGATCTTCGCCGTGGTCTTCGGCATGGGCGTCGTCTCGGGCATCGTCATGTCCTACCAGTTCGGCACCAACTGGTCGGTGTTCTCGGACAAGGCGGGGCCGGTGATCGGACCGCTGATGGCCTATGAGGTGCTCACCGCCTTCTTTCTCGAGGCGGGGTTCCTGGGCGTGATGCTGTTCGGCATCTCCAAGGTCGGCAAGGGGCTGCACTTTTTCGCGACCTGCATGGTGGCGCTCGGCACGCTGATCTCCGCCACCTGGATCCTGGCCGCGAACAGCTGGATGCAGACGCCGGTCGGCTTCGCTATCAATGAACGCGGCCAGTTCGTGCCGGCCGGCTCGTGGCTGCCGATCGTCTTCAACCCCAGCTTTCCCTACCGGCTCGTCCACACCGTCATCGCCTCCTACCTGACGACCGCGCTCGCGGTCGGCGGCGTCGGCGCCTGGCACCTGCTGCGCGGGCGCGACAATCCCGGCGTCCGCAAGATGTTCTCGATGGCGATGTGGATGGCGGCGCTGGTGGCGCCCGTGCAGATCCTCGCCGGCGATACCCAGGGGCTCAACACGCTCGAGCACCAGCCCGCCAAGGTGCTGGCGATGGAGGGCGATTACGATCCCAGCCCCGAGGGCGCGCCGCTCATCCTGTTCGGGCTGCCGAGCAACGAGGAGGGCCGGGTCAAGGCGAAGATCGAGCTGCCGCATCTGGGATCGCTGATCCTCAAGCACGATCCTTACGCGCCGCTGCCGGGCCTCAAGGATTTCCCGCGCGACCAGTGGCCGCCGGTGCCGATCGTGTTCTGGTCGTTCCGCATCATGGTGGCGCTGGGCTTCGCGATGCTCGGGCTCGGGCTGTTCAGCCTCGTCGCGCGCTGGCGGCGCAAGCTCTATGACTGGCCCTGGCTGCACCGGGCCGCCGTGGCCATGGGCCCGGCCGGCTTCGTCGCGGTGATCGCGGGCTGGGTCACGACCGAGGTCGGGCGCCAGCCCTGGACGGTCTATGGCCAGCTGCACACGGCGGAATCGCATTCGCCGCTGGCCGCCCCCGCGATCGCGACCTCGCTCCTCGCCTTCGTGCTGGTCTACTTCCTCGTGTTCGGCGCCGGGGTCTACTACATTCTGCGGCTGATGGCCCATGCGCCCGAGCGCGGCGAGCGCGAGCCGCGGCCCACGCCGCGCCGCGCCGCCGGCATCACGCCCGCCGCCGCCCTCCCCCAGCCCGACCTGCAGCGGAGGTGAGCCGATGACCGTCGATCTCGACCTCCCCACCGTCTGGGCCTTCATCATCGCCTTCGCCGTCTTCGCCTATGTGGTGATGGACGGCTTCGATCTCGGCCTCGGTATCCTGTTCCCGACGCTCGCCGTCGGCGAGGAGCGCGACCGGGCGATGAACACGATCGCGCCGGTCTGGGACGGCAACGAGACCTGGCTGGTGCTCGGCGGCGGCGGGCTGATGGCCATGTTCCCCCTCGCCTTCTCGATCATCCTGCCGGCGACCTACCCGCTGATGATCGCGATGCTGCTGGGGCTCATCTTCCGCGGCGTCGCCTTCGAATTCCGCTGGCGCGATCCCGGCCATCGCCGCTACTGGGACATCGCCTTCAGCCTGGGCTCGACCGTCGCCGCGCTGGCGCAGGGCATCACGCTCGGCGCGATCCTGCAGGGCATCAAGGTCGAGAACGATGCCTATGCGGGCGGCTGGCTCGACTGGCTGAGCCCCTTCACCCTCCTGACCGGAATCTCGGTGGTGATCGGCTACACGCTGCTCGGCTCGAGCTGGCTGGTCTGGAAGACCGACGGCGCGGTGCAGGCCCATGCCAGGCGCCTCGCCTTCGCGCTCGGCATCGCGACGCTGGCGGCGCTCGTGGCGGTCAGCCTGGCGACGCCCTTCCTCACCCAGGATTACTGGCGCCGCTGGTTCGTGACGCCGGGCGTGCTGGTGACGGCCCAGGTGCCGCTGCTGACGGCGATCGTGGCCGCCGTGTTCTTCTGGAGCCTGCGGCGCGGGCGCGACTACCTGCCCTTCCTGATGGCGCTGGCGATCTTCCTCCTGAGCTTCATCGGGCTGGGCGTCAGCATCTATCCCCATATCGTGCCGCGCAGCGTGACGATCTGGCAGGCCGCCGCCCCGGCGCAGAGCCAGCTGTTCCTGCTGGTCGGCGCTGTGATCGTCCTGCCGATGATCGTCGCCTATACGAGCTGGGCCTACTGGGTCTTCCGCGGCAAGGTCGACACCCACGGTTACCACTGACCCATGACGTCATCGCCTCCCCTGTGGCGGCGTCTCGCCTGGTTCGTCGCGATCTGGACGGCGAGCGTCCTGGCCCTGGCGGCGGTCAGTGCGCTTCTGCGCTGGTGGCTGAGCGGCACAGGGTGACCCGATCGGCCCTTCCGGGCGGTCATGAATTTCACTTCCTCCCGTGGGGTTTTAGGGGTTCGCCTGAGAACAGGGCCTTTTCAGGAATCAGCCGGCGTCTGTATTCTCCAGCTCGTTGGAAAAAAGTCATTTTCAAACAACAATCAGTTTATGGGGCGCTCGAAAAACAGGCTCGGAACAGGACCGTATCAGGCAAGAATCAGGCGCCCTTGCCTGATCGCTGCGGGCTGGGGCCAAATTTTATTTTAGAACAAATAGGGAACAATATCAAGCGAAACTGGTGCCCCCGCCGCTCTTCACCGGACCGCGACCGCGGAAGAACAGCCGGCCGGCGATCGGCGGAAGGAGTTCGATCGCGTCGTCGATCCGCTCACCGATCGGCCGCCGCGGGCCAGCCGATCGACTGCGCGAACAGAGGCTTCTGCTCTGGCCGCAAGGCCAGGAGGTTCGTCAGGCTCGTCTTGTCGCAATTGTGGAACCAGCAGGCCAGGCCATGGGCGGCCGCGAACAGATAGACATTCCCGGCAATGAGGCCCGTATCGACGAAGTAATAGGACTTCTGGACCTCCGGATCGTGCAGCCCGGGTTCCTCGAAGCCGGCGGTGTGGGTCAGGCGGTGCAGATCGACGACATAGACGAGCTGGACCGGCGCCTTCGATCGGACGGCCTGGCGGTGGCCGATCGCGCCGAACCGCAGGTCGAGGGCCGCGACGGGATCGAGCCGGTGGGCAGCCGCGTCATAGAGATAGGCACCCGCATCGAGCATCACATAGAGATCGATCTCCTGCGAGTTGCTGGCCGAGGCCGCCGTCCGCCCCGGCGCCCCGAACGGTCCCGTCTTGCGGTTCACGCCCCAGGCCACCCAGAGGAGGTTCGAGAGCTGGGCCGGCGTCAGCGGCGTCGCCGCGATCTCGCGGGTCGTGCGGCGCCGCGCGGCCGCCTCGTGGAGAGACAGCGCAGGACCCTCGGCCGGCGGCGGCAATTCGATCGGGCGCAGGGCGCCCTTTCCTGATGAAGCATCGGTCATCGGTCGGGTTCCTTTTCCGCAGCAGCAAGGTCCCTTTTTCTTACCGGCTCCGACGCGCGGCCACCTTGACATGGCTCAAGCGCATCGAGGGGTGACCCTGCCGCCACGCAGCCGTCCTTGACGACGGCCGCAAGCCGCCGCCGTTCTCCGGCAGGCCCGGTCGATGCGACGACCGCGATTTACCGAATTTGACCAGTCTTAACGCCCGGCGGCGCCCCGTCCCGCGTAAGGATTCGGGCGCGCCGAAGCGCATGCCGGCGCGGCCAGATCAAGGGAGATGAACATGTCCGACGAACTCAGCGACGCCCACGGGTTGGCAGACCCCGACCGCCGGGAGATCCTGCGCGCGGCCGGAGGCGCTGCGATCGGCGGCATCGCGGCGGCCGCCCTCGCGACGGGCGCTCCCGCGTTGGCCCAGGACGCCGCGAACCCGACCCCCGCCGCCGTCACGGCGGACCTCGACAACGCGGCGCTCGGCGCCCGGCTCCAGGGCGTGCAGCATTTCGGCGTCACGGTCCAGAACATGGATCGCGCCTTCGCGTTCTACACCGAGGTGCTCGGCGGCAACGAGGTGATGCGCGACGGCGATTTCCAGGGCGAGAAGATCCACAACACCCTGATGACCGACCAGGAGATCCTCGCCCGGGAACGCAAGGTCAACCCGCGGACGATCGGCGTCCCGGACCTGAAAGGCGGCGGGCAGCGGCTCGATGTCCGCTTCGTGCAGTTCGACAATGTCGTGATCGAGCTTCTGCAATACCGCGACGCGGGGCAGCCGATGGGCAACGGGGACAGCTGGGCCGAGCCGCGCGATCATATGAGCCCCGCCTATCCGCGCTCGATGCATATCTGCTTCTATATTCGCGACGATGTCGACTTCAACAAGTTCATCCACGACCTCGAGGCGGAATCGGCGCGCCGCGGCATGACCCAGGTGAAGGCCAACCGCACGATCACGGTGACGTCGGAAGAGGAGCGCCAGGCGGCACCGCTCGAGGCCAACACCAACAAGATCACCCAGGGCAAGTCGAACGGCTGGGCCTTGATCTATTGCAAGGGCCCGGAAGGCGAGCAGCTCGAGTTCGTGCAGGCGTTGGGCCCGGTGAAGAAGACCTTCCAGGCGGCGCTGGATACCCGCCGGCGCATGCTCGCCTCGAACAATGGCTGATGCGACGCGAAGGCCAACCCCCATGAACCCTCCGAACCGCAAGGAGCAGCCCGCCATGATCAAGACGATGCGACCGGGCCTGGGGCTTTCCCTGCTGGCGGCCCTCGCCGCCGTCGCGGGCGCGGGCCCGGTCCTGGCGCAGGAGGGGCCGGGCAAAGGCTATGCCCAGGTGCCGCAGGGGGCCTACTCCATCGTCGCCGAGGTGAGAGCCAAGCCCGGCAAGGAAGCCGAGCTGCGCGCGGTCACCCTGCCGCTGATCGCCCAGGTCCGCGGCGACCCGAAAAACCTCGTCTATTTCCTGCAGGAGGATCGCGAATCCCCCGGCCATTTCATCTTCTACGAGATCTTCGCCGACCGGGAGGATTTCGAGGCCCATAACGCGATGCCCTATGTGAAGGACTGGTTCGCCAGGCTTCCCGGGCTCGCCGAGGGCGGCGTCAAGGTGATGAGGATGGAGATCCTCGCGGCGCCGCAATAGCCGGGCGCCGAAGATCGGGGCGCGAGCGAAGATACGCGATGAGACCGAGGTGTTATCTCATCGAACGGAAACGATGGTGAGGTCCAATGGCGGGCGTTCCGCCGGGCTTGATGCAGGGCCGATGGACAGGGAGACGGGGGAGATGGCGAAAAAATACACGGGTCGGTGCGCCTGCGGTGCCGTGACGTTCGCGTTCGACAAGGACCCGGACTTCATCGCCAACTGCCATTGCCGGGACTGCAAGAAGGCCTCGGGGGGCGAGATGGCCACGTTCTTCGCCGTCCCGCAGGAGGATTTCACGCTGCTCAGCGGGCGGCCGAAGCCGTTCCACTATGTGGCGGAATCCGGCAAGGGGCTCGACCGCAACTTCTGCCCCGACTGCGGCGCCCGGCTGTTCACCAGCAATCTGGAGAGCTTCCCCGGCCTCGTTTTCGTGACGCTGGGGAGCCTGGACCGGCCCGAGCTGATCGAACCCCGGCTCGAGATGTTCACCAAGCGCCGGCTGAAATGGGCGAAGCCGCTCGACATGCCGCAATTCGACAGCATGCCCGGTTGAGCGGACGGGGGCCGTCCTCGAAATCAAGGACGGACGCGACAAGCCGAACGCCGGCTGCGGGCTGCCGCCGGAGAGATCGGGTTCGACGGGTTGGCGAAGCGTCCTGTCCCGCCCGGCCGAGAGCGCCGGCGCCGCCATAACCGGGATTTTGCCGCCGTCGTCCGGACCGGCGAGTCAGGTACGGCGGGGAGCGAAAGGCTGCCCCGCCCCTCGACGGATGCCGCGGATATTATCGATTTCCGGCTTTGTGACGGGCACGACGCCGTCTACAAACTATCGGACACTGCCGTGACCGTCATGGGACGGGCATGAGCCTGCAGCATCCGGCTTTGAAGCAGGCCCTTGCCCGTCGACATTTGAAATGACACAGGGCCGTCGGCCGGGTGCCGGTATCCGCCCTGCCGAGATATTCCGTTGCCGCGCATCCGCGCCTGGGCCGGCAGAAGAGGCTGGATTCAAGATCTGCTGCGCCAATTTTCATCCAGGGCCTGCGCCCGCCGACAAGGACGCCAAAATGAATCTCCTATTGGCCTTCGCCCCTTTCATCGTTTTTGCCGTCGTCGACCGCCTGATCGGCTCCGCCGAGGGCATGATAGCCGGCGCCGTCGTTTCCGGTGGGCTGCTCGTCCGCGATCGGTTGAGTGCCGGCCACAGCCCGAAGATTCTCGAGATCGGGACGTTCATTCTGTTTGGCGGCCTGGCGCTTTATACGTTCGTCGCCGCCCCCGTCTGGTCGATCGTCGGGGTTCGCCTGGTGGTCGACAGCGGATTGCTGATAATCGTGCTGCTGTCGATCGCGCTCCGCACGCCGTTCACGCTGCAATATGCCCGCGAGCAGGTGAGCCGCGATCTCTGGGACAGCCCGGTCTTCGTTCGCACCAACTATGTCATCACCGCGGCCTGGGCGCTGGCTTTCGCGGCGATGGTCGTCGCCGATCTGCTGATGCTTTACGTCCCCGACATACCGCGGTCCGTCGGAATCGTCATCACCGTTCTCGCCCTCGTCGGCGCGTTCAAGTTCACGAAGTCCTACCCGGACCGGCAACGCGTCCGCGCGGCCAGGTAGTGCCGTCCGGAGTTCGCCGGCACATCCCGGGCGACGGAGAGCAAATCGGGCGCGATGCACCCGCCACCGGCAGCCCCCGGCCTGGAAGCGCGAGGGACCGTCCTGAACGCTACCGGCGTAGCTCGCGCGGGCCGCTGACATAGGCGCTGCCGCGCTCGTAGAAGCGAAGCCGACGGTGCGCTTCCTTCGTCAATCCGATGCGAACGCTCCGCGAGGGACGGGGCGCGCGCCGCTCGTCCGCGCCCAGCCAGAGCGGTCCGGCGGCACAGAGGTCGATGCCGTCGCAGCGCCGGTCGATCGCCATCGCGGCCGCGAGCCGTCCCGGACCCTTGGCCAGTTCCGCCAGCCCTGCCGTCCCGCGGCGGCGCTGCATCACGGATACTCCCTCCAGCGGCTCCAGGGCCCGCAGCAGCACGCCGCCTCCGATGCCCCGCCGCTCGGACGACACGTTGCAGCAATAGGACGAGCCGTAGATGAAATAGACATAGGCGTGCCCTCTCGTCAGGAAGAGAGAACGATTGCGGGCGGTCATCCCGATGAAGGCGTGGCCGGCTTCGTCGCCCACCGGATAGGCCTCGGTCTCGACGATCCGGCCGCTGGTCCTGACGCCGCGGCGATCGCGAACCAGCAGCTTGCCGACGAGGAACCGCGCCAGATCGACCGTGTCTTCGGGCAGCTCCGAGCGGCGCAACCGGCGAAGGCGCCCGACGGGGCCGGCGCCGATCAACGGCGCGTTCATGCGTCCGTCATCCCCGCGAATGCGGGCGGCGACGAAAGAGAAAGGCGCGTCCTTCGCATCGCGCGTTGTCACCATTGTTCTCTTCCTCTCCCCCACCTCCGTGGGGGAGAGGGTAGGGTGAGGGGGCTGTCGCAGGAAAGATCCCGCGTTCAGGCATCTCGCTCGGCATCGAGGCCCCCTCACCCCCTTCGCCCTGCCGGCTACGGAGGGCAGGCCCTGCCCGATCTCCGCTCCTGTCCTCCGTAGCCCGCAGGGCGAAGGGGGATTGCGGGTGAAGAGGAAAGAAAAGGGGAGGCGCCCCTGGTATCGCGTCCTTCACCCCCCACCCTAAACTCCCCCTCAAGGGGGGAGGGGATTCAGCAGGGATTGAAGACAAGGATTGAAGAGAGGCGTCATCCCCCCTTTCCGCTCCTCCTCGCATTCCGGTATTCGCGGACCACGAGGTCGGTGAGTTCCTGGACGGAGGTCTCGCGCGTGGGCTTGTCGAAGGTGATGGCGCCGCCCTCGACCAGGTTGATGCGGTCGCAGACGTCGAAGATCTGGGCGTAGTTGTGGGCGATGATGACGATGCCCATCTGGCCTTCGGCCTTGAGCTGCTGGATCACGTCGAGGATGAGGGCCGATTCCTTGGCGCCCATTGCGGCCGTCGGCTCGTCGAGCAGCAGGATCTTGGCCTTCTGGTAGACCGAGCGGGCGACCGCGATCGCCTGGCGCTGGCCGCCCGAGAGCCGCGACACCTCCACATCGACCGAGGGGATCCGCACGCCCATGCGCTCGAGATGCTCGATCGCCGCGCGCCGCATGGCCTTGTCGTCGAGGATGCCGAGCCGGCCGCCGCGCACCGCCTCGCGCTGCAGGAACATGTTGCGATAGACGTTGAGCTCGTTGATCAGGGCGAGGTCCTGATAGACCGCCTCGATGCCCAGGCTGCGGGCATGGGAGACCGAGCGTAAGCTCGTGGGCACGCCCTCCAGGGAGAGCTGGCCGCTGGTGGGCTGGAGATAGCCGGTGAAGATCTTGATGAGAGTGGATTTGCCGGCGCCGTTGTCGCCGAGCAGCCCCAGCACCTCGCCGCGATCGAGGCGCAGGTTGACGTCGCGCAGCGCCGTCACCTGGCCGAAGCGCTTGGCGATATGCTCGGCGCGCAGCAGCTCGCGGGGAACGACCGGTTCCATCATCCGCCTCCTTGAAGCATTTTCCGGTGAAGTGGCCACCGGTTCGCCGTAGAAAATGCGACCAAACAAATGACTCTGGAGCGTTTCACGATCCCACCGGATCGGGAAACGCTCTAGTTCCGTAGCCGGCTCAGATGGATGTTCACCGCCATCGTCACCAGGATGGCGGCGCCCAGGATCATGTCGAAGGTGAAGGCGCTGACGCCGAGCAGCGTGAAGCCGTCCTTCAGGATCGAGAGCACCAGCGCGCCGAGGAAGGCGCCGATCACGGTGCCGAGCCCGCCGGTCAGGAGCGTGCCGCCGATGACCGCCGAGGCGATCGCGGCGAACATGATCTCGTTGCCGCCGGCCAGCGGATCGATCGAGCCGATGCGGAAGGCGTCGAGGATGCCGGCGAAGCCCGCGAGCGTGCTGCAGAGGATGAAATTGCCGGTCTTCACGACCTTGAGCTTGATGCCGACCTCGGCCGCCCCGGTGGGGTTGCCGCCGGTGGCGACCGTATGCAGCCCCCAGCGCGTCTTCTTCAGCACGAACTGCAGGCCGAGGGCCGCCGCCACCGCCCAGGCGAGCTGGGCCCAGGCATTGCCGCCGAAGGCCTGCGTGAAGAGCGCGCCCGCCTGTGGGCTTACCGGATAGCCGCCCGAGATGGTGAGCGTGAAGCCGTTGATCAGGAACAGCATGCCGAGCGTGGTGACGAAGGACGGCAGCCGCAGCAGCGTGGTGACGAGGCCGTTGGCGGCCCCCACCAGCGCCGCCGCGACGAGCCCGGCGATCAGCGCCAGCCCGATCGGCGCGCCGGCCTGGGCGGCGAAGAACATGACGAAGGGCGCCAGCGCATAGACCATGCCCACGGAGAGATCGAGCTCGCCGCAGACCAGCACCAGCACCAGGCCGGCGGCGATGATGGCGGTCGAGGCGGTGAACTGGGCGAGGTTCTCGAGATTGGCCAGCGACAGGAAGGCCGCGCTGGAGGACTGGAAATAGATCACCAGCAGCAGGCCGGCGATGACGATGCCGGCCTCGCGGTAACGGAAGACGGCGGACGCGATCCGGCTCGCCGCGCGACGCGGCGGTGCGGTGCCCGCCCCGGCCGCAGACGCGGCCGGGGGTGGGCGCTCACCCGCCGGGGAGGGCCGGGCCGATTGATGCCGGCCGGGGGCGTCCTCGCCCATCGCCGGGCTCCTCAACCGATCGGGCCGGAGCGCTCGATCAGCTTCTGCGCGTCCGAATTGCCTTCGTAGCGGCTCTGCGTCTTGAGGTAGGGCTGGACGCTGTCCTGGGTGATGAATTTGAGGCCGGTATTGATATCGGCGGGGCCGGTCAGGCCGCCCGAGAGCTGGAACAGCGCCATCTCCAGCACCGTGTAGAAGCCCTGCAGATAGGGCTGCTGGTCGATGGTGAAATCGAGATGGCCCTTGTCGATGGCGTCGAGCGTCTCGGGCAGGAGATCGAAGCCGCCGGCGCGCACGCCCTTCTCGTGCAAGCCATATTTCTCCATGGCCTTGGCGACCGCCATGGTGCTGCCGGCATCGACCGCGAACATGCCCTTCACGTCGTTATGGCCGGCATAATAGGCGTCGACGCGCGACACCTCCTCGTTGACTGTCGGTCCGCTGGCGATCTGGGTGAAGTTGATCGTCTTGCCCGAGGCCTTGATCGCGTCGGCGGCGCCGTCGAGGCGCGGCTGGATGTTGAGCTGGCCCGGCGTGGCGATGAAGCCGACCACCTCGCCCTCGTCCACCAGATTGACGATGCGCTCGCCCAGCGCGCGGCCGGCGAGATAGAGATCCTGGCCGATATAGGCGAGCCGCGTGTTGCCCTTGGCATCGGCGTTGTAGGCGAAGACGGGGATGCCGGCCGCGTGCGCCTTCTTCACCGGCTCGTTGAAGGCCTGGAGGTCGACCAGGCAGACCGCGATGCCGTCGACCTTGGCGGCGATCGCCGTGTTCATGGCATTGACCATCTCGGAGGCGATGGATTTCGGCGAGCCCGTCCACTGGTAGGTGGCACCGATCAGCGCGCAGGCATCGGCGATGCCGTACTGGGTGGGCACGAAGAACGGGTTCGTCGTCACGTGATTGACGAAGACGAATTTCCATTCCTTGTGCTCGGGGAAGTTGCCCGCCTTGCCGGCCGCCGCGGCGGCCAATTGCGGGAAGGCGCCCAGCGCGCCCGCGCCCAGGGCGGCGGCCCCGCCGGCGCCGAGTGCTGCCTGCAGCACGCGGCGGCGGGTGGCCAAAAGATCAAGCCCGTCATGGATATCGTCACGATCCGCGCTCATGGTCGATCTCCCTCAGATTCTGTTTCTGTTGTGTTCTTGCGCACTCTCTCCCGCCGATGGGCCGACAAGCTCGACGAGAGAAGGAGGCCATGACGGCCCTTCCGACACAACTAGACTTCCGCAGGAGGTTCTCTAGAGGGGCGCGGGGCGAGGGGGCTGTGTTTTTTGAAGGCGGGACAATGGCGGAGCGTCGGGGCGGAGTGTCGAGCGCGAGTGGAACCGCCGGTTGCTGGATGGCGGCGGGATCACCCCTGCTATCGAGCTAAGCCGTGGGCCGCTCTCATCACCAATCATAGTGCGCACTGGCGCTGTGGAGCTGCCCGTAAGCCCGATTGGTGCTGTCTATTCCGACAACAGCCCGATGTCGAACTAGATCCCGCAACTTTGTTGGCAATTCGGCCTTAGCTGGCCCCATTCAACCAATGGCTGAGCGCCATTAAACCTAGACATCTCAACGCACAGTTGAGATTGTGCTATACAAATTGGTGCTTAGGAGCACACGCCCCGTGTCAATCACATATATCCACTTATCCGACATTCATTTCGGCCAGGAAAAGGGGGGCGAGGTTGTTATCCATAATGACGCAAAGGAGCGTCTAATTGAAGACGTCACCGTTGCCATGGCTGCACTACCACAGAGGCGTGCCAATGGCATCATAGTAACTGGCGACATAGCCTATGCGGGTAAAGTAGAGGAATATACCGCCGCTGGCGCTTGGTTAGACAGGGTGGCTAATGCAGCGGGTTGCGACATCACCAGTATTCAAGTGGTACCTGGCAACCACGACATTGACCTAGCGCGGATCTCTCCAGCCACAAAGCTAATGCTGGGCACAATCATCGAGAACGGTGAAGCTGAACTCGACACCTACTTAGCAAACGAGCAGGATCGAGAACTGCTTTACGCTCGATTTGCGGCTTATCGGCCGTTCGCTGAAGGTTACAACTGCTCGCTAGATCGATCGGGCGGCCTCGCAAGCAACAGGGTCGTCGAAGTCGCGCCAAATCGCCTATTGCGGTTCATTGGCCTCAACTCCGCTTTAGTCTGCTCTGGTAAGGACAAAGCGGGCTCTCTACTTCTGGGAGCTCGGCAGAGAGTACTTCCTAAGGAACCTGGCCAAGAGTTGATAGTGCTTTGCCATCACCCTCTGAATTGGCTGCGGGATTCTGTGGATGCACGGAAATATGTCCGCAGCCGCGCTCGCGTATTCATCTCTGGGCACGAGCACAAGCCTGCCGTCCATGTAGATCAGATCGAAGAAGGTCAGGATCTAATGATGTTGGCAGCCGGCGCGACAATACCTCCCACTGCTGATGAAATTTATACATATACTTACAACATAATCGAATTCGAATGGGACGAACGAAGCGATAGTCTAAGGGTTGCGATACACCCCAGAGCCTGGAATGATAACAAGAAGGAGTTTAGAGAGGACGTTGGAAGTCTCGGGGGAGACCATCGCCGGTTCCTGCTCGGATGCCCACACTTTCGATCCTTGTCGACACGCCAGCCGGGTGGAGCACCATCTTCGCTCAAGGAAACAGGAACCGCTAGCGCGGCCGAGCAGATCGGGGACCGGCCTGTAGCAGAGGCAGTTGAACCTGTGCCAGTAGAGTATCCACTCCTTCTGCTCCGCTTCTTCCGAGATCTGACGAGCAGCGAGCGTCTGGCAATTCTGGTTAAGCTAGGCGCACTTCCCACCGACTGGGCTGAGCCTCTTACTCACTCGATAGAACGCAGAGCTCTTGATACATTGAGTCGAAAAGGACGAATTCGCGAAGTCGAAGAATGTATTGCAAGAACGATAGAGAATAGACCGAAGTAGGGGCCCGGCTATGCTAAACACTGCAACTTGCGTTCGCATTTTCGATGCAAACCCGACAGACGACTTTGTAGAAAAGCGGGGTGCGGCGATCAAAGAGCTTTCTGACGGTTTTAGAAAGAAGCGCAGCGTTGACGAGATTCTGCAAATGGCTGCTGACTTAGTCACCGCCACGGGCTCAAAGGAGCAAATGCCCACAAGTTTGGCTGCCATGGTTGAAGCGGCGCTCCAGAACCAGAGCCAATCATTTGTGAGAGATAGCGAAGAGCTCCAGATGTTAGTTTGCGCTCTTGCTGCGGCTAATGCTGTAATAGGAGGTGCTTCTCCGAGCTCTATAACTTACTCCACCAACGATCTACTAGCGGTGTCACTCTGGTTGGGATTTTCGTTTCAACCTCCACGTTCAGAACCAAAGCTTGAAGCTTTACGCTCGGATGTTTTAGAGACAGCTAGAACTCTCGTTTCTAACTCCGCGACATCGGGCCGACGAAGAGCACTCGTTCCTGAGTTCTCCGTGTCGCTCGCAGAAGAAGAGTTGTCCCGCTTTGACGAAGACTTTAAGGCGGGCACAGAAAAAACGATTAACGCACTCCGGACGAACGCTGCGCTTGATCGCGAGGAGTTAGAGCTTCTTTGGTGGGTTCTCGGAGATTGGAGCACATCCTTGGGATCCGCCTTCAGCAAGGCGGAATCAGTGGCAAGTGCTTTAGCCGCAGGAATCGAAGGAGGAGGCTTGCTGCGACGGCTACCAGCGGAAGCGCACAAGCACATCGTACTAAGGGGTGTCTCGGAGAGCGCAAAGCTAACAGCATCAGAGTTGGTTGCTGCTCTTGGTGCTAGCAGAGAAAAGCTCGCTGCAGTTCATTCCAAGAATGCTCGGGTCGCGACTTTTCCCAACGTCTTTGTGGTGCTCTCGTTGCTTGCGACAGGTCACACGAAGGCTCCGGGCGCAAAGTTAAAGCGACCGCTTCGCGAGTGGGCCAGTCGGGCCTTTGTGGAAAGCACAATTCTCCACCTTTCCACAATAATTGCCCCTGAGGCGATTTACTGACAATGGTAGCCGGCTGCCTCCAGAAAGATTGCACGGTCGCGCAGACGGGTCGATGCCTGCTGAACGATGACCCGGACTCGTGCCCAAACCGAATAATCGAGCAAAGTGCGGACACCGCAATAAGAGATCAAATTGCCCCACAGCTTTCGCAGCCGGCATCACGACCAAAATTTCCTGCCAGTGTCACTCTTTCATCCGAAGAGATGGCAACTCTCACACACCGAACCTATGGCACCGTCGTTGGAATTCTGGGCTCTCCTAACGCGGGCAAGACTGCGGCAATTGTCAGCCTTTATCTCTTGCTCGCGACGAACAAGCTTTCGGGCTATGAGTTCCGCGACAGTCAAACCTTAATGGCCTTGGAGCAGATTAGCCGGGGAGCGCGGCGCTGGAGCGAACACAACCCACCAAGTGAGTTTACGACCCATACCGAGTTACCGAGCGAAAGGCTCGCTGGCTTTATTCATCTCCGGATTGAACGCATTCAAGACAGCAAACGTGCTGACTTGCTACTCCCTGATTTACCCGGTGAGTGGTCGGAACAACTTATAGATTCCAATCGCGTGGATAGGTTGGAGTTCCTTAAGGGAGCAGACGCTATCTGGATTATGGTCGATGGCCTCGAGATGGCCAATGATGAAACTAGGCAGCATACTCGGCACCGCATGGCAATGCTCCTAGAGCGGATTGCCGTCTTTCTGTCGCCGCGTGTTCCACCTATTACAGTTGTCGTCACTCGGCGAGACAAGGGCGTATTGCCCCCACATGCTTTTGCCAATCTCTTTGATGACGCGAGCCATCGCGGAATTTCGATAAGGCTCATACAAATTGCATCGTTCTCTGAAGACGACGCAGTCGCGCCGGGTAGTGGCCTTTCGGAACTTTTAGATGGCTTACTAGTAGTAGAACCGGTGAGCATTGCGTTTTGGCCTGACGCGACGGATCACGGCGGCGAACGCCAGCTTCTAAAATTTAGAAGCGTACATTCATGAACTCAAGATCCGTCATACTCGTTGGGCTGCCTGATTCGGGTAAGACCAACTATTTGGCTCGCCTGTGGGAGGCCCTTCGCAGCAAGCGAGGAAAACTTGTGTGCCCAACTATGCCTGACAACGTCCAATACCTTGAAGAAGTTCTGGCGCATCTTCACAGAGGAGCATTTGCGCCACGTTCTGATAAGGCTCTGGAAGCGTTGCGCAAGGACATACTCATCCCCATCCGGATGGCAGATGGGGGGCCCAATGATGTGGTAGAAGCGATTGTGCCGGATGTGTCGGGCGAGCTTTGGAACAAAGCAGTAGAGACTTTCGAGATATCTCCGGAGTGGATGGATGAACTCGAAAAATCTAGTGGTGCGCTGCTATTTGTTCGCGTTCATTCTGATTTGAATGTGAGCCCGTTGGACTGGGTTACCACCCGAAGCCTCCTCAGAAGCGAGGCCATGCTTATCCCTGACCAGGATAAGACCCCCACCCAAGTAATCATGTGCGAGCTAATTCGATTCCTCGCGCTGAAGCTGAGGGCCCACGACAATGGCTCAAAGCCAAAAGTGGCTGTGATTGTCTCGGCGTGGGACCGGCTGGACAGCGAAATTGCCGCCAGAGGTCCCTTCGCTTACTTGCGTTCAGAGTTTCCTCTTTTTGCTGGCCGCCTACAAGGTGAAGAAAGACTGGACGTCCAGATCTTCGGAGTCAGTGTTGTTGGTGGCGATTTTGTGGACGAGAATTTTCGGCGTGAATATCTTCGGAATGACACTACCAAATCTGGGTTCGTGGTGACGGAGACTATAGACGGCCCGAGAGTCGTTAATGATTTAAGCCTCCCTATGGCATGGCTCATCAACGGCCAGCAAGATTGACCATGAGTGCACTTGCTTATCCTCAGCAGGTCCACGGGTATGATCACGGTCACCAGCTGCTTGCAGGAACCATTGTATTGCCTGCTGACGATCAGGATGTTGTCGACCGTTTGTCAGACATATCCGGGCCATTGTCACCTGGCGAGCGATTTTCCCCTTATCTAACAATGTACCCCTTGCCGAGCCGTTCTCACTATGTGATAGCGAGGACTTGGCAGGACCTCGAAGCTCCACGAGCAGGTTGCGTCCTCACAAGAAGCATACTCGTGCCTATGTTCGACTGGGTGCATGCCCAATCGATACGAGAAATTGCACGCCAACTCCTGCCTATCAAGCGCCGAGCTCCAGCATCGCCGATCGTCATACAGCAACTAGTCACGACGGACCTGCCACCCGTACGCGATCCTCGGATGCCTGAGCTGGTCGAAGCTTTGTTTCTTGAAGTGCGCCAACCAGTATTAATGCTCGATGCTGCCGAAGCTGAGCTGATAGCAGAAAGGTTATTGACTGCTCTTTGGGGCGGTATGCGACGAAATTTTTCGATATGTACAATGGCTCTTGCATCGAGGAGCGTAAACGGAAAGCCCTTTGACTTGCTGTTTGCTCCCAAAGGTGCGCGTTCCCGCTTCTCGGATTGGAAGGGCCGGCGGATAGAGATGGCAACGGCAATAGGGGCCCCCCGCCATAGATGGACTTTAATAATGGCCGAGAAAATCTTCACGGGTAGCCATCCGAACTTAGCAAATATTGACGCTTTAGGTATCTTAGACTCTGATCGACGCGGCGATGAATCAGTAATCCGCTTGTCCTTACTCTGGAATGAGCTTGCCGAAAAATCAGCAACATCGCCAACGGCAGTGCTGGGTATGCTTGATATTTTGCAATCGCAACGACAATCCTTGCCCGCTTTACCATTGCCCATCGCATCGGTCGTCAACCACGCTATAGAAGTGGCGATCGTTGTCCAATCCGCGGAGGAAGCGTGGACCTTTTTGGTATCTCTTCTTGGCAAATTTGAACAATACAAGGTACAGTTGAGCATCCTGCGTAAGGTTGTGTTATCTGCTACTAAACTGGCTTCGGCAGATCCAGGTGCGGCTAGCGCACTACTGAGTAAGCAAGATGCCGCCGGTCGTCAGACCCCTCGAATTCTCTGTGCGGGCCTAGCCGCTGGCCTTGCTAGCGACTCAGGTCACGAAAAATTTAGAGATCTACTAGAGCGGCTGCCCGCGGGCACGCTTCTGCGGCTCGTTTCAAGCAATGATTCATTCGCTCGCGCCATTTTGTCGTTAATAACCGAATGGCCGGAGGGGATTGTACAGAAAGCTGTTATTCGGGCACTTCGGATTCCCGACAAATTTCTGCGCAACCGCGCTCGAATTCGTTTAATCCCTCGGATGAATAACAACGAGCAAGCTGCGATACTGAGCGCATTAGTTGAGGATAGCGATCTCTATGAACTCTTAGATAGTGTGTCGAGAATTGGACATAGCAATGGCTTCTCCTGCGAAGCTTTTGACGCACCTCTCTGGCGATCTGCACGGTCAAGCGAGGCAATGCGAGCATTACGAGATTTAGTATTGTCCTTCGAAGAAAGCCCTAACTCTGATCGCTTTCTCACCAACACACTCCGATTCTCACTGCATGACGTTCGGTGGTTGATTTCCAGCTCCCATTTCAATGCCCAGAGAAGATTTCGAATTCTGCAGTCTGTCTTGAATCAATCGGACGATCGGACTGTTCAAGATGTTCTCATGGATGAAGAGATCGCCGGACGTCTGCTACATTTACTTTCATTCCATGAAAGTTCTATTGCGAGGCTACTCCTACTTGGCGCCTATTCGCCGCAACAAATATTGGAAACGGCTGTCGCCATTTTGCCAAAGCTAAGAGGCAAACAGCGTCAGGATTTATCGAGCAGAGCATTAAGGTTGGCTCTCAGTCATTCTGATACACTTGCCGAAAATCTATCTGCTGCTGCACTTGTATTCGGCGCTAGATCAGTGCAACCGGCCGATCTAATCACGGCCGCAACTTCCGGTTCCTCTGCTACACTAAGCGCAAATTTGGTGCTTTTGGCGCGCGCAGCTCCGGATGTTAAAGGATATGTACTAGAGCAGATCGACCTGCTAGCAGACCGGACGGTTCACCATTACGGCGCGATGCCGCACCCCGCCGCCATAGAGGCTCTCGCACAACTGTTTAGAGAGAGCGGCAGTTGGGGCATGCCCGCGCAAACGAGAGCCGCGGAATTGCTTTTACCGTACGCACTACGTCACCGGAATGCACAGGTTAGCCCTCTCATAATTGCTGCCTTCCCGATAGCATATGCGGAGCTCGCGAAAGGCACGAGCACCCCCAATTTGCTATCCATATTTTTGTTCTATGATTGGGACCGCTGCAGAACCGCACGAGAGGCATTGGTAGACGCCTTTGTTGAGTCTGTCTGGCCCCCCGTGGATTTGCTTGTAACAGCATTGAACGCTGACATTGTCTCGGAGGTTTTAGGTTACCTAGCTCACAGGTATCGCGGCCCACAGTACATAGCCGCCATCAAAGAAGACATACCTCGGCTCCCGTTAGAGATTCAGGCACGGCTCACATCTTTCTTCGAGCGCTGAGATGACTATCCGAGCGTTGCTCGAACTAAGTCAGTGCGAGATAGCACCGTTGCGAATCATTCCATTAGGGCTTTTATGACGCACGACATGCGCATGCCCCTCACTCCCACTCGATTCTCTCAATGCATCGTAACGCGCTGATTTATAAGCGCAAAATATTTCTTCTGACGGTCAAAGCCCGACCATCGAGCCGTCAAAATTTTTCGCTTATGATTTCAAAGGAAAATTCGCGCGCTTCGAATTCTGCGACGTTTCAGGATCTATCGACAACGATCGGCCGATTTTTCACGTCATCGACTTCTTAGCGCGCTACGCGTCGATCCAAGGAAAGACCGTCAGCCTTCGTAACACAACGCGTTCATGTGCGCCATGCCTCTCCTCTGGCTCAAGACCGCTCAATGAACTCGATGGCTTGATGGAAGGCAGACGAGCAGATAGACAAACGCCTCTGGCTGCGGCGATGTGGAAGGACACATGGCCAGCAAAGGTCCGAGATGGTGACGAGAAGGCAGCGGCGTAATGGCTCGGTGCACTAAGCCCATCCACTAGCCGGTTTCGAGTCCGGCCCGCAGCACCCGTCTAGGCTACAGCAATTCGATCGGCTCACGGTCGATCCCAACTCCGATTTTTTGCAGGTCTACGCAGACACTAAGAACGATCTCTTGACTAACGGTCCCCGTTAGTAAAGAATACGTTCTTAGCGCGGCCGGTAGGGGCGTGAGCGTTCCTCGCGCCTCGGTCGTTGGAACGACGTCGTCCCCGGGTTGAGCCGCCAAAACATGCCAAAGCGCACAACAGGCCGATACGAGAGCGTGACCGTAGGCGGCGAGAAAGTCGACGCTTTCGTTCCCCTCGATCTGCCGCCTGGACGGCCGGCGCTCGTCATCGACGCCAAGCTCGAACGTCGCATTGGGCAAGCCGAGCAGGCGCTTGTCCGACTCGATCTGGCGGGCGAGATGGTGCCTTCGCTGGACTGGTTCATCTACGCTTTCGTGCGCAAGGAGGCGGTTATCTCGTCGCAGATCGAGGGCACCCAGGCATCGCTCGTCGACCTTCTCGCTTTCGAAGCCGAGGACCAACCCCAACCCAACGCCGATGTCGAGGAAGTGACAAACTACCTCGACGCGCTTGCCTACGCGCGTGGTCAGCTCGCGTCGAAGCGCGGTCTGCCGCTTTCCCTGCGTCTCTTGAACGAAGCACACAAGCGGTTGATGCGTGGCGTGCGCGGCGGCAGCAAGCAACCCGGAGAAATCCGTCGGAGCCAAAATTGGATCGGCGGAAGCCGGCCAGGGAACGCGGTTTATGTCCCGCCGCCCTCCGAGAAACTCCCGCAGCTTCTCAGCTCCTTCGAGAAATACATCCATGCCGACGACCGGCTGCCGAAACTCGTGCGGGCGGGTCTCCTGCATGCTCAGTTCGAAACCATTCACCCCTATCTCGATGGCAATGGGCGAATCGGGCGCCTAATGATCGCCCTCCTGCTGGAACACTGCGGACTCCTCAAGGCTCCGCTCCTCTATCTCAGTCTGTTCTTCAAGCGTCATCGCGAGGAATATTACCGGCGCCTCAACCTCGTGCGGCTGGAAGGCGACTGGGAAGGCTGGATAGATTTCTTTCTCGATGGCGTCGGCACGATCGCCGATGAGGCCGTTGCGTCAGCACGCGAATTGTTCAATCTCGTCAGCACGGATCGCACGCGGCTGCTCGGTGTCGAATCGGCATCTGTTTCAGCGCTCAGATTGTTCGAGCGACTTCCGCGTCATCCGATTGTAACGGTCGCATCGGCGATTAAGCTACTCGAGACGAGCAAACCGACCGCAACCCGTGCGATCGAAGTGCTGGCCGAGATCCGTATCCTCGTGGAGACGACTGGGAAGAAACGCGACCGCAGTTTTGCCTATCGAGCCTATATGGAACGTCTGCGAACCGGAACGGAACTGGACATCAGTCGCTGAGGATCAACTACGCTGGGACTGGCCTACCGGCTTCGTTGTTGCCACGATACTGTTCCTCGGATTGCTGGCCGAAGAACTCGAGGAATTATATCATCGGAACCCCGTCATGGTTGCAGGGGTTGGTCGGATAAGTGGGAGGCAAAGGAAGGCTCGTAGGACCCGGATAATTGTAATCTTCGTGCTACATAAAACGGCGTTTTGGTAGCGCGAAGGACGCAAATTCCGACGCCGCCACAGCAGCCTCCCGCTGCCGGGCGGCGGATCACTCAACCGTATAGCCGAGCGCCCGATATCCAGATCGCCGCTTTGCCGCCATCCGCGCAAGAATTGGCACGAAGTCATCGACATAGTCGACGACGAGAACCTCTGTTTTACCTGCATGCTGCCGGTGAAGCCGACCTACATATTGGGCCAACGTGCCCTTCCACGAAATGGGCATCGTCAAGAACAGCGCATCCAATCTTGGGTCATCGAAGCCCTCGCCGATGTAACGCCCTGTCGAGAGGATGAGCCGCTCCTGATCGTCCGCCACCCGCAATGCGGCATCTGACATCTTACGCTCGGCCGCCGACATTCCACCTCGCAGGACAACCAGGTTTCGAACGAAGCGCGAAAAGCGGCCTTGTAGGTATTCGAGATGATCCCGGCGTTCGGTGAGCACGATCGGTGAGCGCTTCGCCTCCAGCGCCTTCAGCACATCGTCGAAGATCAGGTCGTTACGCGACTCGTCCTGTGCGATGGCTGCATAAATTGCTGGCATGGAAGGACGGTCAGACCCCGCCAAAGGCAGTGGCAGTTGAAACTGCGTCGATCGAGTCCTGGCGCGGTGAACAATTCCCCGCTCCGCCGCCTGGGCACGCGCATCAACGCGATGCCGAACAGGGCCACATTGCATGAAGATGATTGGATGGTGACCATCTTTGCGGGCCACGGTCGCGGACAGTCCGAGGACATAGCGCGCTTTCGCCCGGCGGGCCACAAGCTCAAAACTCGCTGCCGAAAGATGATGGCACTCATCGACAACCAGATGACCATAGTTCGCTACCATGTCGGATACTTCACCTCGGCGCACGAGGCTCTGGATCAATGCGACATCAATGATACCAGTCGGCTTGCGACGTCCGCCGCCGATAACGCCGATATCCTTCGGATCGATATCGAGGAATGTCCTTAGCCGCTCCACCCACTGGATGAGTAATTCGCGGCGATGGACAAGAACAAGCGCATTGCGTCCGCGTTGCGCAATCAAGGCTGCGGCCACCACCGTCTTGCCGAAGGCGGTCGTCGCCGCGAGCACGCCATGCTCATGCGGAAGCAGGGCCTCGAACGCCTTGACCTGCGGCTCGTACAACGTCCCCTGAAACCGTACTCGGCTCGCAAGCGGATCGCCGATCACCCTCAGATCATTCAACTCAACCTCGGCGCCCTCGTCTCGGATCAGCTCAACAGCTTCGTCGAGGCATCCGCGGGGCAGCCCCACATGACGCCGATGAAGTTCGGCGCAGGAGATAATCCGAGGCTTGCCGAAGGTCGGGAAACGCATGGACTGCGCACGATAGAACTCAGGGTTTTGGAAGGCCGCCAGGCGTATGAGCCGCGTCGTCATTGCCGACGGCAAATCGGTCCGGTCTATATAGAGTTGGTCGGCGACCACTATCGTGATCTTGCCCGACAGGGGACTGCCGACCGGCCCCACTTTGGGGCGCCGAGACGGGGTCATGCGCCAGGGCTCGTCCGCTTCTTCGTCTTCGACGGGCATGCGGACGCCCAAAATACGGCCACGCGTTTCCGCATCATCGACGATTTCTGCGGCGGCCGTGGCCGATAGCCGTGGCATCGCCGCCAGAAACGCCCATTGGTCGTCGTATGGACGAAGATCTTGGTCGATGAAGACACTGTTTCCAAGCTCGCGCGCGCGGCGCTGCAAAGGTAAAGCGATCAGATTGCCGAAGCCGCCGACCGGCATGGTGTCTTGGCTCGGAAAAAAGCGATCGTATGAGGCGAAACCTATTTCCGGGCGACGCTCCATCGTTTCCGTCAGCATGGCCGCGCCAAGTTGCCGAGCGGTGCGCGCCGAAACCGGCTCAGAGAAGAAGATCCACACATGACCACCATTGCCGGATCGAGACCGCTCAAGGGCCGCAGGAACGCCCTTGACCTGGCAAGTCTCCAGCACGGCCAAGGCGTCAGCCGCCCAGCTCTCCTCGTCAAAATCGGCGGCCAGAAACCAGCAGGTCTCGTCAGGAAGCAGCGGATAAACACCCGCCACGAAATCGCCGCCAGAACCGCGTGCGGCCTCGCCGCGTAGATGCTTTTCGATGATGTCGTCGGCGACCGGGGTGAAGGCTTGATGAGGGCACTCTCCGCATTTGACCTGAGGCTTGCCGCATATCCCTTTCACCCACTCGTTAGCGCACGCGGGCGCGTAGCCGGACTTTGCGGTCTTCCGATTCTCCCACCTGACGGGGAATACGTCAGCACGGCCTGCGAATAGGCCCCGAAACAGCGCGATCTTTTCCGCGGTGGGTGACGCGGCAGTGACCCCCGGCGCATCTGCAATGGCGGGTGGTGAATAATTTGCAGCCGCAGCTGAGCGCCGGCTCAGGAGATCCCTCAGCGCGGCCTCAAGCTCTTTCCGCTCGGCCTCATTTGCGGCAAGGCGGTCTCGAAGCCGCTCAATCTCGACCTCGAGTTCGTGCGCAGTTTCGGCGCCACCACCCAGCGCCAGTCGTTTCGAGACAGCTCCGCTCGGCCAAGTCCTCATGGAGTCCTCTCTGGGTCTGCGCTGTCCTCGTCTCACGTGTGGCGCCAGCGAATTGTCGTCGGATTTCCAAGCCTTGACGTTCTGCGCCTTCCATCGCAACGCCGGACAGGCTTCTATCGCGACGCGCGTGGGTTCCGAAACGCCCATAGGGGACGCATCGATCTCGCCTCGATCAAGCACACCGTCCAAAAACGCTCTCTCGCCTACCGTGAACTGAAATAGCGGCGCGAGTCTCTCTCGGCATTCGGTCGTGACCCTCTCGATCCAGGTTGCGGGGCCACCAAAGGCATCAAAACATCAGTCAGGTGACCTGATGCCCTGCTTCCGGTCGTGAAAAACGCTCCGTATAGGCTATAAATTACCCCTTCCAACGCATTTTCTAGAACAACCCGCTCTGCGTAAAAGACCGTCAGCGCTATGCGCTCAATCTGACGGTCTTATGGTTTCGGCTGGTGCGCATTTCAAAAAAGACCGTCAGAAATACCGTCAGCCTATTTGGCTACCGAGATCGGAAACTGCTCGGCGCTTTACTGATCTTCTCGATTATTCAATGAGTTATCAGAATTCGCGGGGGTAGCTGAGGATGTATTGCCGATCATTCTCATAAGAACTAAGCCATTGAATTATAAACAGAATTTTTCAGCCGTCACTCCCACTCATCCATTTTCAGTTATCGTAACGCGTTGAATTTCCAACACAATTTTTTTTGATCGCACGTCGCGATCCGAACTGCGAACCGACAAAAATTCTTGGTGCTGATTTTCGAGGAGGAATCGCGCGATTCCGATTCAATGACGTTTCAGGGACTATCGACAACGATCCGTCGATTTCTCGCCTCGTCGACCACGCGACGCATTGCGCGCCAGCGCGAGAAATACCGTCACCGCTCATAGCACGACGTATCCGCGCTTGCGACCCTCAGACTCTACCCTTGCGCAAGATCGACTTCCTCCTTGATGGAAATGGACGCGAGAGTAAACGCCATTGGCTGCGGCGGTGTGGAAGGACACACGGCCAGCAAAAGGCCCGAGATGGTGACCAGAAGGCAGCGGCGTAATGGCTCGGTGCGCTAAGCCCATCCACTAGCCGGTTTCGAGTCCGGCCCGCGGCACCGTCTAGGGTCCAGCCATTCGATCGGCCACGATTGACCCCAAGAGCGAATTCTTGGCAAGTCATCGGGGGAAAACACTAAGAACGATCTCTTGACTAACGGTCTCGACTAGTAAAGAGTCCGTTCTTAGTTATGCTGACAGGGAACGTGGGCGTTCCTTGTATGCGGCCCTTGGAACGACGACGTCCCTGAGTCAGCCACCGGATATGCCGAAGCGCACAACAGGCCGATATGAAAGTGTGACCGCCGGCGGCGAAAAGGTCGATGCCTTCGTTCCTTTCGATCTGCCGCCCGCGCGGCCGTCGCTCGCCATCGACGCCAAATTTGAACGCCGCCTCGGGCAAGCCGAGCAGGCGCTTGTCCGGCTCGATCTGGCGAGCGAGATGGTGCCTTCGCTCGATTGGTTCATCTACGCATTCGTGCGCAAAGAGGCGGTTATCACGTCTCAGATCGAGGGGACACAGGCATCGCTCGTGGACCTTCTGGCCTTCGAAGCCGAGGAGCAGCCCTCACCCAACGCAGATGTCGAGGAGGTCACGAACTACCTCGACGCCCTCACCTACGCGCGAACCCAACTCGGGTCGAAGCGCGGTCTGCCAATCTCGCTGCGGCTCTTGAACGAAGCCCACAAGCGGCTGATGCGCGGTGGGCGCGGAGCAAGCAAGCAACCTGGAGAAATCCGCCGCAGCCAGAACTGGATTGGCGGGAGCCGCCCGGGGAACGCAGTCTACGTTCCCCCGCCCTCCGACAAGCTTCCAAAGCTCCTCGGCGCATTCGAGAAATACATTCATGCCGAGGACCGGCTGCCGAAACTCGTGCGGACTGCTCTTCTGCATGCTCAGTTCGAATCCATTCACCCCTATCTTGATGGCAACGGGCGGATCGGGCGCCTGATGATCGCCCTGCTGCTGGAGCACTGGGGCTTATTGAAGCAGCCGCTTCTCTATCTCAGCCTTTTCTTTAAACGCCATCGCGAAGAGTATTACCGGCGCCTCAACCTTGTGCGTCTGGAAGGCGACTGGGAAGGTTGGACCGATTTCTTTCTCGATGGCGTCGCCACGATCGCCGACGAAGCCGTTGCATCGGCGCGCGATTTGTTCAACCTCGTGAGCACGGATCGCGCGCGGCTGCTTGGTGTTGAATCAGCATCGGTCTCTGCCTTCCGATTGTTCGAGCTACTTCCCCGTCATCCGATCGTGAGCGTCGCATCGGCCATGAGGCTGCTCGGCACCAGCAAGCCGACTGCTACCCGTGCAATCGAGGTGCTGACCGAGATCGGCATCCTCGTAGAAACGACAGGAAAGAAGCGCGACCGCAGCTTTGCTTATCGCGCCTATATGGAGCGCCTGCGAACCGGAACTGAGCTCGACCTTAGCCGCTGAGCGCTGCGGTTCTGCATTAACATGCGTTAAAAATTGCCAGTTCAGAGCCGCGCCCCCGCAACCAGGGCGCTGGCCAATATCGGAAACAACCCACAATACCTGTTTGCGCGTCCAATCGCGATAATCCTTACCGGGCTATGCTGGCGGATGCCCAGCGCGCTTCCCGGGCCGGCCTGAAGGTCGCCAGGCTCGCGGTCCACGCGCGCCGCGCTGACCTCATCTGCCAAACCGCCGCCGTCTCGACCGGGCTGATCGTAACAAGAAGGGTCACGAAGCTCGATAGAATGAGGGTGCGACTGCATGATGGACTTCGAATTCAGGTCGTCGGCACTAATGCCTCTAACCAGCAGCAACTGATCGGCGAGAATGCACGTGACGAGAGGGATCGGAGTCCAATGGCCAGCGTCACCCAGGTTCCGAGGCGCGCCCGCATTGCGCCAGGTTGTCGCCAACGTTCAAACCCTCGATGAACCGTGGGAGCTCCATAATTGCGTCAGAGGCTCAGTTGGTCGTCAGCACTCGCACTGGCCCTCGTCGCGCGAGGACGTCGACGACGACCTGCTGACCGGATCGCCGTACCGCGACATCGGCTGTGTCATCGCCAATCGACAGATTGCGGAGGAGGACCTCATTCAGAAAGGCCGGCATCATCGGCTCTTCGAAGGTGATCCGCCTTTCACCAGGGTCGAAGCCGAGCCCAAGACAGATCTGCAGCATATAAAGGGGCGCCGCAGCCGCCCAGGCTTGCGGCGTGCAGGCCACGGGATAAAAGGTTGGACCTCGAGTGCGCTGACGCGGAAATCCGCAGAACAATTCGGGAAGCCGTCTCAGGTCAATATAGCTGGAGGCCGCGAACAAGCCTTCGAAGATTCGGGCTGCTTCTCGCCGAAACCCATAGCGCGCAAATCCCGCTGCGAGCAGCGCATTGTCATGTGGCCAGACCGAGCCATTATGATAACTCATCGGATTGTAACGGGCTTCCGTCGACGCAACCGTGCGCACACCCCAGCCACAGAACGACGATCCCCCCATCAGGCTCCGCACGACCGGTCCTGCCCGGTCCGGCAATGCGACGCTGGTCCACAGCGCGTGACCTGCATTGGACGTGCGCACGCGACACCGGCGCTTGTCGCCATCAAGCGCCAGCGCATAAGTGCCAAGCTCTTCATCGAAGAAGTGGGCATCATATGCCTCGCGCAGCCTGTTCGCCCGCGCCTCGCACTCCGTCTCACGCAGGACGTATCCCAATTGCTCCGCAATCTTGGCAGCGGCGCACCATGCGCCGTAGACATAGGCTTGCACCTCGACAAGGGCGATGGGGCCCTTGGCAAACGTGCCATCGGCGTGAAAAACTGAATCGTAACTGTCCTTCCAACCTTGGTTGATCAACCCCTCGGACGTCTGTCTGTGATATTCTACAAAGCCGTCGCCGTCGCGATCACCGTATTGCTCAATCCACGTGAGGGCTGCCTCGATGTGTGGCCATAGGCGACGAATAGTAACGACGTCGCCCGTTCGGTCCAGATAGGCGCCGGCCAGCACGACAAAGAGCGGCGTTGAATCGACGCTGCCGTAATATCGTCGGAACGGCACCTCGCCGAGTTCGGCCATCTCCCCGACTCGCACCTCATGTAGAATCTTGCCCGGTTCGGCATCGGCCAGTGGGTCGGTGCTGGTCGCCTGATGGGCCGCGAGATGCAACAGCACACCGCGCGCTAGCGCGGGATCAAGCCAGAGCGTTTGCAAGGCAGTGATCAGGGCGTCGCGGCCAAAGACCGTCGAAAACCAGGGAATACCGGCATAGGGGTACGGTCCCTCGGGCGTATCCGTCGTCAGCATATAAAGATCGGAAACGCTGCGCCGCACGGCCTCGTTGAAGATCTCGTTGGACGTCACAATCGACGCGGCCCGCGAGGACGAACTCCGTAGTGCGCGGCGCGCATCACGCAAGGCGCTGAAGAATGCGCGGCGTGGCGGGTGGTTCATTCCCTCGGCGCCGCAATTGACCTCCAGAAAAAGCGAACGGGATTCTTTCGGGGCGAGCGCGAGCGTAAACAGCGCACTCCTTGCGGTCAGCCGGATTGGGGTGGGATCGAACGACAACGTGGTGGATCGATGTCGATGATCGAGGCCCATGTAGTTTAATGTCACGCGATTCGTTGATACTTCCGGGGACTGCATCGCGCCCCGCCGTTCACGACGGGTGCCACGCACCTCGAATATGTCGGCGAAGTCGGCCTCGAAGGCGATTTCGATGGCGAGGCGTCGTGGCCGCTCGTCGAAATTGCGCACGACCAGGCGCTCGAAGCAGGTGGCATTCCATAAGAACCGCAACCGGCGAACATGGATGAGATCGTGTCGAATCGCTAGTCGACCCGTGCCGTCATAAATATCCGGATTGGTTAGATCGCAGGTAAGCGTGGCATTATCGTCGCGCAGCGTCGACGACAGCAGCAAAGGCCGCGCCCCCTCGATCGTCAGGTAGAGGTGCGACAAATGGCGGGTATCGCGATGGAAGACGCCCTCTGGACTTCCGGGTCCTGATAAGGCGTCGCCATTGTGGTCAAACACGGCGAAGGTGTCGCCGTGTTTGAGCGTGCGGGGCCGGCGCTCCTGCAGCGAGGCGGTCGCCGGAATGAAGAATTGCGCTAACGGCGCGGCGCCAGCTCCCGCCAACGCCGCAGTGTGTACCACCGTGCCGGCGCCCCCCGATGACGTCGTCATCGTAAGCTCCGTCAGGCGACTGCTTGCAGTCCGACTTCGTCGCCTTGCAGGCGACGAATGCGCGCGGCCTCGGTCCGCACACCCGGCAGGCCACGGTAGATGGCGAGATAGTCCTGCGCCATGCGTTCGACCGTGAAGCGCTTCTCGAACGTGTCGCGCACTTTCTGCCGGTCTAAGGTCTCCAATTTTGCGAGCGCCGCGACCGCCTCCTCCAGCGTCCTGACAATGAAGCCCGATTTGCCCGCGTTGACGACCTCCGGCACCGAGCCGCAGCGGAACGCGACGACTGGCGTGCCGCAGGCCATCGCCTCGATCATCACGAGGCCAAATGGCTCAGGCCAGTCGATCGGGAACAACAACCCCTTCGCGTTGCCGAGGAAGTCAGCTTTTTGCGCCTCGTTGATCTCACCGATATATTCGACATTCCGATGCGTTGCGATCATCGGCGCGATGGTGTCATCCCAATACTCCTGATCGGCACGGTCGATTTTGGCAGCGATCTTGAGCTTCATTCCGGCGCGCGCGGCGATCTGGATTGCGCGATCTGGCCGCTTCTCTGGGGAAATGCGTCCCAGGAAGGCCAGATAATCTCCCATCGGATTGGCGCTAAAGGGCAAGAGGTCGCGGGGCAAGCCGTGATAGACATTCCCGACCCAATTGATCGGACGCGCGAGCGGACGGCGCTGATCGCGAGAGATCGAGACCAGCGGAATCTCCGGGAAGGCGGCATAGAATGGCTTTAAGTCAGGCAGGTCGAGGCGGCCGTGTAGTGTCGTGACTGTGCGATCGGCAATGTCGCGGATGAGCGGGAAGTGCAACAAGTCGATATGGAAATGCAGGACATCGAACTCGTCCGCCTCGCCACGGACAGAATCGAGCATCATTATGTGATAGGGTGTGTGGTCCCTCACCGTCGGATTGAGACGAAGCGCCATGTCGGAGCAGCGAACCAGTTTCGCCTGCGTTCGCGAGTCTCCGCTCGCGAATAATGTCACCTCGTGGCCCTGGCGGACCAGTTCCTCGGTGAGATAGGACACGATCCGCTCCGTGCCGCCATAGAGCTTGGGCGGACAGCATTCCGCGAGCGGTGCAATCTGGGCGATTTTCATCAGCAAAGACCTCCTCATGTGAGCGAAGCATGGACAGTCATCCCGCACGGCCGTACGGCCCGCGCGGCATGTCGCCGTTCCTGTCGGACACAGCAGCAGCAGAAGAAGAAGAGACCCGCAGGAACTGCGGATCTCAGGGACCTATCAGAAGTCCATGCCGCCGCCGGGCGGAAGCGCGGGAGCCACGTCCTTCTTCGGCTTCTCGGCCACGAGCGCTTCGGTCGTGATCAACAACGAAGCGACTGAGGCTGCGTCCTGCAACGCCGTGCGGACGACCTTGGCGGGATCAATCACGCCGACCCCGACCAGGTCTTGATATTCGCCGGTCGCGGCGTTGAAGCCCCAATTGTAGGTATTCTTCTCCAAGAGCTTGCCGACGACCAGAGAACCGTCCTCGCCGGCATTCTGGATGATCTGCCGGGCAGGCACCTGGATCGCACGGCGCACGATGTCGACGCCGGCCTTCTGATCGGGGTTATCCGGTTTGACAGCGTCGAGCGCCTTCAGGGCGCGTAACAACGCCACGCCACCGCCCGGCAGAATGCCCTCCTCGACCGCCGCGCGGGTCGCATGCATTGCATCGTCGACACGATCCTTGCGCTCCTTGACCTCGACCTCAGTGGCCCCACCAACACGGATCACCGCGACGCCTCCCGCGAGCTTGGCGAGACGCTCCTGCAGCTTCTCGCGGTCGTAGTCGGACGTGGTCTCCTCGATCTGCGCCTTGATCTGGGCCACGCGCGCTTCGATGTCCTTCTTGCGGCCGGCGCCATCGACGATCGTGGTATTCTCCTTGTCGATCACGACCTTCTTGGCGCGGCCGAGCATATTGAGTGTCACGTTCTCGAGCTTGATCCCGAGGTCCTCGGAGATCGCCGTGCCGCCAGTGAGGATCGCGATGTCCTCGAGCATGGCCTTGCGGCGGTCACCGAAGCCCGGCGCCTTGACGGCCGCAACCTTGAGGCCGCCGCGCAACTTGTTGACGACCAGCGTCGCGAGCGCCTCGCCCTCGACATCCTCCGCGATGACCAGGAGCGGCTTGCCGGACTGAACGACGGATTCGAGAAGCGGCACCATCGCTTGCAGGCCGGAGAGCTTCTTCTCGTGGATCAGAACATAGGGATCTTCGAACTCCACACGCATCTTCTCGGCGTCGGTCACGAAATACGGGGAAACGTAGCCGCGGTCGAACTGCATGCCTTCGACTACTTCGAGCTCAGTCTCCAGGCTCTTCGCCTCTTCGACGGTGATTACGCCTTCGTTGCCAACCTTCTGCATGGCTTCGGCGAGGAACCGTCCGATTTCGGTGTCGCCATTTGCCGAAATAGTCGCGACCTGAGCGATCTCGGAGTTGGAGGTGACTTTCTTCGCGTTCTTTGTGAGATCCTTGACCACTGCTTCTACGGCGAGATCGATGCCGCGCTTGAGGTCCATCGGGTTCATGCCGGCCGCGACCGCCTTGGCGCCTTCCTTGACGATGGCCTGAGCGAGAACGGTAGCAGTTGTCGTGCCGTCACCGGCGAGATCGTTGGTTTTCGACGCCACCTCGCGCACCATCTGCGCGCCCATATTCTCAAACTTGTCCTCGAGCTCGATCTCCTTGGCGACAGTGACGCCGTCCTTCGTAATGCGGGGTGCCCCGAACGACTTCTCGATAACGACGTTGCGTCCCTTGGGGCCGAGCGTGACCTTGACCGCATTTGCAAGCGTGTCCACGCCGCGCAGCATCTTTTCCCGCGCGTCCGACGAGAACCTCACTTCCTTGGCAGCCATGGCTGTAACCTCCTTTCTCAGCGATTTTGATGATGGGTGGATGATCTCGTCAGGCCGCCTTCTTGATCGTCCCGACCTTCTCGACGACGCCAAGGATGTCGCTCTCCTTCATGATGAGTAGTTCCTCGCCGTCGATCTTGACCTCGGTGCCGGACCATTTGCCGAAGAGGATATGGTCACCGGCTTTCACATCGAGGGGGACGAGTTCGCCCTTCTCGTTGCGGGCACCGGGACCGGCGGCAACAATCTGGCCTTCCTGCGGCTTTTCCTTTGCGGTGTCGGGAATGATGATGCCCCCGGTGGTCTTCTCCTCGGCATCAATACGACGCACGACGACACGGTCGTGCAGCGGGCGGAAATGCATGCAAATCCTCCTTGCTCAGATCAGCGATGTCATAAGGCGCAAGCCGGTGTCGCCGGCCGGCGCGGAAATCGAGCTAGGATCGGAAAAAATCGAGTTCAAGAGGTCGGCGAAAAATTTTTCGGCAGTCTGGACGCGAGCGCGCCAGGATCGAGTAACATTTTGATATTATTGATGTTTCTGGACCGATAAAGCATCGCGACAACTCCATGAGCGGCGGCGTTTGTCACTTGAAGTCGAAAATCGTCATTCCAAAATAAATCCGGCGCACACGAGCCGACCGGGCCCCGGAAGGCCGGACGCATTCATCGGAAAGGAGCATTGGAATCCAGGAGACTGCCATGATGGGAACGAGCAAGCACACGACACCGCCGTCTCATCTCAGCACCGACGATCCGCATCTCGATCGGCTTTTGAATCCGGCGCAGTTCTACAAACATCCGCGCGACGTCATCGACGATCCGTACCTTGGTCTTTCGGAGAAGCGGGCCATTCTTTCGTCCTGGGCGTCGGACGCCTGCGCGGTCGAGTCCAGGCCAGCCTTCCGTCAAATCCCTGGTACCCCCGCGCCGGTGTCGTTCGACGACATCATGGACACACTGCGTCGACTGGACGACCCCGCACGGCCCCCTGCCACGGCACCGTCATTGCCACCTGACAATGCCGTTTGCTCTCCGATCGCGTGAAGCATCAAGGCGGCAAGTTTGAAGGACGAGAACCAATGGCAGCGAGCCGGGAGTTTCTGCTGCAATGGGGCGGCTATGGTTTGACCACGGCGGAAATCCATTACCATTTGCCGGACCACCCGGCTTTCCTGCAACTCTATGTCTGGCAGGATTACGATACGGCGCCGGACTTCCCGACGCTCCATGGCTTCCTTGACTATTGGCAGCGCGAACTCGAAGGCGCGCTGCACTCGGTCAGGGTCGCGCACCAGCACCTGATCCGGCCGGCCGAATGGCGAGCGGTTGACGGTGTCATTGTCACGCACTGAACTGGTGCCGCTGTCGCCCCTGTTGTTCCTCATATCTCGAGATAAAGGGGTTCGCGCAGCTCGGCACTGCGCGGCCGTCGGCCCTCATAAGGCAACGCCTTGACCAAGCCCAAGCGCGGCTCAGTTCATCGAGCGTCGCCTTGGTGGCGATGGATCTTGGCGATCATGATTCTCTTCGACCGGGACCGACGACTGAGAGCACGTCTTCGCACGTGAGGCTGGCTGAGCACGGCTACAGACGGCGGCAACACAAAGAGCGCGGTTAGGCTGCCGGGACGGCGATTCAGAGGCTGGCCTGCCGAGTGGCAGGGGCAACCGGCGTCAAATGCTCTGACGACGGGGCAGACCCCTTGACGCCGCGACCAGCTTTCCTAAATCGCGAATCGCCGATCGCCCCGTCGGGGATCGGCAAAGTCCAAAGGGGGCGTCGGCTCTTTGGGCGCCCCTCGTATCCATGTTGCTCAATGGAGGATGTGGCTATGAGAGACTTCGATCTCACACCCATCTGGCGATCGACCGTCGGTTTTGATCGCCTCGTCGATCTCATCGACGATTCGCTCCGGTTGGCGGGCGAGGACAATTACCCGCCCTACAACATCGCGCGGACCGGTGAGGACAACTATCGCATCTCGCTGGCTCTGGCTGGCTTCAAGCCGGAGGAGATCACCGTCACGGCGGAGCAGAACATGCTTACCGTGGAAGGCCGCAAGGCCGAGAAGGATGATCGCGAGTACCTCTACCAGGGCATCTCCGGGCGTCCGTTCCGGCGCCAGTTCAACCTCGCCGACTACGTCGAGGTGAAGGGCGCCTCGTTCGAGGACGGGCTTCTGCAGGTCGACCTGGTGCGCGAGTTGCCGGAAGCCATGAAGCCGCGCCGGATCGAGATAAAATCCGGTCCTTCCAGCGGCGAAACCCAGCAAATCGAGCAGAAGCAAGCGGCCTGATCGGAAGTCCGATCGGGCCAGCTGGAGGTGGTGTCGCGTGGCCGTGGCCACGCGGGCCGCCAGTTTGACATAGGAGGCGTAACATGAGCATGAGAGAGCTCATTCCCTGGAACCGCAGCATCCGCGTTCCGGTGCAGCGCGGAGAGGAAGGCACGCCCTTCCTTACTTTGCACCGTGAAATGAACCGCTTGTTCGACGACGTCTTCCGCGGGTTCGACTTCACCCCGTTCCGCTCCGGCCGCGTGCTCAACGGACCCTGGTCGTGGCCGGACATCGAGGTGAGCGAGAACGACAAAGAGGTGAGGATTACGGCCGAGCTCCCTGGCCTCGAGGAAAAGGACATCGAAGTCCAACTGTCGAACGGCGTGCTCGCCATCAAGGGCGAGAAGAAGACCGAGACGGAAGACAACGACAGGCTGTTCAGCGAGCGCTTCTACGGCCGGTTTGAGCGGCGCATCCCCGTCGACGACATTGATGAGGACAAGGTGAACGCGTCCTTCCGCAACGGCGTGCTCGTCGTCACCCTGCCGAGGTCGACCGAGGCGCAACGCAACGTGAAGCGCATCGCGATCAACGGCAAATAAACAGAAAGGAAACTCCGGCGGGCGGGAGCTGGCGCGCTCCCGCCGCCACCTCTGCGAAGGCGGCAGCAATGTTGGAGTTAGTCGAGAGCGCACGCGAGGACCTGACCGGGCCCGTCAGCATACCGAAGACACCATTGACGGCTTCTGTGTTTCCCGATGATGCGGTCGCGGTGATCTATCGGCCCTCCCGCTCCGCTATGACATCGGGCAAGGCGAACACGCGGCATTGGAAGCTCCGCTTCGAGCGACGGACCCCGCCCTTTATCGAACCCCTGATGGGTTGGACCAGTGGGGACGATCCGCTTACTCAGGTCGAGCTGACTTTCCCGACCCGGGAAGCTGCCGTGGGCTATGCCGAACGGCAGGGCCTCACCTTTATCGTCCAAGGTCAAGATCATGCGGGGCACGCACTGCGGCATAGCGGCACCGAGGAGGTCTACGAGGAGCAGGCACGGCCAGTCCAGCAAGCGCCGCCGCACCACCGCCCGATCACCGCACTGAGGGCACCTTACGGCAGTTGCGACCGGTCGGGGATGCCGGATCTCGACCGCGCTCTGATCAATCCGGCTGCCGTGTTCCGCTCGCCGCGCGAGGTGGTGGAACACCCTCATCTGACCGCTGCCAGCAAGCGAGAGCTTCTCGCCCGGTGGGCCTGGGACGAGTACCTGCTACAGCTCGCGAGTGACGAGGCAATGCCGGAAGGGCGCGAACCTTCGCGCCTCGACGAGATCAAGTGCGCGCTCCTCAGCCTCAAAGAGCGCGACACCCCTCTTGCCTTCGTCCGAGCAGCCAGCAGCGGGGACCGTCGGGCCGCATAGGAGGCGGTATGGCACGGATCACGACCATCGATTGCGAACGGGTCATACCGAACCGCTTCGAGCTTGTGCTGCTCGCCGCGGCGCGCGCCCGTGCGTTGAGCTGCGGGCACACACCGCGCGTGTCTCCTGACGGGGACAAGCCGACCGTCATCGCGCTTCGCGAGATTGGCGCCGCAGCAGTCGATCCGACCTGGCTCCGCCAATGGCTGCTAAACTTGCAGCGCGACGACGTCGAGGACGAAGACGGGCTCGACAATCCGATTGGGACGGTCGGGTCGTCCGCCAATGAGTCTCGTGGTGCCGCTAGTGCGGGAGCTGACGACACCACTCCAACAGCTTCCCCGGGAAGCATCCCTAACCACAAAGTGACGAAAACGGAGAGAAGTCATGTTCGACAGACTCACGACACTCAACATCAAAGAGAATGTCATCGACATTGTAAACGTCGTCCTCGGCGTGTGCCTGGCGCTCGCCCCCTGGGCGCTGGACTTCACCGCTGAGGCTACTGCAGCCTGGAACGCGTGGATCACCGGTGCTGCTATTGCACTCGTCGCGCTCGGCGCACTCGTCGCCTTCACTCAGTGGGAGGAGTGGATCAATCTGGCACTCGGCGTCTGGGCAGGCATCGCGCCCTGGGCGATCGCCTTTTCGGAAAATGCAGCTGCGAAGGGCGTGCACCTCGCTATCGGCACAGCGGTCGCGGTTCTCGCAGCCGCGCGGCTGTGGTTCGTGCGTCGCAGCCCGCCACGAGTCACAGCGTGACAGTGTGTGTATGCGAGGCCAGCAGTCGATGCCGGTCTCGCATCACGACCTCCAAAGCTAGCAGATACGGCGCTTGGAGTGAGAGAATGCCAGATCACATCGAGGCGATACAGCGACGGCTGGAAGGCATGATTGCTGAAGCAGAGTCACGGATGTCTGGAAGCGGATCGATTCTCAGCTACGGGATGAAGATCCGCCGCGACACGGCAGAGGAAATCCTTAGGTTCATCAAGAGTCTCGCTCGGACAGCAGCAACCGATGCGCCGGTCCGGGAACATCGGCTTCGATCCGCTGACTCAGACCCGCCTCGCTTTTCCGACATACACGCACCCATCGCCGACGCCGAATGGCAGGGCTTGGAGTATGTCATGGACGGCGATCAGCAGCACCCTCAAGCAAGCGTGCACCGTGCCTCAAGCAAGCACACCAGGCGTCCGAAGATGGCTGGCGATGCGTCGTCCGCTTTTGTCCAATTGAGTGGCTTCCGATCCAATGTGGTCTCGGTGTGCCCAACACGTCAGATCTCGAACGTGCGCTCGTCAGTGAAAGACGAGGATGGTGGGATTCCTCAACCCAAGTGTCAATCGCACGCCGGTCAGCGAAATAGCCGCGCGGCAGACAAATCATAAGCTTTTGCCGAAGTTCGCGCGGATCGCCTTTGATGGAATCGATTGACACTGTTCGCCAGTCTCGGCGCCCGCAGGCGCCAAAAGCGAGCATGGCGGCCTTGATCTTCTTCCAGTCGAGCCCATCGAGCGACAGGATGCGGCGCGCGTCAAAAAGATCGCGCGCTGCGTGCCGGTCGAAGAGTGCAACGAGCTTGCCGGCAACGATCTCATGGAGGTCGAGGACCAGCACTCGTTCTGCGCGTACGTCACCGAGCGCAGTGGACGGCATACGAGTGGCGCCGAACAACGGCTGTCGCGCCGTATAATTCACATCGAGCTCCAACGTGGCGTTTCCACCCAACGCTGAGGCAAAGCGCAGAAGCCACTTGCCGCCCGCATGCTCATCAGGCTGGCGTCGAACGACATAGCCTTGAGATGCAAGGAGACGGTTGAGAGCAGCTTCGACCTCTGGCCGCTCAGCTTTCATCGCCGATCACTCAAGCGCCCCGATATAGTTGAGGTCGATATCAACCGACAGCCGGTCGAGACCAAGATGAAAGACATTGAGCGCCGTGCCGCCCTTGAGAGCCAGCCGTTCACTCAAGATGGTGTCGCCCGCTACTTCCTGCAGGATATCGAGGAGCCGGATTACCTTTTCGAGCGTCCCAGCCTGATGACCGGTATCGTCGGCAATCCGCTGAAGCGTCTGAGCCGAAGGCGCCGCCATTCACAGACCCTCGAACCGGCGTTCTACGACGTCGACGGGCAGGATTACGTTCCAGCCCTTGGCCGTCCTCCCCTCTCCCGGCCTGGCGCCCAGGGCGTAACGAGCCTGACGCGGTGCCATCGCGTGCAGTTGCCGGAGCGCCGTATCGGGAATGCCAAGCCGCTTTTGTTCGCGCTCGAGCCAGAAGCCCAGCGCACCGGCCGCCGCTGCGTTGCCGAGCGCGCGCATGTGGCGAACCAGTGCTGCAGCATCGACCCGTGCCACGAGGTCGAGAGAGTTGAACAGCTCATCCGCCCCGCCGGCGAGTTCGTAGCGGTCGAACAGATCTGCGATCGTACGCTCGACCGTCGTGACGCGAACATCGAGCCCCATGCGGTCGACAACCGTCACCCCGTCCTTCACCTCTCCGCCTCGCCGAGCGATGCCGCGCGGCGGCTTGATGAAGCGGCACGAAAAGCCGGCGGCTTCAAGCACACCTGGCTCACCGGGCGCGATCACCTGGACTTCATACCCCTCCGTGTAGGCGGAGCCATGCAGCTCTATCGCCGAGTGATAGGCGATGACAGCGCCCCGGCGTAATCGGGAAGCTGCCAAGAACCGGTCGACCGACCACTTTCGGGCGTCGGCGTGTTTGGGAACGGAAGCGAAGACGCCCCGCGCGACCCGCTTGATGTTGCCGGCTTGAAGGTGCTGAGCAAGCATCGCGGTGACGACCTTGTCGCTCGGATCCCGGCCTACGGCAGCCGCGTATTCCGCGCGGTCGAAGACCGGATGCGCGCTAAAGAAAGGGGCGGAGACGAGCCGGGACATGACATGAACTACTTTGTCTCAATCTGACATAACCATATATGAAATATGGCTAAATCCGTCAACGGAAGAGTCCGGCTTCCCAATGTAGCCCCCTCTCGTACACAGGCCTTAGCCACATGTCATATATTGCTTCATACAGTGACAACAAAGTTATGGCCTGCCGATCTGCCCTCCGAAGGCGAAGGCCGCACGTTCGAATCGTGCCGGGTGCACCATCTCACCGTCATAAGCCGCTATCCCTACGCCAAAGCCGTACCGGCTACGCCGAAGTAAATCGAAGTATGTGCAGCGTCGTAGGAACGGCGATCCTCGGCGGCGAAAAGTTCGAATCTGTTCGAGTGGGATGGCCGGCCTACGCCTATCCGGCGGATCCCAAATTGAATGGCTGCTTCGGCGGATTAGCGGCATAAGTCGCCATAACGTTCTCCGCGGAGCAGTGCTGTCACGCGTTCATGGTCACCCTAGTAACATGACCGCTTGCAGGGATCGGTGAACCGAGCCTTCGTCGATCACCGACACGGACGTGCCATAGCCTTCGCTGTGTGCGTAAGGTTGTTTGGGATGAAGGACAGCATAAGCTTGTTTCGTTTCGTGAGATGGCGTCTGCCCCATCGCCCGCCTCGTGACGACCGCACGCTGTTTGTGCGATAATATGGAAATGGCGAAGACGCAGTCGCAACGCGCGAAAGCCGCAAAGCAGAAGGCCATCGCTCTCGCCCGTTGGGACGACGAAGGTGGGGCGCCGGCCGTGCCGTCGCCCTTGCGCTACGAGGTGCGCGGCTTGCCAGACACGGAGCGCCGCGTTTTGGAATGCCTCGGCGCCGCCCTGGTCGAGGAGTGGAGTAATCTGCCGACCGATATCCAGCGAACCATCTTTCAGCGCGCGACTGCGGACAATGTCTATGATCCCGCAGAACTGAAATCTCGGATCGCGCGCTTCCTGCACGATCACAAAGGTGCTTCCGGCGCGCGGTAGGGGGCGCCTGTCTCCCCGGCTGATATCCGACTAGGGTCGGACATTTGGCAATTCCCGCCGACAGATAGAACGAGAGTTTGTGGAAATGAACGACCATCTCACGCGGCTTCCCAGGGAGCCGGCAGATCGGCTTACGAGGCCGTTCATGCGGTTCCTGCGCGTCGAGGCGATGGCCGGAGTCGTCCTGTTGCTCAGCACGCTCGTCGCTCTGGTACTCTCCAATACAGCGTGGTCCGAGCAATTCCTCGCCTTCTGGGAGATGCACGCGGGGCTCACCCTTGGCGGGATCGAGTTCTCCCGTTCGCTGAAGCACTGGGTCAACGATGGGCTGATGACGCTCTTTTTCTTCGTCATCGCCCTCGAGCTGAAACGCGAGCTGGTGCTGGGAGAGTTGCGCAATCCGCGAATGGCGGCGCTGCCCGTCGCCGCCGCTCTCGGCGGAATGGTGGTTCCGGCTGGGCTATTTCTGCTGCTGGTCGGTGGCGGACCGGGTGCGAGCGGCTGGGGCACTGTCATGTCCACCGATACCGCCTTCGTCATCGGGTGCCTCGCTATCCTGGGGTCTCGCATTCCGCAAAGCTTACGGCTGTTCCTGCTCTCCCTCGCGATTTTCGATGACATCGGCGCCATTCTGGTGGTCGCGATCGGCTATGGCGGAGACTTGAACTGGAACGCGATCGGCTTGGTCGCTGTCGGGCTTGCTGTCGTGGCGGGGATCGCACGCCTGGGCATTCGCAGCATTCCCGTCTATTTCGCCATAGGCGGCTGCATCTGGCTGGCGTTCGACGCATCGGGCATCCACGCGACGCTTGCAGGCGTGATTCTCGGATTGATGACCCCAGCGCGAAGCTGGGTGAGCGACACGCGTCTGCATGCCATATTCGACCGTGTTGTCGCCTATCCTCCCGGTGACCACTGGAGTGGCGACAAGGTGGCGCGCCGTGACCTCCGTCAGGCCGGCGTTGCTGCCCGCGAAGCCCTGTCCCCGATCGAGCGCCTGGAATTCGCTCTTCATCCGTGGGTGGCGTTCACGATCATGCCGCTCTTTGCCCTTGCGAACGCTGGCGTTCCGATAGCGGCTGCGAGCTTCGACCACACTCTCACGACGGCCATCTTCGCCGCCCTTGTGGTCGGCAAGCCCGTCGGGGTCGTTCTGTTCAGCTTCCTGGCCGTGAAGCTGCGCGCGGGAATCCTTCCGGGCGAACTGTCATGGGGCCTGCTGATCGCCGGAAGTCTGTTGACCGGCATCGGCTTCACCATGGCGCTTTTCATTGCCGAATTGGCTTTCGACTCCGTTCTCCTGGACTCTGTCAAGCTCGGCGTGATGGGCGCCTCAGTCATCTCGGCCGCGGCAGGGTTCCTCGCGTTGGTCTGGCTGACATCGTCTAGCAGGCAAGAACGCCACAAGCAGCCTGCCGTGCCTCCCTCACGACAATGGTGACTCCTATTCTGACGGGCGGAACGTGGAACTGACGCTAACTTCCACTGACATACCGTCGAAGGCATCGCTCATCCCGACGAAGCTGCCGGCTACGGGAGTCACCTGCCGGATGTCTCGCCCCACTGCGACGGGAATGAGATTGACACCACCAACGCTGCGGTTCGTCGGATCGAAGGTGATCCAGCCCGCGCCCGGCACATAGACTTCCGCCCAGGCATGGGTTGTACCTGCACCTTCGGATCCGACAATCTCCTGAGCCGGATTGTGAAGATAGCCCGACACGATCCGCGCTCCAAATCCGAGGGTCCGCACCGCCTCGATGAAGAGAACGGCCAAGTCGCGGCACGACCCCCTACCGCATTCCAGAGTCTGCATGGGTGACTGGGTGCCCTCGTCATCGCGACTCTGATAGGAGATCCATGTCAGGACGCCGGCATTGATGTCCTTGAGGAGCGAAAGCGTGTCGGTCGGATTGCTGCGCACGAAAGCTTGGGCCCATTCGCGCAGTCGTCCTGTTGGATCAGGATGCTGTGGAATTGCCAGGGCCCCTAGATCCGTCCAGTCGTCGTCGCTGTATCGAAAAGGATAGAAGATTGCAGACGCTGCGACATCGAAGATCGGCCATGGGATGGCGTCGAGCTCCAATTCGGCGATGCTGTTGACGATCAGGCTGTCGGCCCTGGTCTGGAAAGTGGCTGTCGCTACCATGTTGCCCGCAACATCCTGCGCCCAGGTCACAACCGCATGCGGCTCCACGGTCAGTTCCATTGACAGCAGATGGAGTTCGCGGCTCTCCCGCGGCCGAAGCATGAGGCGATGCGGGCGCAGGCCGACGGGTTTACCGTAGCGGTAGGTCGTCCTGTGGCGGATTCTCAAGGTGACCATGGCTCTCTCTTGTGCGTGCCCGCACCGCGAATCTTCCACTCATACGGTCGGGCAACCAAATCATGCTCGTGGCATCGCCTGGCGGCGAAGGCCTGAAAGAAATAAGATGTATTCTACGCTTTTGCGATGAACCTGGTGAAATCCATGCCTTTTGGCGGAATGAGGCCTTGACCTTGTAATGCTGGGACCAAAAGCGCATATGACATACATCGGGGTCCGTTGGACAAGCTGATCTGTGCGCACGCAAGCTGCGCGCTACTGAAGCTATCTCTGCTTGAAATGTGATTTCGTGTGTTTGTAGGGGCCACCGCAAGCGGACGAGTTTCATTTTTATTTTCACCCGACCGCAAAGCGGTCATGCTCTTGAGAGGCTTTGATGGCCAAAGGACAAAAGCGCAGCAATCGCGAGGCCCGAAAACCGAAGAAGGCGAAGGAACCTTCCGTCCCTTCAACCTCCCCGTTCAAAGGGCCGACGGCTTCAGTGGCACTTTCCAGGAAAAAGAAGCCTTAAGGACGCGGTCATGGCTGTCCGGACAACGGAGACGACGGTTACTTTCAGAAACACTTTCACCCTGTCGTCTATCGACGGACCACAGCCTGCAGGAACCTATCGGCTTGTCGTGGACGAGGAGGAGATTCCCGGCCTCTCCTTTCTTGCCTTTCATCGCACAGCAACGATGCTCCATCTTCCGGCTGTCTCAGTGTCTTCACCAAGCTATCAGGTCGTTTCCGTCGATCCCGCCGAGCTGCAGTCCGCTCTGGACGCGGATGGCACGTCGCCCGACAAAGGGTAGAGATACCTCGGCACCTGGCGCTATCCGTGCCGACCGGAAAGGCACGATGCTTCCGACCTTCTTCTGCAGAGGGCTGTGGCCCCGCTCTCCCCCAGCCCCCTGGAACGCCATTGCGCCGGTGCGCGAGGAGCTGTTTGGCGTCGAACGCCTCGAGCAGCATGCGGAAAGTCTGGCTGCGGCGCAGCAGGTCACAGCACGACCGCCAGCCGTTAGGTCTCTTCAGGCCCGGCTAAATCACAATGCCGCTGCCTTGCTAGCCGCCTATCGCATCTGCGCCTCGGACCTCGAAAGCGGCCGGAGCGTGGTGCCGGCAGCGGAGTGGCTGCTCGACAACTATCACCTGGTCGAGGAACAGATCCGCGAAATCCGGGATGACCTGCCGCCCGGCTACTATCGGCAGTTGCCTAAGCTGGCGGGCGGGCCGTTCGCCGGGTACCCGCGTGTGTTTGGCCTCGCCTGGGCTTTCGTTGCCCACACAGACAGTCATTTCGATCCCGAGATATTGTGCCGGTTCATCGGAGCCTATCAGCAGGTTCAGCCGCTCACGATCGGCGAGTTGTGGGCCGTCGCGATCACGCTGCGCATCGTCCTGATCGAGAACCTGCGGCGGCTGGCTGACCAGATCGTCGTGGGACGAAAGGAGCGTGCGGATGCCGACGCGCTCGCCGACCGTCTTCTGGGATCGGGCGGTGCGCGATCCGCGCTCGACGCGGACATCGCCGCGCGTTCGTCTGCACCCCTGTCGGAGGTGTTCGCAGCGCAGCTCGCCAAGCGCCTGAGGGATCAGGATCCGCGAACGACCCCGGCGCTCGGCTGGCTCGCGGAGCGGCTCGGGATGCAGGGCGTCTCGATCGAGGACGTGGTGCAGCATGCCCAGCAGAGGCTGGGCGCGTCCAATGTTTCGGTCCGCAATGTCATAACCAGCATGCGGCTGATCTCCGACATCGACTGGGCGGCCCTGTTCGAGAGCCTCAGTCTCATCGACAAGCAGCTTCGCGGCGGAAGCGCGTTCGCCAAGATGGATTTCCCGACCCGCAATCTTTACCGAAGCGCGATCGAGGAGCTCGCCCGCGGCTCGCCATCAACCGAGCTCGAAATCGCCGAGCAGGTACTCACGGTATCGCACAGGGCGGCCGAAGGGGTGACTGATCCGAGGGAACGCGAGAAGGTCGGTGATCCTGGCTTTCATCTGATCGCCGGTGGGCGCAGTGCGTTTGAGCGGACGATCGGCTTCAGGCCGCCTCCCCGGTTACGGATGAGCCGTCTCGGTATGCGTCTCGGCGTCGGTGGCTACGCCGGCTTGATCTTGTCCGTCACCACGGCGCTGCTGGCGCTCGCCCTATGGGCGCTTTCGGCTTCGGACATCGATGCCCGCTGGCTTGCCCTGTTTGCCCTGACAGGATTCGTGCCGGCAACCGAGATGGCAACCGCGCTGGTCAACCGTGCGATCACATGGAGCTTCGGCGCGGCCGTCTTGCCCGGCCTTGAACTCGCCGAGGGTGTCCCAGAGTCGCTGCGCACACTGGTCGCCGTTCCGACGCTGCTGACCAGTGAGGCCGATCTCATGGAACAGGTCGAGCGGCTGGAAGTCCATCATCTCGCCGGCTCCGGCGGAGACCTGACCTTCGCCCTTCTGTCCGACGGCGTCGATGCGGACCGGGAAGTCGTCGAGGACGACGCATACCTGCTCGCCGTCGCAGCCGAGGCGATCGCGCAATTGAACCGCCGCTACGGCCCGGGACCCGAAGGCGACCGCTTTCTTCTTCTGCATCGCCGCCGCCTGTTCAACGCCGGCGAGAACACATGGATGGGATGGGAGCGCAAGCGGGGCAAGCTGCACGAACTGAACCGGCTTCTACGCGGCGCGCCCGACACAACCTTTGTGGCGGTGGCTGGGCACGCACCTCATGTTCCGGACAATGTCCGCTTTGTCATCACCCTCGATGCCGACACCAGACTGCCGCGCGATGCCGCGCGACGCCTGGTCGGCAAGATGGCCCACCCACTGAACCGGCCGCAGTTCAGCGACCGCGAGCAAAGGGTTGTCGGCGGCTATGCGATCCTCCAGCCGCGCGTCACCCCGGCGCTGCCGATTGGACGGGAGGGGTCCTTTCATCAAAGGGTCTTCTCGGGTCCCGCCGGCATGGACCCTTATGCGGCAGCGATCTCGGACGTCTACCAGGATCTCTTCGGTGAGGGGTCTTATACCGGCAAGGGCGTCTACGACGTCGACGCTTTCGAGGCGGCTCTCGCCGGCCGTGTTCCGGAGAACGCGCTCCTCAGCCACGATCTCTTCGAGGGTGTTTTTGCCCGCGCCGGCCTTGCCTCCGACATCGAGGTCGTCGAGGACTTCCCGAGCCGCTTCGATGTTGCCGCCAAGCGCCAGCATCGCTGGATACGCGGCGACTGGCAGCTCTTGCCCTGGGTGGTTGGCCGCGGCGGGGCGATGCCGCTCCTCGGCCGCTGGAAGATGCTGGACAATATGAGGCGGTCGCTGCTAGCGCCGACCACGCTGATGGCCGTTGCCCTCTGCTGGTTGCTGCCGATACCGGCCGCCATCGTCGGGCTCCTGCTCGTCCTCACCGCCGTCGCCACCCCGGCATTCCTCCCGAGCGCCTTCTCGGTCTTGCCGCGCCGCGCCGGACTTCGCGTTCGCAACCATCTCGGCGCACTTGCCGGCAGCCTCCGACTCGCGGCCGCCCAAGTGTCTCTCTCGGTCGCCTTCCTGCCCGACCATGCGCGACGGGCGGGAGACGCCATCGCCAGAACCCTGTTGCGGCTGTTCGTGACTCGCCGTCGTCTCCTCGAGTGGACGACGGCGGCGAAATCGACAGCCGCGCCGCGGCTGGATCTGGGAGGCTTCTATCGCGGTATGGCGGGCGGCGTGGCGCTCGGCCTCCCGCTTGCGGCCGGCGCAGTGGCGGCAGCACCGGCTTCATGGCCGCTCGTCCTGCCTTTTGCCTTGCTGTGGTCGGCCGCGCCGGCGCTCGCCTTCGGGATCAGCCGGCCGTCGTCCCTTGCGCGTCGGCGCTCGATTTCGCCGGCAGATGCGACCCATTTGCGCCTCATCGCGCGCCGCACCTGGCGCTATTTCGAGACGTTCGTGACGCCGGCCGACAACATGCTGCCGCCCGACAACTTTCAGGAGGATCCGAAGCCGACGCTCGCGCACCGCACGTCGCCCACCAATATTGGACTCTATCTCCTGTCCGCCGTCGCCGCCCGCGACTTCGGCTGGGCGGGAACGACCGAGACCGTCGAGCGCCTGGAGGCGGCACTCGGCTCGATGCGGAAGCTCGCCCTGTTCAAGGGGCACTTCTTCAACTGGTACGATATTCAGGATCTGCGCCCGCTCGACCCCGCCTATGTTTCGTCGGTCGACAGCGGCAATCTCGCCGGCCATCTGATCGCGCTCGCCAATGCCTGCGAAGAATGGATGGATCCGGCATGCATGCCGGATGTGAGGGGCGGCATGAAGGATGCCCTCCGACTGGCGCGCGAGGCCACCGACTCCTTGCCGACGAATGGCAGAGGGCAACCGCTCATCGCCGCTCTCGACGAGATCGAAACCCGGTTGAACGGCGCCGAGGCGATCGAGTCGATAGCCGCGCCCCTGAACCGGCTTGCCGCAAAGGCGGCCGAGGCCGCCCGCAGCATCATACCCATGCCCATGGCCGACGACGGCGATACACCGGACCTTTTGTTCTGGATCGAGGCGTTGAAGAGGGCCGGGTTCGAACATTTGCGCGATCGTCCCGGCATTGCCGATCCCGCCCGCCCCCTGAACGGGCGGTTGAAGGTGATCGCCGATACGGCGCGCGAGATGGCGCTGGCGATGGATTTCGCGTTTCTCCTCGATCCCGACCGGAAGCTGCTTTCGATCGGCTATTCGCTCGCCGACAACAGCCTCGACCCGAGCTGCTACGATCTTCTCGCCTCGGAAGCGCGGCTCGCCAGCCTGTTCGCGATCGCCAAGGGCGACATCCCGACACGGCACTGGTTCCACCTCGGCCGGGCGGTAACGCCGCTCGGCGCTGGCGCGGCGCTGATCTCCTGGTCGGGGTCCATGTTCGAATACCTGATGCCGTCGCTGGTGATGCGCGCGCCCGAGGACAGTCTGCTCGGACAGACCAGTCGTCTGGTGGTGAAACGTCAGCAGGCGTATGGGCGGTCCCTCGGGGTTCCTTGGGGCGTCTCGGAGTCGGCCTACAACGCTCGCGACATCGAGCTCACTTATCAGTATTCCAACTTCGGCGTGCCCGGCCTCGGCCTCAAGCGCGGGCTCTCGGCAGATGCCGTGATCGCACCCTATGCGACGGCGCTGGCGGCCATGGTCGACCCGCCGGGGGCACGACAGAACTATGTCCGGCTTGCGGCGATGGCTGCCTCCGGCCGCTACGGCTTCTACGAGGCTCTCGATTTCACCCGTTCGCGGCTGCCGGCCGACGAGGACGTGGCGATCGTGCGCGCCTTCATGGCGCATCACCAGGGCATGACCATTGTCGCCATCGCCAACACTGTGGAGGACGGCTGGATGCGTGCCCGGTTCCATCGCGAACCGATGATAAAGGCCAGCGAGCTTCTGTTGCAGGAACGCGTGCCCCTGGAAGTTGCCGTCATGCATCCCCGGGCGGAGGAGGTGAAGGTGCCTCCCGCCGGGGCCGGCGCCGACACAGCGACGGTGCGCCGCCTTTCGGCCTTCACGGGGGGAGCACCGACGACCCACCTGCTCTCTAACGGGCGCTACGCGGTAATGCTGAACACCACCGGCGCCGGCTACAGCCGCTGGCGAGATATCGCCGTGACGCGCTGGCGGGAGGACGCGACCCGCGACGACTGGGGATCGTTTATTTTCCTCAAGGACAGCCGAAGCGGGAAGATCTGGTCGGTCGGCATGCAGCCCGCCGGAGGCGATGCAGAGCACGACGAAGTCTTCTTTGGTGAGGATCATGCCCAGTTCGTCCATCACGACGGCAGCCTGACGACGACCACGGACGTCCTGGTCTCAGGCGAGGATGACGGCGAGGTCCGCCGCGTATGCCTGACCAACAACGGCCGCCGCCCGCGCGAGATCGAGATCACCTCCTATGCGGAGGTGGTGCTGGCGCCGCCCGCCGCCGACAACGCGCATCCGGCCTTCTCCAAGCTGTTCGTGCAGACCGAGCATCTTCCCGAGTTCGGAGCACTGATCGCGACGCGACGCCCCAGATCGAACGACGAGCCGCGACTCTGGGCGGCGCATTTCGCCGTCGTGGAAGGCGAGATCGCCGCCGATCCGCAGTATGAGACCGATCGGGCCCGCTTCCTCGGTCGGGGCCGCGCGGTCGCCGACGCTGCCGCTATCCAGGAAGGCCAGCCGCTTTCGAATACGGTGGGAACCGTTCTCGATCCGATCTTTTCGCTCAGGCAGCGCGTGTTGGTTCCCCCCGGCAAGGTCGCGCGGATCGCCTTCTGGACCGTCGTCGCATCGTCGCGAGACGAACTTCTGGGGCTGGTCGACAAGCACCATGACCGCAGCGCATTCGACCGGGCGAAGACCCTGGCGTGGACGCAGGGACAGGTCCAGCTTCGGCATCTCGGCATCGCGACGACGGAGGCGGCGGATTTCCAGCGCCTCGCAGCGCCCATCCTCTACGCCGATCCGCGCTTCCGCGCGCCTGCGGAGGCGATCCTGCGCGGCGCGGGCCCGCAGTCGGGCCTGTGGCCCTACGCGATCTCCGGCGACCTGCCGGTCGTCGTGCTGCGCATCGACGATGTCGAGGACATCGCCCAGGTCGCCCAATTGCTCCGCGCCCATGAATACTGGCGCATGAAGCGCCTCGCCGTCGATCTCGTCATCGTCAACGAGCACGCCGCCTCCTACATGCAGGACCTGCAGGTCGCGATCGAAACCGCGGTGCGCAGCAGCCAGTCGCGACCGCGCGTCGGCCACCTTCCCGCGCAAGGCGCGGTCTACACGCTCCGTGCCGACCTCATGAACGCCGAGACCCGATCGCTGCTGCACGCGGCCGCCCGTGTCGTCCTGCACGCCCATCGCGGGCCCCTCGCCGATCAGCTCGCCCGCATACGACCGCCGTCGGGCGGAGCGTTGCCGCTCCAGCCTCCGAGAGCGGCGATCCCGCGCCAGCCGCCGGTGGCGACGGCGACGGCCAGCCTCGAATTCTTCAACGGCCTCGGCGGCTTCGACAAGGACGGGCGGGAATACGTGACCGTCCTCGACGGCGCCCGCGTGCCGCCCGCGCCCTGGATCAACGTGATCGCCAATTCCGGCTTCGGCTTCCAGGTCTCGACGGAGGGAAGCGGCTACACCTGGGCCGAGAACAGCCGGGAGAACCAGTTGACCGAGTGGTCGAACGATCCGGTGACCGACCCCTCCGGCGAGGCGATCTATGTCCGCGACGAGATCACCGGTGATCTCTGGAGCCCGACGGCGCAACCCGTCCGCGACGGCGGGACCTATGTCGCGCGCCACGGATTCGGCTACAGCCGCTTCGAGCACGAGGCGAACGGCATTGCCCTCGACCTGCTGCAGTTCGTGCCGCTCGCCGATCCGGTCAAGATCTCCCGCCTGACGCTTCGCAACAATTCGGGCCGCGCGCGTCGGCTGTCGATCACCGCTTACGCGGAATGGGTGCTCGGGACCTCGCGCGCGGCGTCGGCGCCGTTCATCGTGACGGAGATCGATACGGCGACGGGCGCCATCCTCGTCCGTAATCCATGGAGCACCGGCTTTCGGGACCGTGTCGCGTTCGCCGATCTCGGCGGACGGCAGACCGGCTGGACGGCGGACCGCACCGAGTTCCTCGGTCGCAACGGCAAGCCCGAAGCGCCGGCCGCGCTCGCCCGCGGGAATGTGCTGTCCGGTGCCACCGGAGCCGGCCTCGACCCCTGCACGGCCCTGGCCACGAGCATCGAACTCGGCGCCGGCGAAATCACCGACATCGTGTGGCTGGTCGGACAATGCGGATCGGTCGAAGACGCAAGGACGCTGATCACGCGCCATCGCGAAGCCGATCTCGACGCAGCCTTCACCTCGGTGACCGGGCACTGGGAGACCCAGCTCGGCGCGGTCCGGGTGAAGACGCCGGACCGGGCGATGGACCTCATGCTGAACGGCTGGCTGCTCTACCAGACGCTCGCGTGCCGCATCATGGCTCGTTCGGCGTTCTACCAGGCGAGCGGCGCCTACGGCTTCCGCGACCAGCTCCAGGACGGCATGGCATTGTCTCTCGCCGCACCGGACGAGACGCGCCGCCATCTCCTGCGCGCGGCAGCCCGGCAATTCGTCGAAGGCGACGTCCAGCATTGGTGGCTGCCGCATTCGGGACAGGGCGTGCGGACGCGGATTTCGGACGACCACGTCTGGCTCGCCTTCGCCGCCGCCACCTACATCACCACGTCCGGTGACGCCGCCGTTCTGGACGAGGTCCTGCCGTTTCTGGATGGGCCAAGCCTTGGGGCAGGTGATCACGATGCCTTCTTCCAACCGATGATCGCGGATGAGCAAGCTTCGCTCTTCGAGCACTGCGCGCGTGGTCTCGACCAATGCCTCGAGCTTACAGGCGAGCATGGCCTACCCCTCATCGGTACCGGCGACTGGAACGACGGCATGAACCGCGTGGGCGAGGGCGGCAAGGGCGAAAGCGTGTGGCTCGGCTGGCTGCTGGTGCGCACCATCGAGCTTTTCGCTCCATTCGCTGATGGCCGTGATGCAGACCGTGCGCGGCGCTGGCGGGCGCATGCCACCTCGGTACAGGCTGCGCTTGAGCGTGAGGCCTGGGACGGCGAATGGTATCGCCGGGCGACGTTCGACGATGGTGCTTGGCTTGGCTCCAGGGAGAACGAGGAGTGCCGGATCGATTCAATCGCCCAGTCCTGGTCGGTTTTATCGGGCGCTGCCGATCCGGAGCGCGCGGCGCTGGCGATGGCATCTCTCGATCAGCATCTCATCCGCCGCGACGACGATCTTGCCCTTCTGTTCGCGCCGCCCTTCGACAGGACATCCCGCGATCCCGGCTACATCAAGGGCTACCCGCCGGGCCTCCGTGAAAACGGCGGGCAATACAGCCATGCCGCCATGTGGGCGATCCTCGCCTTCGCGAAGCTGGGTGACGGCACAGCGGCTGCCGACCTGTTTTCACTCCTCAACCCCATCAATCATGCCAAGACGCCCGAAGAGGTCGAGCGATACAAAGCCGAACCCTACGTCGTCGCCGCAGACATCTACTCGGTTCCTCCTCACGTGGGACGCGCGGGCTGGACCTGGTACACGGGTTCGGCGGCATGGATGTATCGCGCCGGCATGGAAGGAATATTGGGCATCCGACGCGAGGACGATTTTCTTATTGTCGACCCCTGCATACCGGCCGCCTGGCCAGGATTTGAGGCCACGGTGAAGGTGGCGTTCAGCCGTTACGATATCCGCGTTGAGAATCCGTCCCGAACCGGCCGCAACTTATTGCAGGCTGTCCTCGACGACACGCCTGTCGCGCCCACCGAAGGGTGTGTTCGCGTTCCTCTGGACGGAGGGAAACACGCTCTCGTGATCCGTCTTGGAGCCGGACAGTCCTGATTTAGAAGGACGGACATGGTTTCTCGACCGGCAACGGCAGTTGTTCGGGGCTAGTATCGAGAACGCCGGAATAGCGGAGACGGCGGGTGTCGGAAGTGATTGGCGGTTTGGGCGTGCTCAAGGCTGAAATATCATAGTGCTCCGGAGAAAACGTAGTTCTCAGTTTCATCCACGCTGGGGCGCCAACTGTGACCCCTCTCTCAGGAAGGGCAGCCGCCGTTAGCGGCATCATCGGCTAAGCGGTATTGCAGGAAGACCGCAATCAGGGCAGCCTTGCAGCTCCCTGGCGCTGCCGGAGGCTATCCGCCCAAGCAGCCAAAGCGCTGATCTCGGCTGAGAGCACATCTGGCCTCGGAAGCGGGCGATTCAGTGCCGCGGCGGCGCTGTGCATCAATTCGGAGCAGCGGCTAAATCCGTCCCGCATGGCCTCGCAATCAGCAACAGTGATTGCGGTCAATTTGACCAAGCCAGGCGTTTTCACTTCGTTAGACAGACGCCGGATGACGTGCCCGACAACTTCCTCAACCGCGATCTCCCATGTGTCGCGCAGCGTTCCGGCGATAGATTTGACGGCCTTGCGCCATTCGTCCTCATTGCCCTGATCAAAGTGGTAGCGTTCGTTTGCGAGCTGATTAGTCAGGCTCGCCGTAATGTCGCTGACACGCCGCGCTTTGAATGGCGGCTCGCTACGGCAAAAGCCGGCCTTGTCTGCGCCCCGACTGACAGAGCTGATTGCAACTTGCGGTTTTGGATCGGCGTTATCCGCCGCACGGTTCAACTCGAACAAGAAGGCAAGGTCATGCGTAAAAACTATGACCTGTCGGCGTGCCGCTTCGGCGACCAAACGTTTCGCGACAGCCTCTCGGTGCATGTGGTCGAGTGACGATACTGGATCGTCAAAAACAATGCCGGACTTGTTCTCGGTGGTGGCAAGTTCCGCCATGAATGCAGCGAGCGCCACACAACGATGCTCACCTTCGCTCAAGACTTGGCCCACAGCGGCACTCGGCTTGCGGGTCAGCGCGACCTTGAAACGAGGGGCGCCTTGCGCACTGCTCTGCTGGCGCAGCTCTACTGCCAGGCCAGCGATCTCGAAGCTCGCGACCTCACGCGCGAACTGCGCGCGGAGCGCGTCCGTCACCAATGCCTGCGCAATCTCGGTGCTCTTGGTCGTGATGCGATTGGTGGCGGTGTCCCGCTGGGCCGTCTCAAGACGCGCAATCTGTTTCAGGCGGTCGATCTCTGCAAGAACATCCGCCTTGATACCGCTAAGCCATTGCCGATCGGCAAGTTCGGCCTTTTCAGCAAGCAACGCCGCACGCGCCGGAGAGTCGGCTTCGGCAGCCAAGGCGTGCGACCGCGTTACAATATCCGCGATCTGATCGGTCAGTGCTTGGCGCGGATAGGAGACAATAGGCGCGTCGAGCGTGGCGGCAGGACTCGCGTGGCGTCGTCTGATCTGGCGATGACGCCACAGCGCGCGCAAGACGACATTCCTGACTTCCAATGCCACGGTGTCCTGCCGCAGCTCATCGCGGACGGTCGCCACGATGTTTGCAAGCTCGGTCAGCGAAAACGCGGCACCCCCGAATGTCGCAAGCGCCTCATCGTATGCCGCGCGCGCGGCCTGGGCGCGCTGCTGGCTATCGTCGCGCACGAATGCCTCAAAGCGGTTGAGCCGACTGGCGGCAACAGGGGTCAATTCCTGCTGGCAAAGAACACATACGCTGCCAGGATCGATTACAGGGAAGCGTCGGTCGGGATACGCTTCTTGATCGGAAAATGCTCGCGCGCTCGCCCATAGCGCCTGCCAAACATCTGACCCGATCTGCGGCAATGGTTCGTCGTGGAAGAGCGCGCCGGACGCGGCTTCTGCCGCCCGTCGCGCCGTATCGCTGACGTCCGCGAGCCGACGCAGATTGGAGGCCGTATCGTCGCCGATCGAAGCAAACAGCACATCGAGGCGCGCAATATGTCCCTCGACCTTGGACTTTAGCGCGGCGAGTTGACGCGCCGCGCGGGCCGGATCGCCGGAAAGGTCCGCCGTGAGCTGGGCCAACCGGTCTTGCTCTGCTTGGGTGAGTGCAGCCAGTCTCTCGACGATGGTAGGGTCGGTGTTAGCGGCAAGTCGGGCCATAAGCCTGCCTACGGCCGTCGTCGAGCTGCACGTCGGGGATTTGATGCTTTGTGGCGTCTGTGCCTTAATCTGCGTGATTTCGGCGGCCAGCTTATCTTTGACCGACTTGCAGAGCTGGGCCAACGCTCCAAGCAATTTGAGCGGGAACGGCGTGTAGGCCACGTCATTGGTTTCATCGACGTGGATATTGGCTGTACGCGAATCGAAAACGCTAACGGCCGACAGCGCGGCATCGGCCGCCTGACCGAGCTGCCACGCGCAAGTGCGATTCTGACCGCTGATCGCGTATTCTATCGTAGCGCAGGGTGTGCCCGGTGCTGGGTCATAGATGTCGGGTATGATCTCCTCAACACGGCTCGGCATACGGGCACGACATGCCTTCTTCAGGATGCGTGCATAGCCGGATTTGCCCGATCCGTTATCGCCATAGATGATCGTCAGTCCGACGCGGTGGAGCGTCAGCCGCTGGTCAGCGGCCAAGGCGTTGACATGTCGGACGCCATGCACCTGTCTTAGATAGACTTCGCCCTGCTCGCGGCTGGGATCGCGCAAATGCTCGGCATCCAGCCGTGCCGCTTGGCTTTCTCCCTTGCAAATGGAGACCAGTTCGTCGATCTCAGGCGGCTCCAACGTCGCCTGAGTCGCAAGCCGCCGCAGGGCGTCTTTCTGCCAGTTCGGACTATCGGCAGACCACGCAAGAATGTTGGCAAGCGCCTCTGCCTCAGTCGTCATCCGGTGTCACCCCCCAATATTGGTATGGCCACTTTCGCGCTGAACCAGCCGAGCTGATTTCGGGTCATACACATAGCCGGTGATCGTCCCGTCCCTGATCTTTTCGATTGCCTCGTCGATCACGAAAAGGGGCACGAGGAACCATTCGCGTGGGATGACGGGTTGACCAAATCGGTCTTTGATCTCGATGTCGAGCCGGGCCGGGCCGAAGATCCGATGGATCAAGTTCTCAAGCCGCGTGCGGTTGATGTTGAACAGCTCGTAGGTGGCAACGACCTCAACCTCAGCCATGAGGAAGGTCGGATCGAGCTTGGCATTGGCGAGGCGGCGCGCAATATCGCCGCCGGTCACGCCGATCTTGTGCAGCACGTCACGGTGGGCCGCGACGGCCGGGTGGTCGGACTTGCTGCGCAGCACATAAACGATGCCGCTGGCCTCATCCCCTTCTTCATTCTGATCAGAGAACAATGGGCCGGCCGAGAGCTCGACGATCCGCCGTCCGGCCGGGTCCTGTTGCAGCGCTTTTTGGAGCGACCGCATAAGCAGATTGCTCTCGGTGCCGTTGTCGAAGATCACACGCAGCCGGGCGTCGATATTGCCGTGCTCGTTAACCGTGGGCTGTTCCATAGTTGCGACATAGGCTTTCTGACCGCCCAAAATATAGAAGCGGCCTGGCGCGATCTCGGACTTGCGCTCGAAGCGGCGGGTCTGCCGAAGACCGGCGCCAAGCTCCTTTTGCACCTGCTCGAACAGCGGTTTGAAGTTGTCGAAGTCCTCGCATCTCTGGCGGTTGGCAATCTCCTCCGCTGCGCGTTTGTCGGCAGCGGAGCGGACATGCCGCAACTCCGCGATGCCGCCGGGTGTGGTGTCATCCACGCCGAGCTGCGCCAGAAGCTCGTCATCGTTGATGTCCTCAGGAACACCAAGCGGCGCGGGTTGCGCGCCGGTTAGAAGTCCTTGATGGTCGAGGGGTTCGATCACGGCGCGGCAATCGGCCAGCTCGCGCAGGCGATCAAGGCGCACGGCATACAAGCGCTCGAAGATGTCGCGGTCCTCGCCGTGTTGTGGAGCGCGGCCATGTTGTTCGACGAACCGCTGTATCTCCTCGAAACCGGCGATGATCCGCTCCTCGCGAGGCGTCCGGCTCGACTCCTTCTTCGCCTCGGCCTGGACGCCAAGCTCGGCGAGAAGCGCGTCATCCTCGTCGGTAAAGCCCTTAGCCACGTGCCGCCTCCGCCTTCATGCGTTGAAGGAACGCCACGCCCTCGGCCATGCGCTTTTCCCAAGCGTCGGCCGAGGTGATCGAAGGCAGCCGACCGCGCTCCTGCTTGAACTTTAGGGCCCGTTTGGCAAGCTCACGCGCCTCCTCAATGGTCAGATTGACACGCTTGGCGCCGATCACGGCTGCGACCTGCTTCAGGCTCTCCTCGCTCATGGTCTTGGCGAGAATGGCATAGGCTTCGCCGAACGGATTGATGCGGTCGATCAGGTCGATGTCCAGCTCGCGCACATCCATTGCGTATTTGCGGACGCCCTCGATGAAGGCGGTATTGAGGCTCTTTTCACCGTCACCCTCGGCTCCCCCAAGCGCGACTTCCTTGGCTTTCTGCGTGAGGTTCAGGGCCGCGACGGCGTGCTGGCGCACGGCCTCCTGATCTTCCTCATCCAGCTCGGGATATTTGTCCTTGATGATCTTGCCCATGCGGAGCTGCGTAAGCTCCTCCGCCAGGGTCTCGCCGCCTGCGTGTTCCCCATCGAACAGGCCGCGCGTGATCGTGGTCTTGTCCTGCACGAAGGCGGCGATGACCTCGTTCAGGTCCTGCTGGCAGATGCGTTGCGCCTCCTGGCTCTTCGGCTCGACAAGGCCCTTGATCTCGATCTGGAACTGGCCGGTTTCCTCGTTGAAGCCGACATTGGTCTTATCGGGATCGTAGCCGCCTTCACCGTAGTCAAAGCCCGGCGTCGGGCCGCCCTGCGGGTTCTTCGGCTTGAACTCGAAGCGCGGCGCAAGCACCTGCTCCATGAGAAGGCTGGCAGCGATAGCCTTCAGCGTGTCGTTCACTGCCTCCGTGACGGCCTCTTCCGACGCATCCGGCTCGGCGATCAGGTTGGTGAAGCGAGCGCGCACCTTGCCCGGCGCGTCGCGGGTGGCGCGGCCGATGATTTGCACGATCTCGGTCAGGCTCGACCGATAGCCGACCGTCAGGGCGTGCTCACACCAGATCCAGTCGAAGCCCTCCTTCGCCATCCCGAGCGCGATGATGATGTCCACATGGTCGCGGTTGTTCTTTTGCGCTGGGTCCTTCAGCGCGGCGGTCACGCGGTCGCGCTTGGCGGGATCGTCGTCCACCAGGTCGGCGATACGAAGGATGCAGCCCGCTGAGGTCTTGACCAGTTGGAAGCCGGTCGCAGGGTCGCGGCCCTGCCATTCGCCCAGCTCGTGGAGGATGTGTTCCACCTCCTTGATCTTATCTCCCATGCTTTCGCGGGAATTGACATTCGGAATGTGGATGATGGTTTTCTCGGCCGGGTCGAGCACCTTCAGGATGTCGTCCGTATACGGGCCGTTGTAGAAGAAATAACCTATGTCGAGTTGCTTGAGATATTCGTAGCCATTGAGTTGTTCATAGTAGGTGTAGGTGACAGTATCGAACTTCGACTCGTCCTGCGGGGCAAGCACGGCCTCGGCGTCGCCCCGGAAATAGGAGCCCGTCATCGCCACGATATGCACGCGGTCGCGAGCGATGAACTGGCCGAGATGCAGGCCGAGCTTGTTGTCGGGGTTGGTCGAGACGTGATGGAACTCGTCAACCGCGATCAGCCGATCATCGAAGGCTTCCACCCCGAACCTGTCCACGGCGAAGCGGAAGGTGGCATGGGTGCAGACCAGCACCTTGTCGTCGCTTTTCAGGAACGCCTCGACGGAATTCACCTTCCCGCCGTTGTCCGAGCCCGGCGCGTTGCAGAGGTTCCACTTCGGCGCGACGATCCAGTCCGTCCAGAAGCCGAACTTGGACAAGGCTTCATCGTTGAAGCTCGCGCCGATAGCCTTTTCCGGCACCACGATGATCGCCTGCTTCAAGCCCTGATTGTGGAGCTTGTCGAGGGCGATGAACATGAGCGCGCGGCTCTTCCCCGAGGCCGGCGGCGACTTGATGAGAAGATATTGCTCGCCCCGTTTCTCATAGGCGCGCTCTTGCATCGGCCTCATGCCGAGGGCATTGGCCTTCGTCGAGCTGCCGTTGCGCGCGTAGGTGACAGAGACGGAGGGGATGGATTTGGCTTCCGGCTTCATTTTCTTTCCCCCGCAACGCTGGCAAGCGCCGCCTTAAGCACCTGAAAACAGACTTTCGCCGTATGCTGATCCGGCGTAAAGCCTGATAGCATTTGCTCATACGGGTGAATGTAATTGCGAAAATCCCGAAGCCCGTGGCTGAACTTTTTGACGTCCGGCTTCAGCAACCCAGCCTCGCAGGCGACATCTATGAACTGTGCGAGGCTCCATTCGTGAAACCGCTTCACGCTGCCGTCAACGGCCTTCGGACTGGCCGAAGCCCTGTTGAAGCGGGCTGGCTCCTTCTGCGCCGCTCCGAGAAGGACGGCTTCTAAAACGCTGCCGCACAGGAAGATGGTGGAAAGATACGCGCCTGCGCCCATCGCTATCCGCGCTTCGTTAAGGCGGCTCTCGATGATCGGCACGGCCTGCGCTTCAATCGGGAGTTTCTGGATGTTGGGAATCGAAAATTCGCTATGCAGAAATTCGTCAATGGTCTGGGTCGGCTTCGTGGGTGCAGGCACTCCGGAAAGCCGCGAGACGATGCCGCGCGCTTTCTCCAGCACGGATGTTTCAACGTCACGGTTGTTCAGGCTGCAATCGGCCTCATATGCTTCCAGCATCTCCCCCAGCACCCTTCCGACCAGAACATCCGGCTCCTGCTCCCAGAAAGCGCGCATCTTCTTGGCCTTGGAGGTGCCGTAGGTCTGATACTTCTGGCCATGAATATTGATCTTGTGCCGATTGAAAAACTCTCCGAACGTCGCGTCGGAATAGTCCAGAACATAGCCGCTCTGCATCCCAAGCAGCTTTTCAAAGTATCGTTTTTCAATGTCGGTGAGGCTGCTCATGCTGCTCCCACCCTTCGTTTCTTTCCCGCTCCCGCTCCGGCAACCATCTTGGTATAAAGCTCGAATAGTTTTTCCAGCCGCTCGGTGTCGTTGCGGAATCGGCGGCCGATATAGATGCGCTCAAGGACCTCGTCATTGCGCTCGTGGGCTTCGCGCAAATCGGCAGGCATCTTGTCGGGGTCATAGAGGTCAGCGATGGTCGCCGGGAAATGCGCTTCGCGCGCCAACAGAATGTCCTCGGCACAGCGGGTCAGGTCGGCCTTGTTCTTCTCGGTGAGTGTCGGGACCGGGAAGGTGTTCCAGCCGAGATTGCTTGAGTACCGAATGCGTGTTTCGAGCTTTCCACAGATGGTCGTTACCCAAACCAGATGCAAGCGTGAGACCAAGAACGAAAAATCAACCAACGTACCATCGTAGATGGCGTGAGCCAGATGTGTAATCACGGTATCTGGCGCAAGCAGGCCCACAGGAAGATACTCCCTGCGTTCGGATGACACCTGAGGCACGAGTAGCTGCGACACCTTGCTCCCGTTCCTGTATCGAAACTGGTGGGGCCGCTTGACTAACGTTACTGCAACCTCGCCTCCGCCCATACGGTACTTGGTCACGCCGTCAATTCGCGAGGCTACGGCCGGTATGCTCTTGGCAAGGGGCAGGTCGCCATCCTCCAACCATAGGCAGTAGCGCGTCACGCCATCAACGAACTCGCTCGTCCCCGATGCCTTACGCAACCTGGAGCGCATCTCAGGATGGGCGGTGACCAACTGGCGAGCCTCATCTGGTGAGAGGAACAGGTGGCCGCCGTCATACGCCGCATTGCCAGTGATCATGCTCGACAGCGAGTTCGTAGTCCGAGACTGGCTGGCAACAATGATGTTGGGGCCGTCAACCAAATACGGGTTGATGTTGCTCGCTTGGCGACGTGCAGCATCCCCATAGATGTACCGCACGCTAGTCTGCTTCTTAGTTAGTCCGAGGATCGTGCATGACACACCAGCGTTGCGTTGTGCATTGTTCGCCCACTTGAATGCCTCATAGGCGAACTCAAGCTGGCAGCCGGTTTGAAGAATCAATGGCCATAAGACCGGGACGTGTGTTCCCTGAGAAACAGAATTGGTGCAAACAAGTGCGGCTTTGTCAGCGTGATCCAGAAAGCGACAAGCCTTAATGATGAATGCGCAGATGTAGTCGAGATTCTTGTGTTGCTCGCCGCGCCCGAAGACGGTGATCATGTCGTGCTTTTGTTCGGGCGTTTGCTTCTTTCCGCCGACATAGGGCGGGTTCCCGCACACGTAAGTCTCGCCGCCCTCGTTCTCGAAGTCGATTTGCGCTTGATCGAGCTGCGTGTGAAACAGATCGTCGGCCCGATGCTTCACACCTGTACCGGTGGGCGGGCAAATGCTCAACCAATCTAGCCGGAGTGCATTTTCGCAGGTGATCCAGTTCTCGGCATCAAGCGGCAGGAAGTCCCGCAGGGCTTCCTTCTGGCCGCGATAGAGCACGTCGCACTGATACTCGGCGATGATGAGGGCGAGGCGGGCAATCTCGGCCGGGAAGCTGCGCAGCTCAATCCCCCGGAAGTTGGTCAGCGGGATTTCGCTCCGCCTGTCCGGCTCGCCCCGGCGTTTGTTGATCTCGGCCTCGATCTCCCGCATCTGCTTGTAGGCAATGACAAGGAAGTTGCCGGAGCCGCAGGCCGGATCAAAGACCCTGATCCGCGACATACGCTTGCGCAGATTCAGCAACATGCGGGGATTGTCCCCCGCCTCGTCGAGTCGCGCACGTAGATCGTCGAGAAACAGCGGATTGAGCACCTTCAGGATGTTCGGGACGCTGGTGTAGTGCATCCCGAGCGCGCCGCGCTCCTCGTCATCGGCCACGGCCTGAATCATCGAGCCAAAGATGTCCGGGTTGATCTTTTTCCAGTCGAGGCCGCCGATGTGGAGAAGGTAGGAGCGCGCGATCCGACTGAAGCGCGGCACGTCCATGGTGCCGGAAAACAGGCCACCATTCACATAGGGAAACTGGTCGGCCCAGCGGGGGATGTTCGCCGCCGCCCGCGCTGCGTGCTTCATATTCATGGCGCGGAACAGCGTGCCGATCACCTCGTGGGTGTTGGACGAGTCCTTGGCGCTCATCTGCTCCACGGTCGAGGTGAACAGGAGCGGCTTGGCAAAAATGTCGGTGTCCTCGGCGAAGAAGCAGAAAATCAACCGCGCCATGAAGTGATTCATGTCGGGACGGCGCTCAGCCGTGCCCCAGTCCGGGTTGTCCTTCAGAAGCTCGACATAGAGCCGGTTCAAGCGGCTGGTCGCGCGAATATCGAATGAGCTGTCGCGCACCTGCTTGACGGTTGTGATGCCGGCAAGGGGCAGAAAGAAGCCGAAATGGTCGGGGAAGTCGGCATAGGCGCAGGCGACCGTCTCGCCCGACGCCAGATCCTCGGCCTCGAACGTGTCGCCGTCCGTCGCCAGAACGAATTTCGCCTTCGCCCGCGTCGTCGCCGGGCTGGCCTTCAGTGCGGCAAGGGTGCGCGTCACCGTGCCGGGGGCGGCGACGGCGATATGGATGTTGTTGGTCTGAAGGACACCGCCAAGGTCGGACTTGTTCGACTCGCCCTTGCGCAGTCGTTTTAGGGTCGTTTCCTTGTTTCCGAAGGCTTGCAGGAAGAGATAGGGGAACTCCTCGGCGTCGAACGGCTGCTCGGCGAGTTTCGATATGGCCTCCTCAATCTCGACGGCGTTCATCGTTCCCCCCCGCCGTCCGTGGCCGTTGGCTCGAAGGGCTCAACCTTGATTTTCTTGGCCCTGCGCATGACCTCGGCCAGCTCGTAGTCGAGCTGCCGGATCAGCCATTCGCGCGCGGGCGTGCCGAACGCCTTTTCCAGCCGGACGGCCATCTCCGGCGAGATACCCGACCGGGCGTTCAGCAAGTTGCTGAGAGTCTGCCGATCAACGCCGAGGATTCGGGCAGCGTCGGTGACGCTTAACCTATTCTTTTCAATGCAGTCCTGCCGGACGGTCGTTCCCGGATGCATCGCGTTTCGATTCTCTCCTAGCCAAGCCACCGTATAGTGATAATCGACACTCGACAATCTGCTTAAAGCGGGGAGGTCAGCGGCCAGTTGCGCCGTGGTGAGGCGCAAGGCGGCCAACACCTATGACAGTTCGCTCCGGCGACGGGGTCAAATAAGTTACTCACGCCAAACTCTTGGTCAGTCGACGAAGATTGTCGAGTAACTGGCGGCGTACTTCATTCACGGGCTGCGACCAGATCTGCGCCAGCGTCTCTACCGCTCGATCGGCATCCCACGGCCACGCAGCCCTTCCGTCGACCTGCGCGAAAGGACCATCCGACTCTGTGAGTACACGGTCGCGCGGCATCTTCATCACCAAGGAGCGCCCCTTTTCGCCAGCCAACATTGCCGGCCCTGTGCTGAACCAGCAGCCAAGGTCAACTGCGCGCGACAGCTCCCTTTGCGTTCCAGAGAACCAGTGCAGAATGGCAATGCCAGCCCCCGGCCGCGCCTGCAGCGCATCAAGTACCGGCGTCGCGGCGCGCCGGCTATGGATGGTCATAATCCGCCCGCCTGCCCGCGCGCAGAGTTCGAGCACGCGCGAGAAGACTTGCTCCTGATCCGGCCAGTGCCGCCTATACTCTGGACCGCCGTCGAGCCCGATTTCACCGACGTATCGCATTCGAGGAAGCAGCTGCTCGAACAGCGGCAACTCACCTTTACGCTCATGCGCTATCTGAGGATGGAGCCCAAGCGCAGTGCGTATCCTGGGAGCCCCCGTTGTCAGAGCGGCCGTTCCAGCCCATGCGGACGGCGTTGTAGTGACCGATAGAACATAGATGTTCCGGGCCACGCACTCGCGAACTGTCGTGTTTGGATCGGGATAAAGATCCAGGTGAGCGTGGAAATCGATCACTTGACCCCGTGAGATTGGTGAAGTGCGCGAAGCTCGCCGAGTCCCCGCTCAAGCATCCCGAGCAGGGCGGCACGGTCCTGGATGTAGGGCGATGCGAGTGCATGGCCGAGCCAACTCTCAAGACCATCGGCCTTGACGGCCGCGAGCGCGATGGCGACGGAACGAACGTCATCGAAGCCGGCGTGCTCCGCATCGTCCTTCCCGATCGGCGCGTAGACATAGTCCGTCGTGTCTGGCGCCGCGCCCCAAGCGAGGAATGCGGCCCGTCGCACTTGACAGGGAACGCAACGCCCGCATTGCCGATAATTGAATCGTTGAAAACGACCACAACTCGTGGAACGGACCGCCTCCGCGCGAAGAAGCGCTTGGTCCGCACACTCCTTGAGCATCTCGCCTTTCGTCTTGGTTGCGTATGGATTGGTGATCTTCACCCGCAGGCCAGCGGCATCGAGCACATTCTGCAGGCGGGCGAAGAACTCCGGGTGTGCGGTGCGAGTGCTGAGACTCCCCAAGCGCCCGCCGGTCAACGGCGGATTGATGGCGATGAACCCGTTCTCGCAGACAAAGAGCGGCACCTCCTGACCATCATGATAGGCCTTTAGAGCGGTAGCGGCGATCACCCCGAAAGTGATGAAGATCAGCGACCTTGCCCGCTGCGAAGCTTCCTGAATCCCCGGCGTGTTCGCGTTATGGTTCAGCTGAAGGTGGCCGAGACCACCCCCGATTTTCGCGGCGAAATCCACCTGTTTGTCTGCGTCCCCTCGCACGGTCTGACTGACGGCAAACGGCTTATGGCCTGCGGCAGCGAGATCAATCGCTCCGACGAGACTGTCGAGCCCTCCCGAAAGGAGAACGACGCAATCCTCCGCGGGGCGGACCGGCTCGCGCGGCGGAGCAGGCAATAGCCCACATTCGTGGAAGCGCAGAGTCCAACGGTCCGTCGTCAGAAAACCCAGTGCTTGGGCAAGCGCCACGGTTTGCCCGCTCCAGAACGGAGCATCTGCAACCGCGATGTCGAGTTCTATTTCGCGCGTCCACCCGTCGGCGCTCTGATCCCGCACCACCGCAAAATCGGCGGTGACGACGCTCAGCGCGATCGACAGAAGGTCCCACGCCTTTGGCGCAGGATCGAGCCTGCGCCGTTGAATTTCCGCCTTGGCGGCATCTCCAGCGCTTCCCTCTCCCTCTTGCCGCGGCTGGCCGTAGAGTACGACGCGGAGGTCCTCGCCGCCAAGCAGGTCGACTCCGTCCGGACGGCAAGCGAGCCTCATTCCGCGTAGCCCTCGAACACATCGAAGGTCTCCCGCAGCGCGTCGCGGACCACTTGGCTGATGCGACCGCTTGTGAGACTGCGCCCTGCGTTGCGCAGCTTGCGGAACGCCGCCGCCACGCTCTGCTTCACGTACTCGCGAACTTCCTTGAGCCGCGAGAGAGCCGTCACGGCGCTGGGCGCCTTCTCGACGATCGTCTTGCCCACATCGAGCTCGAAGCGGCGAAACACGTCGATCGCCGTGAATCGTTCAATAGCGAACGCCCGCTGCTCCGGCTCAAGATTCAGAAGGTCTGCTTCTGGGAATTTGGTGAGCAGTTCGGACAAGGCATCCCGAATTGCCGCCCGCTCCGCTTCGGCGTCTTGGGTGCCATCGACCGGCCGGACAGCTTCGACGACCGCATCCATGACCTCCTGGGCGTTACGGCCCGCGAGAAGCGCCGGATCGAGCGGACTGCCTGGTGCGGCAGGCTGTCCCGCTGCCACGCGCGCTAAGGCTCCGCCGAGTGCGCCGGCTGTTGCGGCGGTGCCGCCAAAGCGGCGCGTCGCGGTGCCCGATCCACCATACCCGGTTCGGACATAGTGGCCGAGGCTGCGCCGCATATCCCGGCTATCACCCGATCTCGCGAAATCGCCCAGCGCGCGACGCACACCTAAAAATCGAGCAGGGGGCGCGACCGGCGCCGGGGTAGGCGGCGCTACTTGAGGCGCGCTTGGTTCGGCATCAGTTGGCGCATCCGTGCCCAGCTCACCACCAATCGGCTCGTTTGCGGGCGGGTCCGGCGTCCATGAAGGCACCATGGGGACTCCGCTGCCTGGACCGCCACTAGACTGCGAGGTTCCCATTCTCTCTCTGCCTCTTGATGGCGGTCTTCACCGGCCGCGACACCTGCCCCCGATCCCATATATCGAAGACGCCCTTAGCCCAGGGCTGGTCGCCGATCTTCGGGACGATACTTGCTTGGACCTGCGCGGCCGGACGTTCGCCGAGAAAGGCGGCAAGCCTCGCACCTTGGGGCGGGTCGGCCTCGGCAACGATGAGACAAGCTTCCAAAATGGCGGGTACACCCCACTCCTGCTCCTGCCTTGCACGATCGAGCAGACGGTCCATGACGATCGTGATCTCGGTCCGTGGCACGCGGAGGAGTCGCTCCTTCAAGCTAGCCGCCATTTCCGGGTGCTGAAGGAGCGCGGTCAGTAGCTCGGCGGCTTCTGAGGAGAGCCTGTCCTCCGGAGTGATCAGCGGTGCGTGCTCACGGCTCACGTACAGCGCACCGCGTAGGTCCGTATCGGCGAGCGACGGTGGCAGCGTCAGCCACTCGGCAAAGAAGGGATCATCGAACGGCGCAGGAAGCGTTTGGTCCTGACCGGCGATGGCCTTCTCCTCCCACTCGGCAAGGAAAGCTGGCTTGCCGGTATCGCTGGCGCTCACCCGCGCCATCAGTTCGGCGAACGCCTTGGGGTTTCCGAGCCGCTCGAACAGCAGGAGCTTGGCCAGAACGGCCTCGTCCACGCCGACACCCTGCGCATTTGAGATGGTCATGCGGATGGCGAGGGCGTTCAGAAATCGCTTGATCAGGCGGGGGTTGCCCAGGATGCCCGACGCCGTTGTCATCAGCGGCGCCAAGCGGTCTGCCGTGTCGAAGCGGCCGATCAGTTCGGCCGGCAAAGGATCATGCAGCGATTGGACGAAGGCGCGATCAACGCGCTTGCCAGCCCAGGTTTGCCTGAGCTGGGCGACGACACCCGCGCGGATCTTCTCCTTCACATCATCGCCGAGTTCGCTGTTCTCGACAAACAGCAGCATCATATATGCACGCACCTCCTGGGTGCCCAGCGGCGGCACTCGGATAGGCACCTGAATCAGCTTGTCGAAATAGTTGGTGACCAGGAGATCGTCCGGTACGCCCTCGAAGTGCCGGCGAACGGCATGTTTAATCATGTCGTTGTCGGCGGCGATCACGAAGGCCGTGTTCTTCAGGAACAGGAACAGCCGGATTGCCTCGAGCGTCGAGATGGTCGTCTCGGGCAAGCAACGGTCAAGATCGTCGATCAGCACCACGAGAGTGACGCCGAGCTCTTCCAAAGTCTCCTCGAAATTGTCACGGAGCGCTTGGATCTCCTTCGGTGGCGACGTTTCCTCTTTTGGGTTCAACAGCCCGCTCGCGGTTTCGGCCACCTCGCTAGCTTTGCCCTTCGCCTCCTCAAGCAGCTTGCCGTCAACGCTGCCCGAGAAGAAGCGCTGGCCCAGGCCCCAGACTTCCCCGATCAGTCCCGTCGGAGGCAGGCCCAGCGACATTGCAACCGTAGAGCCGGCGACCAGCTTTGCCGCACGCAGCCAGTTCACGCGCTTCACCAGCGCCTTGGCCTTGTCGATGGCCTTTTCGCGTGCCTTTGCTTCCTTTTCGAGCCTCGTCGCAATCACATCCATGAGTGCGGCCCGAGCGTCGTCATAGCCTTGGTAGAGCCAAGCGTTGAACTCGACGAAGACAAATTCCCGCTCACCTTCCTTGCGTGGCCGGGCAGCCAGGGACGCCTGGGTAAGCTTGATCATCGAAGACTTGCCGATCCCCCAGGCTCCCGACACGCCAATGGAGATTGGTCGCCCCCGTGCCTGAACGATAATCTCGGCTACGGTGTCGGCCACTCCGGAGAAGTTCAGGAAGTCACGTTCGGTCTCGTTATCGGGCCACATCGGCTTTGTTCTACTCCTTTCCCGGCGCGACTCAGGCCAGCTCGCCCATAAGCCACCTTAGAACAATTGCAGAACAGAATGCGAGTGAGGTTTTGGCTGGGCCCCGTTGCATTTCTTAGCAGATCGCGTCCGAAAAATGTAGCATTCTTCGGACGCTTCTCATCGTCCGAAACATGCGGCATATTTCGGACATGACCGATGCTCACCAGCCGGGTTCCGACCTCCGCAGCCGCTTGCTCGCCCGCATCGCCGAACAGCCGGGCGATGTGTGGACGCCCAGCGACTTCGCCGATCTCGCCGGCCGGGGCGCCGTCGATAAATCGCTGCAGCGCTTGGCGGCTGCAGGCGAGCTCCGGCGAATCGATCGCGGCCTCTATGATCGTCCGAGCGTCAACAGCCTGACCGGCCGTCCCACCGTGCCGGACTATCGCGCCGTCATCCGCGCCGTCGCCCGGCGCGACAAGGCCCGCTTCGTCGTGGACGGCATGACGGCTGCCAACGATCTCGGTCTCACCACAGCCGTGCCCGCCCGCATCGAGGTCCTGGTCGATGCCCGACTAAAGCCCATCAAGCTCGGCAACCAGGAAATCCACTTCAAGGCAGCCGCGGCAAGCCGGCTCTACTGGGCCGGCCGGCCGGCGATGCGCGTCGTCCAGGCTCTGCACTGGCTTCAGGACGTGCTGAACGAGAACGACGAACGCGCCCGTGTCACCGAGATTCTGCGCCGGCTGCTCGCCGATCCGGACCACGGCCAGGGCATTCGCGATGATCTACGCGAAGGGCTCTCGGCTCTACCCATCTGGATGCAGGAGTTCCTGCGTCCGCTGATCGTCGGCGAGGGCGCGAAGACGTGACCGCCGAGGCTTATGCAGCGGTCATCCGAGCCCCGGCGCGCGACCGCCTCGATCTGTTCCTCTCCACTGCCAATCGGCTCGGCGCACCGATCGGCAACATCGAAAAGGACTTCTGGGTCTGCTGGACGCTCGACGCGCTCTATCACCGCCTCCCCGCAGACCGGCCGCGCCTTCTCTTCAAAGGCGGCACCTCGCTGTCCAAAGCCTATGGCCTCATCAACCGGTTTTCAGAGGACATCGACGTTACGGTCTTCCGTGACGATCTCGAACAAGCGGCAACCGCCGAGGAACTGGAGGCGCTCTCCGGCAAGAAGCGCCGCGCCAGGCTTGACGCCATCCGTGACGCCTGCCGCGCTTTTGTCACCGGTCCGCTTCGGGAGAGCCTCGCCGGGCTCCTGGCCGAGGCCACGGGCGGAGCCGGGCGCGTGGAGATCGATCAGGCCGATCCCGAGGGGCAGACTTTGCTTCTCTGGTATCCGGAGGTTGAACCGCGCGACGACGGCTATGTGCGCCCGGCCGTGCGGATCGAGTCAGGTGCGAAGTCAGCGCTCGATCCCAACCGTCCGGTCCTGATCAAGCCATACATTGCCGACGAGACTCCCGACCTGGACCTTTCGGTCCCCAACGTCACGACCATCGAGCCAGGCCGAACCTTCTGGGACAAGGTGGTGATCGCGCACGGCCTGCGGCGATGGTATGAGCGGCGCGGCGTGCTGCGCCAGGAAGGCCAGCGCATTTCGCGCCATTATTACGACCTTCACCAGCTGCTCGCGTCGCAGGCGGGGAAGGACGCGTTGAGCGACCTGGAGCTTGCACGCGACTGCGTGCGCCACGCGCGCATGTTCTTCGACCGGCCGGACTTCGACCTTGCGTCAGCGCAGCCCGGCACATTCGCGATTGCCCCTGTCGAGGGCATGATTGACGCGCTTCGCCGTGATTACGCCAACACCGCCGCGATGATCTTTGGCGAGCCGCCCAGCTTCGACCTTATCCTTGACTCGATGCAGCAGCTCCATGCAGCGGCGAATGCATCCTCGTGAGCCCGTCATTCAGCTTCACGGCGATTCATCGCTCCGCGAACCAGCGAGACGATCCTGAATACGTCGAGATAATCTCGTACATGCGAGATCAGGCCGTCCTACAGCCGCAGCACGAGCAGGAAGGGCAGACGGACGCCCTCCCCAATGGGCTCGATCGTCCCTCCCATCTCTTGCTCGGCTATAATGACGTTAGGGTCTAGCGTTTCGTGGACCGTGAAATTCTCGATCGAGTCTATCCGCAGCAGCGTGCGGCTCCATGCCTCGCGATATCCGGCGCGGAGCTGCTCTCGTCCGGAGTAGCGCTCCGGGGTGCCGGACAATGGAAATGGGAATTCGTGGACTGCGTCCGCCGCATACAGATCCACCAAAGCGTCGGCAGACTTGGCCACCATGCCTCGTGGTAGCGCCGCAGGATCTTGCGGGCGGGGATCGCAGAACGAACTTCGGGCATGAGCTTTCGTCTTCGTCGGAAGCGTAGCTGCCAAGAAAACATATAGTTCAACATCACCCGGCAGGACCATGGCTCGGCACAAGGCCAGCGTAGCCGATCCAGCCCAGTAATCGGCGATCAGCGCGCATTGCATGGCCAGGCGGGAAAGCCTTCCCCTGCGGCCGAGCCGCGGTCTCGAGCCGACCCTTGCTAGCGGGGAGCCCCGCAACGCCCCCTGCAGAGAGTGAGAGTGCGGACCGGCTCTGCCGTGACGGGTTGAGGGCTGGAGGAGAGGCCTCCGGCGCCCGTCGCGGAGAACCGCGATGTCCAGACACGACCGCCATGCTCGCGCCGGCGCCGACCGAACGAGCCTTTACGACGACATCACCAACAAGATCATCGCCGAGCTGGAGGCCGGCCGCGTGCCCTGGGTCCAGCCCTGGGGAACGGCGGCGGCGAAGGCGCCGCTCGCCATGCCGGCCAATGCTGCGACCGGCCGGCAATATTCCGGGATCAACGTGCTGATCCTGTGGGGCGCGGTGATCGAGCACGGCTTTCCGGTGCAGAGCTGGCTGACCTTCCGCCAGGCGCTGTCCCTCGGCGGCCATGTCCGCAAGGGCGAGCGCGGCACCACCGTCGTCTACGCCGACCGCTTCATCCCCGACGACGAGAAGAAACGCGCGCAGGAAACCGGCGAGGAAGCGCAGGCGATTCCGTTCCTCAAACGCTTCACCGTGTTCAACGTCGCGCAGTGCGAGGATCTGCCCGCCGACCTTGCCGTCGCGCCGCCCGCGCCGGAACCCGGACTGATCGAGCCGCGCGTCGAGGCGCTGATCAAGGCGACGGGCATCGATTTCCGCATCGGCGGCGACCGCGCCTTCTATGTGCCGACGCAGGACTATGTGCAGGTGCCGCCGCCGCAAGCGTATTTCGAGACCATCAACTGGCACCGCACGGCTCTGCATGAGCTCGGCCACGCGACAGGCCATGCGTCCCGCCTCGGCCGCGATCTCTCCGGCTCCTTCGGCTCGAAGAAGTACGCCTTCGAGGAACTGGTCGCCGAGATGAACGCCGCCTTCTGCTGCGCCTCCCTCGGCATCACTCCCACGGTTCGCCATGCCGACTACATCGGCTCCTGGCTGGAGGTGCTGCGCGAGGACAACCGCGCCATCGTCCGCGCCGCATCTCAGGCCAGCAAGGCCGCCGACTGGCTGCTCGCCTTCCTCCCCGAAGCCGAGACGGCCAACGAATCCGGGAACGACAGGAGGGCGGCATGATCCTCCTGACCGACGACCTGCGCGAGCCCCTGCTCGCCAACGGCCGTGATCGCGGCGCCGACCATGTGCCGGTAGTCAGATTCTTCAACCCGCTGGGCGAAGGCGTCTGGCTCGCGACCGAGCTCGATGCGGACGGCGACACGCTCTTCGGCCTCGCCGATCTCGGCTATCCGGAACTGGGCAGTTTCTCGCTCGAGGAACTGGCCTCGATCGTCCTGCCGTTCGGCATGGGGATCGAGCGCGACATTCTCTTCACCGGCGACTTCCCGATCTCGGTCTGGGCGGAGGCCGCCCGCGAAGCGGGAAGCATCCGAGCGGCCGAGCGCATCCTCTACCAGGCGGTCTTGTCTCGTCGCGATGACGCGTGACGCCCATCCTGAAACCCGCCGCGCCGGAGATGCGCGTTTGCGCTTCTCCGGTTCTACGCCCCTCCGGATCGCCGGAAGGCGGCGCCGTCCTCAGAGGAAGAGGGCGGCGCTTCGCTTCGTGACGGGTTGGAAGCCGGGAGAGAGGCTCTCGGCGCCCGTCGCGGAGTATCCCGACATGGCAAAGGCTGCCAGGAAGATCGTCTTCTCGCGCTCGCGCGACATTCCCTTCAACAAGCTCGTGCTCTCGGAGTCCAATGTCCGGCGCACCCGGCCGGAGGCCGAGCTCGACACGCTGGTCCATGACATCGGCCGGCGCGAGGATCTCGTACAGGGCCTCAACGTGCGCGCCATTCTCGATGCGGACGGCAACGAGACCGGCATGTTCGAGGTGCCGGCCGGCGGGCGCCGCTATCGCGCGATCGAGCGCCTGGTGAAGGCGAAGCGCTTCCCCAAGGATGGGCTCGTCCCCTGCATCGTGCGCAAATCCGACACCAGGATCCTCGCCGAGGACGACTCCCTCGCCGAGAACCTGCTGCGCGCCGGCCTTCACCCGCTCGACCAGTTCCGCGCCTTCCAGGACATGCTCGACAAGGGCATGACCGAGGAGGAAATCGCGGCCGCCTACCTCACGACTGTCCAGGTCGTGAAGCAGCGGCTGCGCCTCAACGCCGTCTCGCCCGTCCTGCGTGACGCCTATGCCGAGGAGCGGATGACACTCGACATGCTGATGGCCTTCACCGTCAACCCAGACCACCAGCGCCAGGAGCAGGTGTGGGAGGCGGTGCAGCATTCCTACAATCGGCAGCCCTGGCATATCCGCCAGCTTCTTACCGAGACCACGATCCCGGCCTCCGACAAGCGCGCGCGCTTCGTCGGCATCGATGCCTATGTCGCGGCCGGCGGCGCCGTCCTGCGCGACCTGTTCGAGGAGGATGACGGCGGCTGGCTTGCCGACCCGGCGCTCCTCCACCGCCTGGTCAGCCAGAAGCTGAAGACAGTCGCGGACGGGATCGCGAGCGAAGGCTGGAAGTGGGTCGCCGTCGACCTCGACCTGCCCTATGGCTACGACCACGGCCTGCGCAAGATCGGCGGCACGTTCGTCGATCTCACCGACGAGGAGCGGGCCGAACGCGAGGCGTTGCGCGCCGAGTACGACCAGCTCGAGGCGGAGTATGACGGCGCCGACGAGCTGCCGGACGAGATCGATCGGCGCCTGGGCGAGATCGAGGAGGCTCTCGAAGCCTTCGAGAAACGTCCCGTCGTCTACGATCCCGCTGACATCGCGCGCGCCGGCGTCTTCGTCAGCGTGGACCGCGACGGCGAGATCGTGATCGATCGCGGCTATGTGCGGCCGGAGGACGAGGCGCCCGTCGCCGTCGACAGCAGCGACGCTGAGACCGATGGAGAACCCGGCGGCGACGATGCTCCCGCGACCCCGTCCGCTCAGCGCGCTGTCATCACCATCGGCGGCCAGACCACCGGCGCCGAAGAGGACGATGAAGACGATGCCGTCAAGCCGCTGGCCGAGCGGCTGGTGATCGAGCTCACCGCCTATCGCACGCTGGCGCTGCGCGACGCCGTGGCCAACCACCCGCAGGTGGCTCTGACGGCGCTCCTGCACAGGCTGGTGCTCGATGCGTTCAAGCGCAACGCGCACGGCTGCGCTGTCGAGGCGTCGGTCCGGGAGGTCCACTTCCCCGTCCAGGCCCCCGACCTGAAGGACAGCGCTTCCGCCAAGGCCATCCAGGCACGCGTGGAAGCCTGGAAGGCGGACATGCCGCTCGATGACGACGATCGGCTGTGGGACTGGATCGCCGGCCTCGACGATGCGAGCCGCCTCGCGCTGCTCGCCCACTGCGTCAGCTATGGCATCAACGCGCTCTACGAGCGCCCGAATCCCCATAGCGGCTATGGCGTGACCCAGCACGGGCTCGACCGGCGCATGCGCGATGCCGATCGGCTGGCGCGCGCCACCGGCCTCGACATGGTGGAGGCCGGCTGGCGGCCGACGGTGGCGAACTACCTCGGCCGCGTCACGAAGAGCCGGATCGTCGAAGCCGTGCGGGAAGCGCTCGGCGAGGAGAAGGCGCAGCTCATCGATCATCTCAAAAAGCCCGAGATGGCGAAGGAGGCCGAACGCCTGCTCGCCGACACCGGCTGGCTGCCGGAGCCGCTGCGGTCCGCCGATCCCGATGCGACGACCTCGGTCGATGCAAGCGGAGGTGAAGGCGATGAAACGCTGCCGGCCTTTCTCGCCGACGACGAGGACCAACAGCCGGATGATGGCGAAGTCGACGCTGACGACCCGGCGATGATCGCCGCCGAGTAACGCGACCACGGCGGGAGCGGCCTCGCCGCTCCCGCCGCCCCACAATCAGGAGCGATCCGATGACCAAGCTCAGCTCGGCCACGCCTCGCCGCGTCGTCTTCCAGTATTTCGTGCCCGTCCATGTCGAGGTCGAGGACGGCCTCGTCTGCAGCGTGAAGGTGATCGACGAAACGCCCGTCGAGAGCCCGACCGTCGTGGAAGGCGATGCCGACTATCTCGCGGAGGCGGTCAAGGCAGCTGATGACGGCCAGCCCTGGCCGTCATGGCAATTCGGCTACTAGCCCGCCTTCTCTCCACCCAACCCCAACAGCCCGGCCATCGCGCCGGGCTTTCGCGTTTTCAGGAGCCTGTCATGCCCGCTTACACCGTCGAAACGGCCTACCGCGTGCCGGTCTATCGGCAGCGCACCTATCACGCCGCGACACCGGCCGAGGCCTGCCGCCAGGCCATCGAGGACGATGACTGGTCAAACGACAAGCTCGACTACGAGGCCGCCGGCGAAACTTACGTCACCGGCATCTGGCTCGGGGCGGATGCTGCCTATTCAGGTGAGACCGTCCCGGTCCCATCGCACTTCGATGAGACCATTCAGCGGAAGGCCGCGCATTTCGAGGTGCTGTTCGGCCTCCTCAAGATCGTCGTTGCGGACCAGATCTCCCAGCGAGGGACGGACGCCTATTGGCTCGCACGCGCGAACGCCGCGGTCGCGAAGGCCGAGGCGATCCTTGCCGGTGCGCACGATCCCGACGAACCCGTCACGGCTCCACGCCCACGTCACGTCCTCGCGCAGCTCCAGGAGGACCGCGTCCGCGACCAGATCGTCGCAATCGTCGAGACCGATCCCGAATTCGCAAGTCTGACCGCGGACGCCGTGTCGGACGCTGATATTCACAGCGCATGCGTGTCCGTCGCCGCCAACATCGACTTGTCGGAGGAAGTCGGCGCGGCGGAATTCCGCGCGGCGCTCGTCGCCCTGCGAGCGGCGAAGCAGGCGGACGGAGGCTGAGATGCACGGCACCTATCTCCGCCTCGGCGTCACCGTCTGGGACAGCGACCGCACGGTGATCCGCGCGGCACGGCGCAAACTCACGCGATCGGCACGGCGGGATCCGGCGAAGCGGGAGGCCCGCAAGCAATTCTACCGCGAGATGCTGGAGCATCACGCCAACGCGCAGCGCCTCGTCGCTGAATTCCGGCTCTGACCCCGCCAACCGCCAACCCTTCTTTCTCCAACCGGCCCGGCCCCCGCGCCGGGCTTTGTCGTTTCAGGAGCCTGACATGGCCGACTTCTTCACGCACTTCTCCTGCCTTCTCGATGTCGGCACGCCGGAGAACGCCGCGCGTGCGCTCGAAATCTACAATCGCATGATGGAGGAGAACGCCGCCGAGGACCCGCCCTCCGAAGCGTTCCTCCTGTCCATCCAGCCCGAGCACGGCGGAACGCAGCTCTGGATTCGCGATGACACGACCGGCGATCCGCAGGCCGTCATCGATTTCGTGCTCCGCTGCGCCGAAGAATTCGACCTCACCGGACGGTGGGGCTTTCAGTGGGCGAATACCTGCTCGCGCCCGCGTGTGAACGCCTTCGGTGGTGGCGCGCATGTGCTCAATCTCGGCCGCCGCAAGACCGTCGCGTGGATCGCAACCAATGGCTGGCTGGACCGCACCCTGTCCACCCGGCCGGGAAAGCGAGGTGCGCGATGAGCATCCCCGATCACGCGCGCGCCAATTTCGCGACGCTGCTCCGTGCTGCGGCGGACGGCAAACTCGCGCTCATGGAGTGCACCGATGCCGTTACCGGCGAGCCGCGCTACGTCATCTGCGCCGTGGGGCGCGACGGCACGGATTTCGTGTTTACGCCCTTCGGCCATCTCGCCGACGGCAACCCCTTCGACGCCTATGTTCCTCCTTCGGTAACCCTGCCGGACGAACCGGCTTCCTGATCCTCGCGTGCGTGACGGCGCACGGTGAGAGCGGTGACGAGAGGGAGAGCCTGGCCGGGACGGCTTTGAGCCGGTGCGGTCCAGAGAGAGCGCCGGCCGGCTCGCCCGTCCCTGACTCTCCCGAGGTTCACCGACATGATGCCATCAACCGCCTTCGCGGCCGCCCCTGCGGTCGCGGCGTCGCCGCTTGCGTCTCCCTCCGATATTGCTCGCTGCATTGGCGCAGCCGCGCACCATCTCCTTCCGCATCTCGAACAGGGCCGTCAGGTTGACGCGGCGATCCTTCGCGCCGCGATGGAGCATGCCTTCGGCGGCTCCGATGCGTCCGGCGCCTGGGACTGGAAGACGGCCTACGACGCCTGCGAGGCCGCGACCGTCCTGTTTCTCCGCAAATACGGAAAGGCGCTTCTGCGCAAGGCCGGTTCTCCGGCTGTCGCTCTTCCCATGCTGGAGAAGATCGTCGGCCTCCTGCCGACGCACACGCGCCGCTCGACCGAGAGCGAGACCTTCCAGCAATTCTCGACACCGATCCCACTCGGCCTCGCGGTCGCGACGGCCGCCGCCATCGCCCCGGCCGACCGGGTGCTCGAGCCCTCGGCCGGCACCGGCCTGCTCGCCATCCTCGCCGAGATGGCGGCCGGATCGCTTGCCCTCAACGAGCTGGCGAAGACCCGCGCCGGCCTTCTCGCCCTCCTCTTTCCGGCCATCGCCGTGAGCCGACATGACGCCGCGCAGATTCACGACCACCTCGACGCCGCCATCGTGCCGAGCGTCGTCATCATGAACCCGCCCTTCTCGGCGATGGCCAACGTGCAGGGCCGCATGGCGGATGCCGCGTATCGGCACATCGACTCGGCGCTGGCGCGGCTCGCCGATGGCGGCCGCCTGGTCGCGATCACCGGCGCCAATTTTGCGCCCGACGCACCGGCCTGGCGCGACGCCTATGTCCGGCTTCAGGAGCGCGGTCGCGTCGTCTTCTCCGCGGCGATCGATGGCCGCGTCTATGCCAGGCACGGCACGACATTCCCGACGCGCCTGACCGTCATCGACAAGCGGCCGGCTGACGATCCGACGGCTTTCCCGGCTGCGCCCGGCGTCGCGCCGGATGTCGCCACGCTGCTGGCCTGGATCACGGAGCACGTTCCGGCGCGGCTGCCGGTCGAGGCCTCCGTCGCCGTGCCGTCAGTCGCCACACCGCGCCCCGTTCGCGGCGGCGTCGCACGCACCGCCCAAGCCGCATCGCGGCCGGCGATGGCGCCCGCACCTGAAGGCATCGATCTCGCCTATGAGACGGTCGATTGGACGCCGCCGCAAGGCGCGCGCCTCTCCGATTCCATCTACGAGGACTATGCGCTCCAGAGCATCCGGATTCCCGGCGCTCAGGACCATCCGACGCAGCTCGTCCAGTCGGCGGCGATGGCCTCCGTCGCGCCGCCCAAGCCGAGCTACCGGCCACGCCTGCCGGCGAACATTCTCAGCCTGCTCTCGGGCGCCCAGCTCGAAACGGTGATCTATGCCGGCGAGGCGCACTCGGGCTACCTTGCCGGCGCCTGGACCGTCGACGAGACCTTCGACGTCGTCACAGCGGCAGCCGAGGACGCCAAAGGGGCCGCCCGATTCCGCCGCGGCTTCATGATCGGCGACGGCACGGGCGTCGGCAAAGGGCGCGCGTCCGCCGGCATCATCCTGGACAACTGGATGCAGGGCCGCCGCAAGGCGGTGTGGATCTCGAAAAGCGACAAGCTCATCGAGGACGCGCAGCGCGACTGGTCGGCGCTTGGCATGGAGCGGCTGCTCATCACGCCGCTCTCCCGCTTCCCGCAGGGCAAGCCGATCACGCTGCGGGAGGGCATCCTATTTCTAACCTATGCCACGCTGCGGTCCGACGACCGCGGCGAACGCCTTTCCCGCGTCCGGCAGATCGTCGAATGGTTGGGCTCCGACTTCGACGGAGTAATCATTTTCGACGAAGCGCACGCGATGCAGAACGCGGTCGGCGCCAAGAGCGAGCGCGGCGATCAGGAGGCCTCGCAGCAGGGCCGCGCGGGCCTGCGCCTCCAGCATGCGCTCCCAGATGCTCGCGTTGTGTACGTCTCCGCCACCGGCGCGACGACCGTGCACAATCTCGCCTATGCGCAGCGGCTCGGCCTCTGGGGGAGCGATGACTTCCCGTTCTCGACGCGCGCGGAGTTCGTGGAGGCGATCGAAGCCGGCGGTGTCGCCGCGATGGAGGTCCTCGCCCGCGACCTGCGCGCGCTTGGGCTTTACACCTCGCGCTCGCTCTCCTTCGACGGCGTCGAATACGAACTGGTCGAGCATGCTCTGACGCCCGAGCAAACGCGCATCTACGACGCCTACGCCGACGCCTTCGCGATCATCCACAACAACCTCGATGCCGCCATGCGGGCGGCCAACATCACAGGCGGCAGCGAGGGCGGATCGGGCACGCTGAACCGGCAGGCCAAGGCGGCCGCGCGATCGGCGTTCGAGAGTGCGAAGCAGCGCTTCTTCGGACACCTGCTCACCAGCATGAAGACGCCGACGCTGATCCGCGCGATCGAGCGCGATCTCGAGGAAGGCCACGCCGCCGTCATCCAGATCGTCTCGACGGGCGAAGCCCTGATGGAGCGGCGCCTCGCCGAACTGCCGACCGAGGAATGGAACGACGTTCGCGTCGACATCACGCCCCGCGAATACGTCCTCGACTATCTCGCCCATTCCTTCCCGGTCCAGCTCTACGAGCCTTACACCGACAGCGAGGGCAAGCTGTCGTCGCGTCCGGTCTATCGCGACGGACAGCCGGTCGAGAGCCGCGAGGCGGTCGCGCGCCGGGATGCGCTGATCGCGAAGCTCGCGAGCCTGCAGCCCGTCCCTGGCGCGCTCGACCAGATCGTCCAGCACTTCGGCGCCGACATGGTGGCCGAGGTGACGGGGCGCTCGCGCCGCGTCGTTCGCAAGCCGGGCGGCGCCGGCCGAAGCGATCGTCTCGTGGTCGAGACGCGCGCGGCGTCCGCCAACCTCGCCGAGGCGCAGGCCTTCATGGATGACCACAAGCGCATCCTGGTCTTCTCCGACGCCGGCGGCACCGGGCGCAGCTACCACGCCGAGCTTTCCGCGAGGAACACGCGCCTGCGCGTGCACTACCTGCTCGAACCCGGCTGGAAGGCGGATACGGCCATCCAGGGCCTCGGCCGCACGCACCGGACCAACCAGAAGCAGCCGCCGCTGTTCAGGCCCGTCGCCACGAACGTCAAGGCCGAGAAGCGCTTCCTCAGCACCATCGCGCGCCGGCTCGACACCCTCGGGGCGATCACGCGCGGCCAGCGGGAGACCGCCGGCCAGGGCCTGTTCCGCCCGGAGGACAATCTGGAATCCCACTATGCGCGCGACGCCTTGCGCCAGCTCTACGTGCTGCTCGCCCGCGGCAGGATCGAGGGCTGTTCTCTCGAGCGCTTCGAGGCAACCACCGGCCTGACGCTCACCGATGCGAGCGGGCTCAAGGACCAGTTGCCCGGCATCAGCACGTTCCTCAACCGCATGCTCGCGCTGACCATCGAGCTCCAGGGTGTGCTCTTCACGGCATTCGAGCAGCTTCTCAACGCGCGCATCGAGGGTGCCATCGCCGCCGGCACCTATGATGTCGGGCTGGAGACGCTGCGGGCCGAGAGCTTCGTCGTCACCGGCCGGCAGACGATCTATACCCATCCCGGCACGGGCGCCGAGACGCGATTGCTGACCATCAAGCAGCGCCAGCGCAACCGGCCCGTCACGCTCGACGAAGCCTTGAGCCGGCTGCGCGAACGCGGGGCACGGCTTCTTGTCAACGCGCGGTCCGGCCGCGCCGCCGTGCAGGTCCATGCCCCGTCCGTCATGCTCGACGATGGCGAAGTCGAGTACCGCGTCCGCCTGATCCGGCCGATGGAAGCGCCAAACGTGTCCCTCCGCGCGATGACGGAGAGCCACTGGCAGGATGCCGACGAGGCGAGCTTCGCGGCCGCCTGGACGGCCGAGCTCGCCGAGGTGCCCGCGTTCACCGACTCGACCTTGCACATGGTCTCCGGCCTGCTGCTGCCGATCTGGAAGCGGCTCCCCAACGAGTCGACCCGCGTCTATCGCCTGCAGACCGACGACGGCGAGCGCATCATCGGCCGCAAGGTTTCCCCGGCCTGGGCGGCCACGGCAACCGCGACCGGCCTGCCTGCGCTGACGCCGGACGAGGCCTTTGCCGCCTTGATCGAGGGCAAGACCGTCATCGACCTCGCCGAGGGGCTTCAGCTTCGTCGCGTCCGGGTGATGGGCGGTCATCGCATCGAGCTGTCGGGCTTCACCGACACCATGCGCGAGCGGCTCACGGCCTACGGCCTCTTCCACGAGATCATCTCGTGGAAGCTGCGCCTGTTCGTGCCCACCGACGCCAGCGGTCCCGCGATCCTCGCGAGGGTGATGGACCGCTATCCCATCGAGCGCGTCGCCGAGCGGGAGGCGGTGTGATGTCCCGGCTCGACGCTTCCGAACTGGCACGCCGGCTCGCGCGCAATGCCGAGGCGGTGTGCCGCCACTACCTGTCCAACGGCCACCGCGAGGGCCGCTACTGGATGGTGGGCGACGTGCGCAACACACCCGGCCGCTCGATGTTTGTGCGCCTCATCGGCCCGGAGAGCGGCAAGGGCGCGGCCGGCAAGTGGACCGACGCCGCGACCGGCGAGCATGGCGACCTGCTCGACGTCATCCGCGAGACCTGCGGCCTCGTGGATTTCGCGGACGTCGCGAGGGAGGCGCGCGCCTTCCTCAGCCTGCCGCAGCCCGAGCCGCAGGCGAGCGAGCGTCGGCGCACGATCCAGCCAGCTCCAACGGGTTCGCCGGAAGCCGCGCGGCGGCTGTTCGCCATGTCGCGGCCGATCCACGGCACGCTGGTCGAGACGTATCTCCGCCGGCGCGGCATTACGTCTTTGCACGGAACCGGATCGCTGCGCTTCCACCCGCGCTGCTACTACCGGCCGGACGAGCATTCCGCCACGGAGACCTGGCCCGCCATGATCGCCGCCGTCACCGATCTCGACGGCCGCCTCACCGGCGCGCACCGGACCTGGCTCGATCCCGACGGCTTCGACCCCGTCCGTCTCGGCAAGGCGCCGATCGACACGCCGCGCCGCGCGATGGGCGATCTTCTCGGACACGCCGTCCGCTTCGGCGTCGCTGGCGAAGTTATGGCCGCAGGCGAAGGCATCGAGACCATGCTGTCGCTGAGGATGGCGCTGCCCGACATGCCGATGGTCGCCGCCCTCTCGGCCGCCCATCTCTCGGCCATCCTCTTCGCCGACACACTGCGCCGGCTCTACATCGCGCGTGACGACGACCCGGCCGGCGATGGCGCGATGGCCGCGCTGATCGAGCGCGCGTCCGACGACGGCATCGAGGCGATCGTACTCTCGCCAAGGCTCGCCGACTTCAACGAGGATCTCCGGATGCTCGGCCCCGACGCGCTGCGGGCAGCCCTTCGGGCGCAGATCGCGTCCCGGGATGCCGCCCGCTTCATGGCCGACGCCGCATAGCCCTGATGAATGTGGACGTGCGGCCGGAGCGGATGATGGGGCTCGCCATCACGCCGGCGGCCGATGCTCCGAGGCGCCGGAGAGAGCCGCGCCCGCGGCCTTCCTGAGAGGCGAACGGGACGGCAAGCGGCCCGGCCCGGCAATGGCTGCGGCCGGCTATTTTCCGCCGGCGCTGACGCGCCTTTGCATCGCGAGGCAAAATAGCCGGCCTTCGCCATCCTCCGCTGGCGCTTCGGCCCTCCGCTTCGCTCCGGGTGCAGGGCCGGCCCGCCCGCCGTCTTCCGTCGCCATGAAGGCCGCGAGGGTCGCGGCCAATCCAGCGACGGAGCATCCCATGACCAGCGACGACGACTTCGAGCCCCACCACAGCGCGTCTGCGACCGACCACGTCCTCACCGAGCTTCAGCTCTACGGCTTCCGCCCCTTCCAGGACGAACCCGACCCGCGCCCGCTTCCCGAAGGCAATGCCGTTGCCGGGGCCATCGCCGACATCTTCGACGCCCTCATCGCCACCCTCGGCGACACCCGCCTCGAGCCCGATCTCGAGGACCTGCTCTGGTCGACCGTGAACCTCTTCCACCGTGCCGCCGACCGCGTCGCGCGCGAGCTCGACGACAACGAGCAGGCGCAGCGCCGCAGCCAGCGCGAGCAAGACGGCACCGAGGTCAAGTCCGTCGAGCTGGAGCGGCTCATCGCCGAGGGCCAGACGCTCATCGAGCGCCGCGACGCCTTCGAGCTGATGCGCGACCAGGCCTGCCATCACTTCGAGCGCCACACCGGCTCGGCCTGGCGGCCGCGCAACGGCTCGCTCGTCAACCACCGCGCCATGACCGCGGCGATGATCGACAGCCGCGACTTCCTCGCCGCGAAGAAGCGCGCCGAGACTGAAATGCTGCTGCCGCCGGGCCCGAAAATCGCGCTCAGCGGCGGGCTCGACTTCAACGATCATCGCCTGATCTGGGCCAAGCTCGACCAGGTGCACGCCAGGCACCCCGACATGGTGCTCATGCACGGCGGCTCGCCGAAGGGTGCCGAGCGCATCGCCGCACGATGGGCCGATCACCGCAACGTGCCGCAGATCGCCTTCAAGCCGAACTGGACGAAGCACGCCAAGGCCGCGCCATTCAAGCGCAACGATGCCATGCTGGACGTGCCGCCGATCGGCGTCATGATCTTCCCCGGCACGGGCATCCAGGAAAACCTCGCCGACAAGGCGAAGAAGCTCGGCATCCCGGTCTGGCGGTTCGGCGGCGCGTGAGCGCCGCCAGTCAAGTAACTTGCACCGTCGACTCTCTGCCAAATGGCATCGGGCAGAGTTATGAGAGGAAGCATGCAACCGCACTACGAACTTCGGCCTGTCGATGTGAGCGATCTGCCGTTGCTGGCCAAGTGGTCGTCAAGACCTCACGTGGCGCGTTGGTTTGGTGGCGCCGGCCCAGACGCCGACGAATTGAACGACACCCGCATAGCCATGTGGATCGCTATGCTTGGATCCCAGCCCTTTGCTTATATTCATGACTACGATGTCCACGCATGGTCACCTCACCACTTCGATTTCCTGCCTCCCGGCTCACGTGGCATCGACATGTATATCGGCGACCCCGAACTGGTTGGTCTAGGTCATGGCTCGCGACTGCTGCGCCAGCACTCAGATGTTCTCATGAGCCGTGGCGCACCGGCGCTTGGAATAGACCCACATCCCGACAATCATGCCGCCATTCGGGCGAACGAGAAGGCAGGCTTCACCGTTGTCAGCGGGCCGACCGAGACGCAGTGGGGCCGGGTTCTCCTGATGACGCGGAACTCGAACAGGCCCCATATGTGATTCCTTCGGTCGAACCCGCCAATAGGCGCTAGGACGCTATCCTTCGCGAGATCAACCATAGCGTTCGTTGGCTCAACGCGTGCGGCAGCCAGACCGCAGAGCTTACGGCGCGATCCCGCTCGCAGAGACGCCCTATTTCGCCTACACTATCAATGTGCCGTGGTGGTGGTGGAAGGCGCGACCGTCAGATCCTTGTCTCTCGGAGGCCGCCACCATGATTGTCGTCAGTATTCTCGCCAGCTTAGCCGCCATCGGCGTCATCTGCTGTCTCTTGTTCTACCTTGCCGTCTATGCGCTGCCGCTGTTCGCGGGCGTCACGGCAGGCGTCTGGGCGTATGGCACAGGTGCCGGCTGGCTCGGCGGAATCGCCGTTGGGGCTGTCGCCGGCCTCGCAACCCTTCTGGCCGGACATCTCCTGCTCGCATTCGTCAGGCCGCTCTGGCTGCGGCTCATGATTGCTGCCGCCTTTGTCGCACCGGCGGCCATCGCCGGCTATCACGCGACACATGGCATCGTGAAGCACACGATGCCCTCCGAAACCTGGCAGGTCGTCTTCTCGCTGGTCGGAGCCGTCGTCGTCGGCATCACCACCTTCGCGCGGCTGGCGACGCTGGCCCCGCCCCGTGGGACCGGCCAAGGCGTGGCGCGCGCCTGAGGCCGTTCCGGCTACCGGCATGACGACATCACGCCGCCTGCGATCTCCTCCTCGCCTGTTGGCAATCTGAGGTGTGGATGAGCGCCGGGTCGCGCTGACCCATCGGTCGCGGACCGCGTTGGAACGCGGTGTTGGCCCGCGTGACAGATCTCCATGCCCTCGAAGGCAGCGGGCTGGTCGCACGCCTGTCCCTGCTCATCGGGAGCCTTGATGCGGCCGGTCGCCTCGACGCGGGATGAGCGCCGTGCACCGACCCCGCCGTCCCCCTCGGTTGCACGATGGAGGCGCCAGGTTCTCCTTGATCGTCTCTGCCTGATCGAGCGCTCCATGCGGCCTCTTTGATGGGCTGATCTGGCCGCAGGCCGGCTTCGCCTCGATCGCCTATGCCGCAATGGCGCCGGTCGACTTTCTTCCCCTGGGCTGCGCCCATTCCTCGCGAAACAAGAAAGTCTCCCGGCCGCCATCCTCCGCTGCGCTCCGGCCTGCGAGCAGGTGCGGCGTCGATCGCCCGCGGCCTGCCGATCGCCATCGAGGCCGCAATGGTGCGGGCTCGAAGCAGACATCGAGGAGAACCACCATGGCGACCATCGGCACCTTCAAGAAGTCCGGCAACGAGTTCGTCGGCCAGATCGTCACCCTCAGCGTCCAAGCCAAGAACGTCCGTATCGTCCCCGAAGCCAACCGCTCCGGCGAGAACGCCCCCAGCCACCGCGTCTTCGCGGGCCGCGTCGAGATCGGCGCCGCCTGGGCCAAGCGCTCCAACGAGGGCCGCGACTATCTGGGCCTCAAGCTCGACGATCCGAGCTTCACCGCCCCGATCTACGCCAACCTCTTCGACGACGAGGACGGCGACGGCTACAGCCTGATCTGGTCCCGCCCGAACCGCCGCAACGGCGAGTGAGGCGCGAGCCCCAGGCCCCGCCCGGAATGCCCGGGCGGGGCCTGTCCCGCCGACTGCGGCCGGCTCGGCAAAGCGACCGAATCGGTTCGGCGCGATTTGCCCAACTTCCCGTCCTTGGCCGCCATTTTCCCTCGCCTCGCCGACCAAGAGCGACTATTTTAGTCGTAGTTCTGGCACGCTCGATCGACCCGGTGGGAGGTGATCATGCATGATCACCGCCCGACAATCGCGGGCCGCTCGCGCGCTGCTGGGATGGACGCAGGAGACGCTCGCCGACAAGGCCCTGGTATCGCTGACGGCGCTGAAGCGCCTGGAGTCGGGCCATCGCGCCATTTACGAGTCGACGGAAGATCAGGTCCGTCGCACGCTGGAGGCCAACGGCATCGTCTTCCTGTCGTCAGACCAGGGCGAAGGAGTGATGCTTGTCCGCGCGAAGGCCGAGACCCGCAAGAACCGATGATCCCGCGGGGCGCCGCGGGCATCGATCCTTCGTGCCGACGCGTCGCCTTGCGCTCAGCGCCCCAGGGCGTAGCGTCAACAGCTCGTCGACGCGCGCCAGCGTCGGCCCGCGGGGTTCAGTTTGACACACGATCCGTTCATGGACGAACCGCCGCAGAGCGCCGTTCTGACCAGCTACGACCGCGCGCACATGAAGCTCTATCTGCGCCTGCTCGACGCCGAGACGGACGGTGCTGATTGGCGCGAGGCGGTAGAGCTGCTCTTCGGGATCGATCCCACGAAGGAACCGGAGCGCGCCAGCCGCGTGCATCGCAGTCATCTGGCGCGCGCCCGCTGGATGACCGAGCAGGGCTACCGGCAGCTCGCCCGTGAGACGGACAAGTGATGCCCATACGTGATGCCGTGACGGCATCGCGTGTTGCACAAAACGGGACTTCTCCAAGCTCGATCAACCCGTAATCGTATCTCCTCCTTCGCACGCGCCCGGCCCGCGGGTCGGGGGAGGAAACAGAATGGGGCCCGACACATCGCGCTGGCGCTCGTCCGACACCTACGACTACCTGGATCAGCTCGTCGCGCCTGACCTTGCCTGGGAATACCTGAGGCGCAACGCCGTCTATCAACGGGATTTTGCCGAAAGCACGCGCTCCCCCGACGCGACCGAGCGCCTTGCCGCGACGATCCAGCGGCGCTGGGGGCTCCGCTTTCGCGATCGATCCCACGCTCGATGCGACCGCAGCGACCGTATTCTGGGCGCCAGACATTGACCCGGGCACGGTTATTCTCACGACCGTTCCTGCCGCATCGACCGTCGAGAGCACCGTCCTTCCCGAACTCGATCCGCATACTGGCCGCGCTGGTTCCGATGGAATGAGCATTGTCCATGGCCGCGGGTCGAGGACCGTGCGGCTCCTGATCCTGTCCGATGCTTCGCCGGCGAACCCGCTCGTAGCCCTGGTTTCACTGGGAGCCGACGGGCTTGACCGGATCGAGGCGGTCACGCGCCTCTGGCGGGCCATCAACGGCCGGCGCGTCCCGGCCGACGCGAGGCTAACGAGCCAGCAGCGACGACGGCTCCGCCGCATGCTTCAGGCCGTCGACGGGCGCCACGAAGGCGCGAGCTATCGCGAGATCGCCGAGGCGATCTTCGGGGCCGCGCGCGTTGCCGATTCCCCCTGGAAAACCTCCGCGCTTCGCGACGCGACGATCGACCTCGTGAAGGACGGCCTCGCGCTGATCGCCGGGGGCTATCGCTCCCTCCTGCGCCGCCGCCGCCGCCCATAGCTCGGGCCGCCGCGGGGGTGCGATTTTGGCATCCGCATCTTCGCCATCCCCCAACCTCCTGCCCCTCCGCCACCGTGGCCGCCAAGCGCCGGATCTGGCCGGCGACCTGAACGAACGCCCGGAGGTGCGACATGACCAATCTCGCCGGCTTTCCGCCGCGCTTCTTGCGGACGCCGGAGGCCGCCGACTTCCTCGGCCTCTCCAGCCGGACACTGGAGAAGCATCGCACCTACGGAACCGGGCCGGCCTACCGGAAGCTCGGCGGCCGCGTCGTCTATGCCCTCGACGATCTCAAGGCCTGGGCCGACCGCGGCGCGGTCACCTCGACGTCCGACCCGCGCGGCTCCGTGCTGCCGGCGAAGCGCCACGGCCCCGCCCCGATGCAGGCTGGCCGGGACCGCCGTTGAGGTACCGGCCATGTCCCCGGCGCGACGCAATGGCGAGCGCGAGCAGCTCGATCTCTTCCGGGCGCTGCCGGGCGACCTCGCGCCGCGCGACGCGCAGGACCTCATGGCCTATCCCTTCTTCTCGCTCGCCAAGTCGAAGCGGCTGACGCCTATCGACTTCAAGGCCGGCATGATCGTCATCCGCGTCGAAGCGGTCCCGGAGCACGGCATGGCGACCATCTGGGACGCCGACGTGCTGATCTGGGCGGCCTCGCAGATCGTCGAGGCGCGCGATCTAGGCCTGCGGCCGTCACGCCTGATGGCGGCGACGCCCTACGAGATCCTCTCCTTCATCGGCCGCGGCGTGAGCGTGCGCGACTATGACCGGCTGAAAGCCGCTCTCGACCGCTTGCAGTCGACCACCGTGGCGACGTCGATCCGCCAGCCGACCGAGCGGCGGATGCATCGCTTCTCCTGGATCAACGAATGGAAAGAGCGAGCGGACGCGCATGGCCGTCCGCTCGGCCTCGAGCTGATCGTGCCGGACTGGTTTTACGCCGCCGTCCTCGACGACGCGCTGGTGCTGACCATCGACCGCGCCTACTTCCGCCTGACCGGCGGTCTCGAGCGCTGGCTCTACCGCCTGGTGCGCAAGCATGGTGGCCGCCAGCCGTCCGGCTGGAGCTTCGACATCGCGTATCTCCACGCAAAGTCCGGCAGCCTCTCGCCGCTCAAGCACTTCGCCTACGACCTGCGTGAGATCGTCCGCCAGCAGACGCTGCCCGGCTACCGGCTGACCATCGAGCAGCCGCCAGACGCCCCCGAACGCCTCGCCTTCGCTCCAATCGATCCCACCGCCCTCGCTTCGCCAAGGAAGCGCACGGCCTCTCGCGCTGGGGACAAGCTGTGAATCGCCTCGTGCTATCAGGGACCCGGCCTGTCGTGCCATCGGGGACCCGATCCTCGTGCTATCGGGGACCGGAATCGTCGAATCCGTTCGACGATTCAGGGTGCTGTGGCAGCCGTAACTCTTCTAACCAGGATTCCTTCGGAATCTTTCTAACGGCCGCTCCGAAATCCACACCTGTGCATGAGCGCCGCCGAGAGCGGGGCACGCCATGATCGTCGCGCTGCTCAACCAGAAGGGCGGCGTCGGCAAGACGACGCTCGCTCTACATCTCGCCGGCGAGTGGGCGCGGCGTGGCCAGCGCGTCACCGTCATCGACGCCGACCCGCAAGGCTCCGCCCTCGACTGGTCGCAGCAGCGCGCACGCGAAAGCCTTCCCCGCCTGTTCGGTGTGATCGGCCTGGCGCGCGACACGCTTCATCGAGAAGCGCCCGAACTCGCGCGGAATGTTCATCACATTGTCATCGACGGCCCGCCGCGCGTCGCCGGGCTGATGCGCTCGGCGCTGCTGGCGGCCGACATCGTCCTGATCCCGGTGCAGCCGTCGCCCTTCGACGGCTGGGGATCGGCCGAGATGCTCACGCTGCTGAGCGAGGCGCGCATCTATCGCCCCCAGCTCGTCGCCCGCTTCGTCCTCAATCGATGTGCCGCGCGCACCGTCATCGCGCGCGAGACCGCGCTCACGCTCGCCGATCACGATCCGCCCTTGCTGGCCTCCCGGATCGGTCAGCGCGTCGCCTTTGCGGAGGCCGCGCAGTCCGGCCGCCTCGTCTGGGAAGCACACACGGAAAGTCCGGCGGCGCGCGAGATCACCGCTCTTGCGGCCGAAGTCGGGAGGCTCGCGCGATGACGCAGCGCTCTTCCAAACGCGCCTTCATCGCACGGCCGGCCGATCCTGAACGCTGGATCAAGTCGCCGGAGCAGCGCTCCGGCGGCAACGGTGACGCCGCCGCATTCACCGCGCGGCTGACGATCGACATCACGCCAGCGCTGCGCGGCCGCATCAAGATCGTCGCGTTTCAGCGCGGCCTGACCGTCGCGGACATGCTGCGCGACCTGCTCGCCCGCGAATTCCCTCCAGCCGAAGGAGACCAGCCATGAACGGTGCGCCCCACCTGCGCCTCGTGCCGCCGGCGCTGCCCGCCGACGGCCTGACGCGTGTCGAGCTGACCTGGATCGAGAAGAAGGTCGAATACTGGATCCGCTTCGGCAAGGAGAAGGAGGAGCAGATCCTCGACCGGCGCCGCCGCGTGCTCGCCTTCGCGCCCAACAGCGTCTTCGCCTTCGTGCGCTGGGCCTCCAATGACCACGGCACCATCCTCTCGCGCATCGACATTGTGCGCGCGATCATGCCGGGCGAGCGCTATTCCACGCTCCCCTTCGTGCGGCCCGGCGGCGACATCCTCCTCAAGATGGAGGGCTGGCCGAAGGTCGAGCGCGTGCTTCAGATCATCGATGCGATCGAGGCCATCGGCATCGATCCGAGCGAGGTGTCGCCGCATCACTGGCGCCATGTCCACAACCGCCTGACCGCCGGCCAGGAGCCGCGCCGCTACACCGTCGAGCAGCATCGGGCGATCCTTCTGCGCCGGCGCGTCGAGCCGTGACGCGCTTCGGTTATGTCATGACGACGTACTTCACCGTGATGGCGGTTGGCGTCCTTTCGTTCCTCCCGGTGGCGCCGAAGCTCATTTGGAATGCATCGGCCAGCGTGCCGCTCGGCTTCTATTCCATCGCGCCGGCGCGACACCTCGAAGTCACCGACCTCGTCGCCGTCGCGACACCCGAACCGCTCGCCTCCTTCATGGCCGAGCGCCACTATCTGCCGCGCGGCGTGCCGTTGATGAAGCGCATCGCCGCCCTTCCGGGCCAACGCGTTTGTCGTCACGGCGCGCATGTCACGATCGACGGCATCGAAATGGGCGAGGCGCTGGCGCGCGATCGCGCCGGCCGCAGCCTGCCGTCCTGGCAGGGCTGCCGCCGCCTCGCCGACGGGGAAGTTTTCCTCATGAACTGGGCCGCGCCCGACAGCATGGACGGCCGCTACTTCGGCCCGCTCTCCACGAACACGATCATCGGCCGCGCTATCCCACTGTGGACCGATGAGGACGGCGACGGCCGCTTCCAATGGCACGCCGCAACGCGGTGACGGCGCACCAAGCACATCCACTTCACCGCACATAGGGAGCTTCCAATGCCACAGATCGGAGAGTTCGCCCGCACCAAGAACGGCTATGCCGGGCACGTCCGCACGCTCACGCTGAACGGCGAGATCGTGCTCATTCCGGCCGAACATTCCGACGCCGAGAACGCGCCGGATTACCGCGTCCATCTCGGCGACAGCAACGGGCCTGAGATCGGCGCCGGCTGGAAGCGCACGGGCGAGAAGGCCGGCGACTACGTCTCCGTCCAGATCGACGACCCGGCGCTCAGCCAGCCGATCCGCGCCAACCTGTTCCAGTCGGGCGACGCGAAGTCCGTCTGGGGCCTGCACTGGAACCGTCCCCAGAAGCGGCCGGAGCGGGACTGAGGCGATGCCCATCCGCTCGACATCGCGGAGACGGAATGAGACCGCCGGGTGGGGCTCGCCCGCCTGGCGTCTTCCCGCCCTTCTCCTTTCCGGCCTGCTAACAGTCGGGCCGGTCACCGGCGCTGCGCTTGCGCAGAGCGTGCCTGACGCACGTGCTCCGAGCAGTCACACGATCGCCGATTACATCGCCGAAGCCGCGTGGCGCTTCGGCGTTCCCGCCGCATGGATACGGGTCGTCATGGACGCAGAAAGTGCCGGCGATGCACGCGCCGTCTCGCGCAAAGGCGCGATGGGCCTGATGCAGATCATGCCGGACACGTGGTCGGAGCTGAGCGCCCGTTACGGTCTCGGCCGCGATCCGTTCGATCCGCGCGACAACATCCTGGCTGGCGCGGCGTACCTGCGCGAGATGCACGACCGCTACGGATCGCCGGGTTTCCTCGCGGCCTACAACGCCGGCCCGCAGCGGTATGACGAATACCTTGCGGGCGTGCGCGCATTGCCGGCGGAAACGCGCGCCTATGTCGCGATGCTGGCGCCCCTTGTCGGCGGCGAACCGCTCGAGCGCGTGACCGCGATTGCGCCCGATCCGCTCGCCTGGACGCGCTCGCCCTTGTTCGTCGTGCGCGCCAACCACGGTGCGAATGCAGGACCATCGCAAGACCAGCGCGCGCCCGGTGACAACGCGACGGCAGCACGAGCGCGTGACGCCGGAGCGCTCTCACCGCGCTCCTCCAGCCTTTTCGTCGCGCAAGCGAGTCCGGATCCGCAGCAATGACGCGCTCGTTGCCCAATCGCGATGTAGCGAACCCCGGCGCGCAAGAGCGTGTGGTGAGGCGGGAGGGCGCAACCCCGACCGCACGATGGCAGGATAAAGGGGCGCGAGGTGCGCGCCAGGACGGTCGTGCTTTTTCAATAGCTTGCATGCCGAAACCGCGAGGTGCGCAGTCCCGGCGCAGCCTGCGCCTTCGGCACTTCTGCAATGAATTCCGTCGCTTGGCGCGATGTGCGGGGCTGCGCTCATGAGCGCCGAGGACGATTTCCGCATCCGCCCTGGCCGCATCCGCTCCACGCGCGTGCAGCGGGCGCGGCCCTTCATCGCCCAGGCGCTCGCCGCCGCGCAGCGCGCCGGCGGCTCCGTCTCCCGCAAGGGGACGATCGGGCCCGGCCATCGCTCGCGCTTCGGCCGCGGCCAGCGCGCCTCGGTGCAGGCGAACCGCCTCATCACCGCGCGCTCGCGCGGCGCCGTCGTGAAGGCGCGTGTCGTCCGCCACAGCGCGCGCGGCGCGCCGCTCGCGACCCATCTCGGCTATCTGCGGCGCGAGGGCGTCACCCGGGACGGAGAGAAGGCGCGGCTCTTCGGACCGGGCACCGACGAGGCCGATCCGAAGGCTTTCGCGGAGCGCTGCGCCGACGACCGTCACCATTTCCGCTTCATCGTGTCGCCGGACGACGCGATCGAGATGGCGGACCTCAAGCGATTCACCCGCGAGCTGGTCGGCCAGATGGAGAAGGATCTCGGGACGAGGCTCGACTGGGTGGCGGTCGATCACTGGAACACCGAGCATCCGCATGTCCACCTGATCGTGCGCGGCGTTCGTGACGACGGCGAGAACCTCGTCATCGCGCGCGACTACATCAAGGAAGGCATGCGCGACCGCGCGCGCGACCTGATCACCCAGGAGCTCGGCCCGCGCACCGATCATGACATCCGCACCACGCTGGAACGCCAGATCGCGGCCGAACGCTGGACGAACCTCGACCGCCAGCTTGCGCGCGACGCCCATCCGACGGGCATCATCGATCTCGCGCCGCATGCCGGCCGCCGGCCCGACGAATTCCATGCGCTGAAGGTCGGACGCCTGCGCAAGCTGGAGGGTCTCGGTCTCGCCGAGCAGATCGGGCCGGGCCAATGGGTCATCTCTGAGTCTGCCGAGAAGCGCCTGCGCGAGCTCGGCGAGCGCGGCGATATCATCAAGCGGATCCATCACGGCCTCGCCGAGCGCGGTATCGAACGCGGGCCTTCGAGCTACGTGCTGGCCGGCGAAAGCCTGGACGAGCCGATCGTCGGCCGCTTGCTGGCGCGCGGGCTCGACGACGAGTTGAAGGGCACCGCCTACGCCGTCGTCGACGGCGTCGACGGCCGCACCCATCACATCAGGCTCGCCGATCTCAACGCCGCCGGAGACTCCGCCCCGGGCTCGATCGTCGAGCTGCGCAAGTTCGACGACGCCCAGGGCCGCCGGCGCGTCGCGCTCGCCGTCCGCTCGGACCTTCCGCTCGAGCAGCAGATCACGGCGAACGGCGCCACCTGGCTCGACCGCCAGGCCATCGCGCGCGAGCCGGTCCCGCTCGGCGGCGGCGGCTTCGGCGCCGAGGTCCGCGACGCCCTCGACCGCCGCGCCGAGCATCTGATCGCTCAGGGCCTGGCTGAGCGGCAAAACCGCGGCGTCAGCTTTAGCCGCAACCTGATCGAGACGCTGCGGCGCCGCGAGCTCGACGCGCTGAGGCAGCGCCTCGAGGCCGAGACCGGCCAGACGGCCGTCAAGTCCACCGCCGGCGAATACGTCGCGGGCACCTATCGCCGCCGCTTCGATCTCGCTTCCGGCCGGTTCGCGATGCTCGACGATGGTCTCGGCTTCCAACTCGTGCCCTGGTCGCCGTCCCTCGAACAGCATCTCGGCCGCCATGTCTCCGGCGTCGCGCGCGGCGACGGCGGGATCGACTGGAGCTTCGGCCGCAAGAGGGGGATCGGCCTGTGACCAAACCGTTTTCGAAGGAGCCGAAGTCATGACCGGAACCAGGATTCTCTGGGGCCAGATTCTGGTCGTCGCGCTGATCATCCTCGCGACGACCTGGGGCGCGACGGAATGGACGGCATGGCGATTGGGCTTCCAGGCACAGCTCGGCGCGCCCTGGTTCATCCTGTTCGGCTGGCCGGTCTACTATCCCCCGTCCTTCTATGCGTGGTGGTTCTTCTACGACGCCTATGCCCCGGCGATCTTCGTGGAGGGCGCCTATATCGCGGCGTCGGGCGGGTTCATGGCGATCGCCGCCGCGATTGCCATGTCGGTGTGGCGTGCCCGCGAGGCGAAGTACGTCGACACCTATGGCTCGGCGCGATGGGCCCGGCTCGATGAAGTGAAGGCGGCCGGCCTCCTCGGCCCCGACGGCGTCGTGCTCGGCAAGCTCGGCCGCGACTACCTCCGGCACGACGGACCCGAGCACGTCCTTTGCTTTGCCCCGACCCGAAGCGGCAAAGGCGTGGGCTTGGTCATTCCGTCCCTGCTCACGTGGCCCGGCAGCGCCATCGTCCACGATATCAAGGGCGAGAACTGGCAGCTCACCTCCGGCTTCCGCGCGCGGCACGGCCGCGTGCTGCTGTTCGATCCGACCAACGCGAGGTCGTCGGCCTACAACCCGCTGCTCGAAGTCCGGCGCGGCGAATGGGAAGTCCGCGACGTCCAGAACATCGCCGACATCCTGGTCGACCCCGAAGGCTCGCTCGAGAAGAGGAATCATTGGGAGAAGACCTCCCATGCGCTGCTGGTCGGCGCGATCCTTCACGTGCTCTACGCGGAGGAGGACAAGACGCTCGCAGGCGTCGCCTCCTTCCTCTCCGATCCGCGCCGCCCGATCGAATCGACGCTCGCGGCGATGATGAAGACGCCGCATCTTGGAGAGGCCGGACCGCATCCGGTCATCGCGAGCGCGGCGCGCGAGCTCCTCAACAAGTCGGACAACGAACGAAGCGGCGTCCTGAGCACCGCGATGTCGTTCCTCGGCCTCTACCGCGACCCCGTCGTCGCGGCCGTCACGCGCCGCTGCGACTGGCGGATCACCGACATCGTCGGCGGCGCGCGGCCGACCACGCTCTACCTCGTCGTGCCGCCGTCTGACATCGCCCGCACCAAGCCGCTGATCCGGCTGATCCTCAACCAGATCGGCCGGCGCCTGACGGAAGATCTCCATGCGAAGGCCCGGCGACACCGATTGCTTCTCATGCTCGATGAGTTCCCCGCGCTCGGCCGCCTCGACTTCTTCGAGAGCGCGCTGGCCTTCATGGCGGGCTATGGGTTGAAGTCGTTCCTGATCGCGCAAAGCCTCAACCAGATCGAGAAGGCCTACGGACCGAACAATTCGATCCTCGACAATTGCCATGTTCGAGTGAGCTTCGCGACCAACGACGAGCGCACGGCCAAACGGGTCAGCGATGCGCTCGGCACTGCGACCGAGCTGCGCGCCATGCGCAACTATGCCGGCCATCGCCTGAGCCCATGGCTCGGCCACTTGATGGTCTCGCGTTCGGAGACGGCGCGCCCGCTGCTCACGCCGGGCGAGATCATGCAGCTTCCGCCCGCCGACGAGATCGTGATGGTCGCCGGCACGCCGCCCATCCGCGCCAAGAAGGCCCGCTACTTCGAGGACCGGAGATTACAGGCGCGCATCTTGCCGCCGCCGGTCCTGGCAAAGACAGATCACCAGCAACTGGACGATTGGACGGGCAGGCCCTTGCCGCCGCGGCCCGTGCAGGAGCAGCAGGCGCCATCCGGCATGATGGACAACGAAGACCCGACTGGCTCCGAGAAGCGCCGTCAGCCGGAGCTCGACCGCGTGACCCCGATCGAGAAGAAGCCGCCGATCGGCAACGAGTTCGAGATCGATCCCAATGATGACGAGCCGGACGATGCCGCGCGGCTGAGCCGCATGAACCGGCTCGTGCAGAGCCTCGCGCGGCAGGTCTCGCTCGATCCCAACGACGGCATGGAGCTGTAGGCCGCCATGCCGAATCCGAACAAGAAGCGGCGGCTCTCCGTCTATCTCGAACCCGGCGTGACCAAGGCGCTCGCCGAATACGCCGCACGCCGCGCCCAGTCTCGATCGCTGATCGCTGAGGCTGCCATAGCCTCATTCCTCTCACCCGACGCCGCCGAGCGGCAGGAGGCGGCGCTCACCAAGCGTCTCGATCAGTTCGACCGGCGCATGGCGCGCCTGGAGCGTGATCTCGGCATCGCCGTCGAGACGCTCGCGGTCTTTGTCCGCTTCTGGCTGACCACCAACCCGCCGCTGCCAGAGCCCGCGCAGGCCGCCGCCCGCGCCAAGGCCGGCGAACGCTACGACGCCTTCGTGGCCGCGCTCGGCCGGCGGCTCGCCCAAGGCCCGAAGCTTCGACAGGAGATTTCGGAGGACGTTCCGGCCAACACGAGCAGCGAATAGGCGCGATCACACTGTTTGCGAGCCATCAGCGGCTTCGCCGTTTCCCTGTCTTTGCACGCCACACTACGACGACCGTATCGCGCTTGTTGCGCCGCCCGATTTTCTGCCTCTTCTACTCATCCCCGATCCAGGGCCGCTCGCGAGCGGTCCCGCGCAGAACGGGGACGACATGGCGGTTTCATTCCAGCAATCCGAGGCGGTCCTTCGCGGCACGCGCATGTTGCGCACGGCGCTTGGCCCGGCCATCGCCGGTTTCCTGGAAGACCCGTCGATCGTCGAGGTGATGCTCAACCCGGACGGGCGGCTCTGGATCGACCGGCTTTCGGAAGGTCTTGCTGACACAGGTGAGCGCCTGTCGCCCGCCGACGGCGAGCGCATCATCCGGCTCGTCGCCCATCACGTCGGCGCCGAGGTCCATGCCGGCAGCCCGCGCGTCTCGGCCGAGCTGCCCGGAACGGGAGAGCGCTTCGAGGGCCTCCTCCCGCCAGTGGTGGCCGCGCCGGCGTTTGCGATCCGCAAGCCGGCCGTCGCCGTCTTCACGCTGCAGGACTATGTCGCCGCCCGCATCATGACGGCGGACCAGGCCGAGATTCTCCGCCGCGCCGTCGCCGACCGCCGCAATATCCTAGTCGCCGGCGGAACGAGCACTGGCAAGACCACGCTCACCAACGCGCTCCTGGCGGAAGTGTCGAAGTCGGCCGATCGCGTCGTTCTCATCGAGGACACGCGCGAGCTTCAATGCGCGGCGCCCAATCTTGTCGCCATGCGCACCAAGGACGGGGTTGCGACGCTCTCCGACCTGGTGCGCTCCTCCCTGCGCCTGCGCCCCGACCGCATTCCGATCGGCGAGGTGCGCGGCGCCGAGGCGCTCGATCTCCTGAAGGCCTGGGGCACCGGCCATCCCGGCGGGATCGGCACCATCCACGCCGGCAGCGCGATCGGTGCCCTCCGCCGCCTCGAGCAGCTCATCCAGGAAGCCGTCGTCACGGTCCCGCGCGCGCTGATCGCAGAAACCATCGATCTCGTCGCCGTGCTGAGCGGCCGCGGCGCCTCGCGCCGTCTCGCCGAACTCGCCCGCGTCGAAGGCCTCGGACCCGGCGGCGACTACCGCATCACCCCCGCGACAGCAGGCCCAGCAGGAGATCACGCATGACCACGGTCCGACAGCCATCGTTCAGGCAACGTCCATTCGCCGGCCCGGTCCGCGATCGGATCGGCGCCATCGGTTTGACCGCAGTTGGGCTCATCTACGCCGCGCCGGCCTATGCCAGCGGCTCGTCCATGCCCTGGGAGCAGCCGCTCCAGCAAATCCTCCAATCGATCGAAGGCCCGGTGGCCAAGGTTATCGCGGTGATCATCATCATCGTGACCGGCCTGACGCTCGCCTTCGGCGATACGAGCGGCGGCTTCCGCCGGCTGGTGCAGATCGTCTTTGGCCTGTCGATCGCATTCGCAGCCAGCTCCTTCTTCCTGAGCTTCTTCAGCTTCGGCGGCGGGGCTGTCGTGTGATGGCTGGTGTGCTTGATATCGCCGAGGTCCCCGGCTTCTCGGTGCCGGTCCATCGGGCGCTGACCGAGCACATCCTCCTCGGCGGCGCGCCGCGTTCGATCGCCATCCTCAACGGCACGCTCGCGACCGCGCTCGGGCTCGGCCTGCGGCTCTGGCTCGTCGGCCTCGGCCTCTGGGCGGTCGGCCACTTCGCGGCGGTGTGGGCGGCGAAGCGCGATCCGATGTTCGTCGATGTCACGCGCCGGCACCTGCGCATTCCCGGCTTCCTGGGCGTGTGAGGCGGCCGATGATGAACCTCGCTGAATATCGCCGCACGTCTTCGCGCCTCGCCGACTTCCTGCCCTGGGCAGCCCTCGTCGCAGAGGGCGTCGTCCTCAACAAGGATGGCAGCTTCCAGCGCACGGCGCGCTTCCGTGGCCCCGACCTCGACTCCGCCGTACCGGCTGAGCTGGTTGCGGTCGCCGGCCGCCTCAACAACGCCTTCCGCCGCCTTGGATCGGGCTGGGCAATCTTCGTGGAAGCCCAGCGCCACGGCGTCGGCGCCTATCCATCGAGCCGTTTTCCCGATGCCGCCTCCGCGCTCGTCGACGCCGAGCGCAAGGCGGACTTCGAGGAAGCGAGTGCGCATTTCGAGTCGAGCTACTTCCTCACCTTCACCTACCTGCCACCGGCCGAGGACGCCGCGCGCGCCGAGAACTGGCTCTACGAGGGCAAGGCCGACCGCGGCGTCGATCCGCACGAGATCCTGCGTGGCTTCACCGACCGCACCGACCGCGTGCTGCAGCTCATCGAGGCTTTCATGCCCGAATGCGCATGGCTCGATGACGGCGAGACGCTGACCTACCTCCATTCCTGCATCTCGACGAGGCGCCATCGCGTGCGCGTCCCCGAGACGCCCATGTATCTCGACGCGCTGCTGGCCGATCTGCCACTCACCGGAGGCCTCGAGCCGCGGCTCGGCAACGCGCACCTTCGCATCCTGACGGTCGTCGGTTTCCCGACGGCAACCACGCCGGGCATTTTGGATGAACTGAACCGGCTGGCGTTTCCTTATCGCTGGGCGACGCGCGCCATCCTGCTCGACAAGACCGACGCGACCAGGCTGCTGACAAAAATCCGCCGTCAGTGGTTCGCCAAGCGCAAGAGCATTGCGGCGATCCTGAAGGAGGTGATGACCAACGAGGCCTCCGCTCTCGTTGACACCGATGCCGCGAACAAGGCGGCCGATGCCGACCTCGCACTGCAGGAGCTCGGCGCCGACTACGCTGGCGAGGCCTACGTTACCGCGACAGTGACGGTCTGGGACAATGACCCCCGCATCGCCGCCGAGAAGCTGCGGCTGGTCGAGAAGGTCATCCAGGGCCGCGACTTCACGGCCATGCCCGAGACGATCAATGCGGTCGACGCCTGGCTCGGCTCGCTGCCGGGGCATGTCTACGGCAACGTGCGTCAGCCGCCGATCTCGACGCTCAACCTCGCCCACATGATCCCGTTGTCGGCGGTATGGGCGGGGCCGGAGCGGGATGAGCACTTCGCTGCGCCTCCCTTGCTGTTCGGCAAGACCGAAGGGTCCACCCCGTTCCGGTTCTCTTTGCATGTCGGCGACGTCGGTCACACGCTCGTCGTCGGTCCGACCGGCGCCGGCAAGTCGGTGCTGCTGGCGCTGATGGCACTCCAATTCCGGCGCTATTCCAACTCGCGGGTCTTCGCCTTCGACTTCGGCGGTTCGATCCGCGCCGCCGCACTCGCCATGGGCGGCGACTGGCACGACCTCGGCGGCGGCCTGACGGAAGGGTCCGCCGAGAGCGTCTCGCTGCAACCGCTCGCCGGCATTCACCATGTTCCCGAACGCGCCTGGGCCGCCGACTGGATCGTCGCGATTCTGATGCGCGAGGGCGTGGCGATCACGCCCGAAGTCAAGGAGCATCTGTGGACCGCGCTGACCTCGCTCGCGAGCGCGCCCGTGGTCGAGCGCACGATCACCGGCCTCGCGGTGCTCCTGCAATCCAACGATCTCAAGCAGGCGCTGCGGCCCTTCTGTGTCGACGGAGCCTATGGACGCCTGCTCGACGCCGAGCACGAGCATCTCGGCGAAGCCTCGGTCCAGGCCTTTGAGACCGAAGGCCTGATCGGGACCGGCGCCGCGCCGGCCGTGCTCGCCTATCTGTTCCACCGCATCGAGGATCGTCTCGACGGGCGGCCCACATTGCTGATCGTCGACGAAGGCTGGCTGGCGCTCGACGACGAAGGCTTCGCGGGCCAACTCCGGGAGTGGCTGAAGACGCTCCGGAAGAAGAACGCCAGCGTCGTCTTCGCCACGCAGTCGCTTTCCGACATCGACAATTCGCGCATCGCACCGGCGATCATCGAGAGCTGCCCGACGCGGTTGCTGCTCCCGAACGAGCGGGCGATCGAGCCGCAGATCGCCGCGATCTACCGCAGGTTCGGCCTCAACGACCGCCAGATCGAGATCCTCGCTCGTGCCATGCCGAAGCGCGACTATTACTGTCAATCGCGGCGCGGCAATCGCCTGTTCGAGCTCGGCCTCTCCGACGTCGCCCTCGCGCTCTGCGCCGCGTCCTCCAAGACCGACCAGGCCGCCATCGACCGCATCCTCGCCGAGCACGGCCGCGAGGGCTTCCTGCCGGCATGGCTGCGCCACCGCGGCGTCGCGTGGGCCGCCGACCTCATCCCAAGCCTCACCAATCTGGAGACACCGTCATGATCATCCGACGCTCGCGCGCGGCGCTTCTCGCCGCGGCGGCTCTGCTTCCGCTTTCGTTTTCGCCCGTCCTGGTCGCACCCTCCTCGGCCCAGTGGATCGTCTACGACCCGACCAACTACGCACAGAACGTGCTGCAGGCGGCCCGCGCGCTGGAGCAGATCAACAACCAGATCACCTCGCTTCAGAACGAGGCACAAATGCTGATCAACCAGGCGCGCAATCTCGCGAGCCTGCCGTATTCGTCGTTGCAGCGCCTGCAGCAGTCCATCCAGCGCACCCAGCAGCTTCTCGGTCAGGCGCAGAACATCGCCTTCGACGTTCAGCAGATCGACCAGGCGTTTCAGACGACCTACGGCAATGCCTCGCTGTCCGCTTCCGACCAGCAGCTCATCACCGATGCGCGCACGCGCTGGCAGAACACGGTCGGCAGCTTGCAGGACGCCATGCGTGTCCAGGCCGGCGTTGTCGGCAATCTCGACACAAACCGGACAGAGATGTCGGCGCTGGTCAGCCAGAGCCAGGGCGCCACCGGCGCGCTGCAGGCGACGCAGGCCGGCAACCAAATCCTCGCGCTTCAGGCGCAGCAGCTTGCCGACCTCACCGCCGTCGTGGCGGCCGATGGACGCGCAAGGGCGCTGGCAGATGCCGAGCGCGCGGCCGCGGCTGAACAGGGTCGCGAACAGCGGCGGCGCTTCCTCACGCCCGGCGCCGGCTATCAGCCCGGCAACGCGCGCATGTTCCCGAGCAGCGGCAACTGACGGGGGCGCTCGTGGACCCCAAGACCCTCGCTCGCATCGGCGCAATCGCGTTCGTCGCCGTCGCGATCACTGCGACGGTGATCGAGCTGAGCCGGAAGGAGGAGCGGCCGGAGGCCACGCCCCCGCGACAAGCGCAGGTGGGTGCGGCCGACCCGCTGCGCGACGAGCTGTTCCGCTGCCAGAGCCTTGGCGAGGCCGGCCCGCGCGATCCCGCGTGCCTGCGCGCCTGGGCGGAGAGCCGCCGGCGCTTCCTCACGCCGGGCACAACACGCCCGCAGGCCGGGTCCGGATTGCCGGGCTCCAGCGGTGAGAGCCGCAGCCGCGGCGCCGCGCCAGGCGGTGAGTAGCACCATGGGCGGCACCGGCGTCATCGACCATTTCCTCGAGGTCTTCACCCGCTATATCGACAGCGGGTTTGGCCTCCTCGGCGGCGAGGTCGCTTTCGTTGCGACCACGCTGATCGTGATCGACGTGACGCTCGCCGCTCTGTTCTGGAGCTGGGGCGCCGATGACGACATCCTCGCCCGCCTCATCAAGAAGACGCTGTTCGTCGGCGTGTTCGCCTATCTCATCGGCAACTGGAACAATCTCGCGCGCATCGTCTTCGAGTCCTTCGCCGGCCTCGGACTGAAGGCGAGCGGAACCGGCTTCACGACGGCTGATCTGCTCCGCCCGGGCAGAGTCGCGCAGACCGGCCTCGATGCCGGCCGGCCACTGCTCGACTCGATCTCCGGCCTCATGGGCTACTGGTCGTTCTTCGAAAACTTCATTCAGATCGCCTGCCTCTTCCTTGCCTGGGCGCTCGTCCTGCTCGCGTTCTTCATCCTCGCCGTCCAGCTCTTCGTGACTCTCATCGAGTTCAAGCTGACGACGCTCGCGGGCTTCGTCCTCATCCCGTTCGGGCTGTTCGGGCAAAGCGCCTTCATGGCCGAGCGCGTGCTCGGCAACGTGATCAGCTCCGGCATCAAGGTGCTGGTGCTCGCCGTCATCATCGGCATCGGCTCGACGCTGTTCTCCGAGTTCACCGCCGGCTTCGGTGGCGCTAGCCCCACCATCGATCAGGCCATGGCGATCGTGCTGGCCGCGCTGTCGCTTCTTGGCCTCGGGATCTTCGGGCCCGGCATCGCCAATGGCCTGGTCAGCGGCGGCCCGCAGCTCAGCGCCGGCGCGGCCGTGGGCACCGGCCTTGCAGCCGGCGGCGCAGCGGTCGCAGCGGGTGCGGCCGGCGGTCTCGTTTTGCGCGGCGGCGCGGCCGCGATCTCGGGCACCGCCGCGGCAGCGCGCGGAGGCGCGACCCTCGCGGGCGGCGCGGCGACCGCTTACAGCCTCGGGGCGGTCGGACAATCCGGCGCGGCCGGCGTCGCGTCGGGACTTGGCGGCATAGCGCGCGCGGCGGGAAGCGCGGCCGTCTCGCCGCTTCGTCGCGCGGTCTCGCGCGCGGCCGACAGCATGCGCTCCAGCTATGCCCGAGGCGCTCAGTCCGCTTTCGAGGCGACCGGCGGCGCCTCGACCATGGGCACGATCGGCGGCGGCGCGGTCGACGCGTCAGGAGCTCCCGTGTCTGACGGTCCGCCCGCCTGGGCCCGCCGCATGAAGCGCTCGCAGCAGCTCCATCACGGCGTCATGGCCGCCGCGCACGCGATCCGCAGCGGTGACAGTCATGGCGGCGGCGCCTCCGTCAACCTCTCCCACCGAGACCAGTAATGTTCAAACGGCCATCGACGCATTACGGCAAGACTCCGGAACCGGAAACACCCTACCAGCGCGCTGCCCAGGTCTGGGACGAACGCATCGGCTCGGCGCGCGTGCAGGCGAAGAACTGGCGCCTCATGGCGTTCGGCTGCCTGTTCCTGTCCGCCGGGTTCGCCGCCGCGCTCGTCTGGCAGTCGGCACGCGGCACCGTCGTGCCCTGGGTGGTGCAGGTCGATAATCTCGGCCAGGCGCAGGCGGTCGCGCCCGCGGTTGCCGACTATCGCCCGACCGATCCCCAGGTCGCCTTCCATCTCGCGCGCTTCATCGAGCAGGTTCGCTCCATCCCGGCTGATCCGATCGTTGTTCGGCAGAATTGGCTTCGCGCCTACGACTTCACGACCGACCGCGGTGCCGCGGCCTTGAACGACTACGCGCGCGCCAACGATCCCTTCACCAAGGTCGGCAAGCAGCAGGTCGCGGTCGAGGTTTCGAGCGTCATCCGGGCCTCGCCCGACAGCTTCCGCGTGGCCTGGACCGAACGGCACTACGAGAACGGCCAGCTCGCATCGACCGAGCGCTGGACCGCCATCCTCACCATCGTCGTGCAGCCGCCGCGTGACGCCGAGCGGCTCCGCGCCAATCCGCTCGGCATCTACGTCAATGCGATCAACTGGTCGCGGGAGCTGGGGCAATGAGCCGAACGAATGTCCGCGCCGCAAATGCGGCTTTCCGTAAATCCGCAATCCCGGCCGCCCTTCTGTCGGCCACGCTGCTCAGCGCATGCGCCACACAGCGGCCGCCGCAAATCACTTACGATTCCGATGTCCCGCCATTGCCGGCGGTTCCGGCGGCAGTCGTGGACGAGCGGCCGCGGCCGTTGCACATCCCGCCGGCCTGGACTCCCAGCCATGGCGGGGCGGCTGCCAATTCCCCGACAGCGCGCGTGGCGAATGCCAATGCCGCCGCCCGCGTCGAGCCGCGCCGGGAGGGCTACTACAACGCCATCCAGATTTATCCGTGGTCGGAAGGCGCCCTCTATCAGGTCTATACCGCGCCGGGGCAGATCACCGATATCGCGCTCGAGCCGGGCGAAAGCCTGACCGGCTCCGGCCCGATCGCCGCCGGCGACACCGCGCGCTGGATCATCGGGGACACCGAGAGCGGATCTGGGGTTACGCGCCGTGTCCACGTGCTGGTGAAGCCGACGCGGCCCGACATCACGACCAACCTGGTCGTCACCACCGACCGCCGCACCTACATGATCGAGCTGCGCGCCGGCGCCAACCCGTACATGCCGGCCGTGGCCTGGGCCTATCCGCAGCCGCCCGCTTCGCAGCGTCAGGCCATACCAGCGACGCCGGTCATTCCCGCCACAGCCGCGCGCAACTACCGCTACGCCCTGAGTGGCGACAATCCGCCCTGGCGGCCGGTCGCTGTCTACGACGATGGACGTCGGGTCTATGTCGAGTTTCCGCGCGGGATCGTCCAGGGCGAGATGCCGCCGCTATTCGTCATCGGCTCGGAGGGCGAGCTCCAGATCGCCAACAGCCGCATCTACCAGAACATCCTGATCGTCGATCGCCTCTTCGGCGCCGCCGAGCTTCGCCTCGGCAGCGGTGACCATCAGCAAACGGTCAGGATCTCACGCAGCGACGGGAGGCCGTCCTCATGAGCGACACCGACAATCGCGATCTCGGAACGGAGGGAGCGAGCGATACCGTGGCCCCCATGCGGCTGCGCGGCGATCCGCCGCGTGTCACCCGCCTGTCGCGCAAGGCGCTGGCAGGGATCGGCCTGGTCGCGTCGATCGGCCTCGGCGGCGCCCTGATCTACGCGCTGCAAACCCGCGATGCCGGCCCCCGCAACGAGGAACTCTATTCCACCACCAATCGACCGACCGCCGACGGGCTTGCTGGCTTGCCGCGCGACTACACCGGCCCGCAACTTGGACCGCCTCTGCCGGGTGACCTGGGCCGCCCAATCCTCAACGCCCAGGATCGTGGACAGCCGGTCGTGCCGCCTGCCGTACAGCCAACCGTGGATGCCGCGGAGCAACGCCGGCTCGCTGAAGAGGAAGCAGCACGCACGAGCCGTGTCTTCTTCCAGACACAAGCACGGACGGTTGCGGCTTCGACGGCGCCAGGCGGCACCGCAACCAACGCGAACCTGACCGGCCTCGGGCTTCCCGGCCAATTCAACACGCCGACGGCGCAAGAGCGCGCCCAGGAGCGGCAGCTCGCCTTCCTCAATGCCGCCGTCGATCGCCGCACCGTCGCCCCGGATCGCGTGATACCACCGGCCTCGCCCTACATCCTGCAGGCCGGCGCGGTGATCCCGGCCGCGCTGATCACCGGCATTCGCTCCGATCTGCCGGGGCAGATCACGGCGCAGGTGACCGAGAACATCTATGACAGCCCGACCGGGCGGATTCTCCTCGTGCCGCAGGGCACTCGCATCATCGGCCAATACGACAACGCCGTGCAGTTCGGCCAGCGCCGCGTGCTGCTGGTGTGGAATCGGCTGATCCTCCCCAACGGCCGCTCGATCGTGCTCGAACGCCAGCCGGGCGCGGACGCGGCGGGCTATGCGGGCCTCGAGGATGGCGTCGACTATCACTGGTGGGACCTCGCCAAGGCCGCGGGCCTCTCCACGCTTCTCAGCGTCGGCGCCGAGCTCGCGATCGACGACGATGACCGGTTGCTGCGCGCCATCCGCAACGGCGGCCAGGACACGATCAACGACGCCGGCCAGGAAATCATCCGCCGGCAGTTGAACGTGGCGCCGACGCTGACCATCCGGCCCGGCTTCCCGGTCCGCGTGATCGTGACGCGCGACCTGGTTCTCGAACCGTACGGAGCATAAGCAATGGCAAAGCTGAAGCTTGGTGCCCTTGAGGACGACAAGCCTGTGAAGGTGACATTGGAGCTTTCTGCAGCTTTGCATCGGGATTTGGTTTCCTACGCTGAGGTGCTCGCACGCGAGTCGGGCAAACCTGTAGCCGACCCCTTAAAGCTAATTCCGCCTATGATTCAGCGATTCATGGCTACAGATCGAGCGTTCGCCAGGGCACGGCGCGATACAAAGCAGGCGCAGTCTACGTGAGCGACGCAGCTGGAAGATTCATTCCGGTATACATCTGCCTGGCGACTAACAACATTTCTGAGCGATCACACAAGCGCGAGGCGGAAGCCATAAGCGCTTTCCTACCATGCGCCGAGCTCGGTCGTTATATGTCGCCTTGGAGGCGGCCCGTCTTCGACGACGTCAAGAAAGAAAAGAGGCATGTGACCGAGTTCAGATTCCATAGGCGCCGCTCGCCTTGGCGGAATCCGGACGAGCCACTTCGGCCCTTGGACGACGCGAATGAGTCACGCTAGAAGGCTCATCACTGTGAAGATCGCGAGCAGTGGCTCTGCCACGAGGACGAGATGCGGCTGCAATAAAAGGGAGCCGCCTATGCCGAGGACCGCTTCTGCGACAAAAGCGAGCCCCCAGACAAGGCTAAGGCGTCGCATCCTAGCGACGAAGCCTGGCTGCGCCAATCTTTCATTCCAGAAAGCAAGTATTTCCGGATCGCCTCCGCTTTCGGACGCGCGGGCCACGTAGAACATCAGCGGTCGCTTTGAAGAAACTGAGACGAGGCACACCAGTCCGAAAAGTCCGAAAGCGGGCGCGGCTTTAATTACAGCAAATTCTATTTTTCCTGTAAAAAATGCTGTTATCAGCCCGCCCACCAGAGTTGAGAGGATGACAACGCCGATCCAATCAGCGCGACGAAATTTGATCCAGCTCGCGAGAATGGAAGCTGCAGGGAAGAGCCAACCGATTGCAAATGCAAGGATTGCAGGCTCGGAGAAAAAGCTTTCCAGCGCTACGACCGCGAGCCATGGAAGAACCACATCCAGCAGGAGAATGCGCCGGAGATGTCCTCGATTTGCGCTGCGGCAGGTTTATCTTGACTGGAGGCTGCACTATTCAGTCCTCCTTTCGTGTTCGCACGGCGCAGGAATAGATTGGCTGCAACGGCGTCAGACCAGGCTCGGCTGCGGCAGCGGCGTCGCGGCTCCTGCGCCAGGTCTCGCGCGGTCATCCATCATCCATTGGATCGCTGTTGCGGTCAGGCCGACCACCATCAGCCCGTACCAAGCGAGTGAGTAAGAACCGGTAAGATCAAAGGTGACGCCGCCAAGCCACGAGCCGAGAAAGCCGCCCACCTGATGGCTGAAAAAGGCGATGCCAAAAAGCGTGTTGAAATACCGTAGACCGAACAACGTACGCAGCAATCCACTCACCAGAGGTACGACCCCAAGCCAGAGAAAGCCCATAACGGCGGCAAATGTCAGCGTCGATGCCGGGGTAACCGGCGTGGCAATGAAAAGCGCGATCGACACCGTGCGCAGCAGATAAATAGACGCGAGCAACCGCTTTTGGCTGTAACGGGCACCAAGCCAGCCGAACAGGTAAGAGCCGACCGCATTGCTCACGCCGATGATGCCGATAGCGCTGGCGCTGATAGTCGCCGATACGCTGCACAGTGCGAGGAATTGGGCGAGATGAGTGGTAATGAACATCAGCTGAAAGCCGCAAGCGAAGAATGCGACCGTCATAGCAACAAACCCGCTGTGCGCGGCGGCTTGGCGCAAGGCGCCGCCAAGCGACAACGCTTCGCCTTCAGCATTTGCCTGATCGATCAGGGTGCCTTCGCGTCTGATCATAGTTGCCAGAATGCCCATGAGGATCGCGAATCCCGCAAAGACCGCCAAGGCCGGCCGCCAACCAAAGATACCGATCACGTATTGTCCCAAAGGCGCCAAGACGAAGGTTGCGAGCGAGCCGGCTGCGGCAACAAGGCCGACCATCTGGTTACGTCGCGCTGGCGGGACCGCGCGGGAGACTGAGCCTATCAGCACACCGTAGCTAGTGCCGGCGACGCCAAGTCCCACCATTACCCCGAGGCCGCCATCCAGACCGGCGTGCGACCCGGTTGCGGCCATTAGGAGTAAGCCGCCAGCATAAATAGCTGCACTCACAATCAGGACCGGACGCGCGCCGTAGCGGTCGCCGAACATACCGATGATCGGCTGGCCTATGCCCCAAACGATATTCTGGATCGCCATAGCGAAACCGAAGGTCGAGGCTGAAATCGCGAGTTCGCTCTTCAAGGGCGGCAGGAAGAGCCCCAAACTCTGTCGCATACCCTGGCTCAGCGAGAGAATGGTAGCCGCCAAGACCAGCATCGTCAGCGTGTAAAGAGAGAGTTTTCGTTGCAACGTTGCTGTAGATGGCGGATTGCGCATGGGCGAACCGTTTCCATTCTTGCACGGCCTGGCTGCCGAACGCTAACCGCAAATTCACCAAGCAAAACACACCAGTCGGTATACAGACGCGCCACGAGACCAACGCGGTCGAGCACAAAACCAGAAGGCAATATCAGGACTTTGCCGAGCCGTCGGGTCCCATCTTCAACCAAGGGACTGTCTTGGATGCTGCGGCCACAGCTTGGTCGCGCGTGGAAACCGTCATTTTCGAGTAATCGTTCACTAAAAACCATCGACTAGGATCTTCGACGTCTTTCCGGTATTCCTTGAAAGCGAAAATGCCATCACCAATTTCGAGGATGTCCACACAACGGAGTCCATCGCCGTCTTCCAGACTAAGCACAACTTTCATGCAAATTCCCGCAGAGAACTCATCCCTTATCGATGAGCCAGCCGCTCAGGGCCTTGCCCTGCCATCCATCGCCACGTTTCTCGGATAGGTGCGATTGATCTGGTCCACACACATGACTGTCAGCGCATCAGAATGTTTGCTGAGGCCATCGCAAGGCTGATCTTGGGTCGAACACGCGAGCCGTCGCCACGCCACAGTCATCATCTCTCGTTGCTCGAGTTTGTCGCGTCATTCCGGCCGCGCTGCTGCCCGCGCCGCCTTTAAGGTCCGCGCCAAGCTTACGAAGCGCCGCAAGGCTGGATTGTCGTTCGCAGGTGACCACACCCCGACGCAAGGCAGAACGTCCGTCTGCCCGCATATCGGCTTGAACATGACACCCCGAAATGGCGTAGCTATAGTTGACTCGCTGGTCAGGGTCAGGCCGAAGCCCATAGCTACCAGATGAATTAGGCTCTCCCTGCAGACGGCTAGGCGCCTAATTTTCGGATGAAAGCCGACAGTCGCTAATCGCATAATAAGATACTCGTGAATCTCGGGCCCCGGCTCGTCGTGACTGACAATAAATGTCTCGTTACGAAGTCTTGACCAATCAACCGCTTCAACCGATCCAAGGGGGTGGCCTTCTGGCACAACACAGAATACGCGCTCATGCCACAAGAGTTCGACGTCGCAATCTGGCAGCTCTGGATGCCCAGTGAAGAACGCGATGTCCATGGCCCGATCGCGTATCTGCTGGATATGATCGCGCGGAGCACCATGGCTCACGTCGATAGTAACCGTCTTATGCGCACGCGCAAACTCAACCAGCAACTGACGAAGGAAGCCCGCGGCCAGCGAACAAAAGAAGCCGATGCGAAGCTGTCCGCGCGAGCCATTGCCGGCGCACCGGGCCGATTTGACGGCGTAATCGAGATCGCTCAATGCCGACTTCGCCTGATTGATAAACTCTTTTCCAGCTCGTGTCAGACGGACGCCAGCTCGGTTGCGTTCGAATAAGGAAACACCGAGTTGGTCCTCCAATGCACGGATCTTACGACTGACCACCGACTGATCGGTTCCGAGCACGGAGGCCGCCCGATGAAAACTCAGTTGCTCCGCCGCAACGATCGAGTGCCACACGGAACGAAGGCTAATGTTCCATTCTGGAGTCGCGAGCAGGTGTCGGCCGACCAAGGCGGAAGTTACGTCCTTCGGCAACGCTCTCGATTGGGAATTCCTATGCATCGGAGATTGGAGCGGGGTCACGTTGCGGATATGATCTTGAGACGGCGCCCCGTGAAACCCAAGACTTGTCGCAGCCCAACAGCCAGTAAAGATCGGACCAGTGATGTGTCACCGGCCGCTCGGTCCGGTAAAGACAAGTTGGCATTGCTGTCTCTCTAGCACGCTCGGAAGCCAGTAGGTGTTGGTCCTTCCTCGTCGTCAAACCATCAACCCGCTAGGAAGCCACCATCCGTACAGAGCACATGACCGACGATATAGGAGGCCTCGTCGGATAGTAGCCAGACAACGGCGGACGCGACTTCTTCGGGGTGACCCATTCGGCGCAAAGGCAATCCCTTCGCGACTTGGCGCATGTCCGCGATGGCGGATCCGAGCATCATATCGGTGACCACACGCCCTGGAGCGACAGCGTTGATTCGGATACCACGGCCGGCGTATTCCATGGCGGCCGCTCGCGTTAGCGAAATGACAGCCGCCTTCGAAGCGCCGTAAAGCGAAAGGCCAGGATTTGGATTGCGAAGGCCGCTGACGCTCGCGTTGTTGACGATCGCTCCACCTCCGGAACGCTGTAACGCGGTGATTTCATGACGCATCGCATTGAACATGCCGCGGACATTGGTGTCGAAGACCTGGGCGTAAACGTCGTCGGTCTGCTCCGCTAGCAGTGCGCGCTTCTCCTGGAAGCCGGCATTGTTGAAGATCGCATCTAGGCGTCCGAAACGCGTCACCGTCTTTTCAACCAGCTTCTCAATCTCTGCATCCCGAGAGACGTCGGTCGCGATGAACAGGCTTTCAGTGCCAAGTTGACGGAGTTCCTTTGACAGCGCTTCACCCAGAGGCTGCCGCCGTCCCGCGATGACGACTGCCTGTGCTTTTTCCTTGGCCATGCGCAATGCGGCTGCTCGGCCAATACCGCTCGTCGCGCCCGTCACCAGGCAAATGCGCCCCGCAAGGCGCGCACTTGGCGCGTACGCCGGAAGCGCTCCAGCAAGTTCGACGAGCGAGGGGGCATTCATTGCACGCGCCTCACAAAGCGTTGCTCATTCACCTGAGCGCCCCACTGGGTTCCCGGCCGCTCTTCGACGCAGACGAAGCCGTGCGCCTCGTAGAGATGACGCGCGGCATCCAGACCGGCGAACGTCCAAAGATCGATTTCTGAAAAGCCACTGGCCTCCGAGAAGGCGATTGCCGTGGAGAGCAGCTTCTTCCCGATGCCGCGGCCGCGCTGCCCGTCTTCGACAATGAACCAGCGTAAGTGAGCGACCCCAGGGCCTAGATCTTCGCCATCGATCGCAACGGCGCCCACGAGCGATTGGTCCTGCATCGCCGTCCAGATTGCGTTGCGCGGGTTGTCCAGTCGCCCGCAAAATTCGGCAAGGCCGCTGGCGACCACGGACTCGAACGACTGGCCGAAGCCGGCCGCCCGCGCATAGTAGCGCGCGTGCATCTCTGTGGTCCGGGCAATAAGCCCGGTCCTGTACCCGCGTTCAATACGAACATCGTCATCATGCTTGGCCGGCGCCTCCGCACCTAATGCGTGGGCGTAGAGACTGATTCCATCGACAACGATCCGATGCTCCTCAGGCTGCAGCCGTTCCAAGGCGTCCTTGACCTGAGCTCGCGCAAAGGAGTGGATTTTCCCTACCAGTTTTCGCCCGCTGTACGTCAGCACGAGCGATTTGGTTCTTCCGTCCTGCTCTCCCTGCTCCTCGGCGACCTCGCCCGCCTCGATCAGTTTGCGGAGCATGCGACTCACGCTCGATTTCTCGAGGCGCAGCCGTTCGGCGAGTTCCTTGGCGGTAATTCCTTCCCGGCCGTCGATCTCGATGAGTGCATGAACAGCCGATGGCGGCAGATCGGTACCAGCGAGAGAGCTCCTCATGAAGCCGAGTTCACGAACGAGCTGACGGGAGGCGTCTCGTAAGCGCTCTATGGTTTTTGGACTCGCGGACATCGTGACAGCCGATTAGTTGTGCGCTACAACTATATTACCAAGCTGGCGCGAGGGCAAGCGACAATTGGAATGTGCATGTAAGGCACCTGCGATCACATCCCGAGATCGCCCCGATCACAAACCTCTGTTTGCCCTGGCGCGTCCGCTCATGATGATTGGCCCGCACAAGATACCTGACGAAAGTATGGAAGCTGATTTGCATGGACGCCGCTGATCTACGCATCTTCGAGGCCGTGGCGCGCCTGGGCGGAATGCATAAGGCGGCGCAGGAGCTAAACACGGTCCAGTCCAACGTGACCGCGCGAATCCGCTTCCTTGAGGAAGAACTCGGCGTCGCATTGTTTCGCCGCCACAGCCGGGGCGCGACGCTGACTCATGCCGGACAGCAGTTGCTACCCTACGCGGTCAAGGTGGCCTCGACATTAGCCGAGGCCAAACGAGCAGTGACGGACACCGACTCGCCCAGTGGTCCGCTCGCTATTGGCTCGCTCGAGACGACCGCCTCGTTGAGACTGCCTTCCGTCGTCGCCGCTTTCGGACGCAAATACCCGGAGGTGAAGCTGAGCCTCAGGATCGGCACCAACAGTACGCTGATCGAACAGGTTCTCAACCATGAGTTGGACGGGGCCTTTGTCTGTGCGCCGATCCGGCACCCCGACATCAAGGGGAATGTCGCTTTCCACGAGGAGCTGGTCGTTGCGACGGCCTCCACAGTGCAGTCCTTGGAAGGAGTGGTCACACCCGGCTGCAAGATCCTGATCAAGGCGCCCGGCTGTGCGTATCGAGAGCGACTAGAGTCCTGGTTAGAAGCGCAGGGTGTCTCGCAGTTCGACCGACTGGAATTCGGCACGCTCGACGCAATTGTCGGCTGTGTTGAAGCGGGGCTAGGCTTCACGATGCTGCCCCGGAGCGTGCTGGAACGCGCAAATGGCCGCGGCAATCTTCAACTGCACAAATTGCCGCCGCGCGAAGGAGAGGTCGAGACTCTCTTTATCCGCAGGAACGATATTTATGAGTTCAGCGCCTTGCGCGCCTTTCTCGCAACGACGCTGTCCGTGCAGGCCGGTTCAGCGCTGCCGAACGCTGAGGGCTCAAGCGGAGAGCGGTGATTCGTTTGGGCTAGACACCGTTGAGCCACGCGTAGGGCGTGAGGTTGCCCATGTTGGCGCTGAGGATCGATGTTGAGGTCCTGTGTCCGCCGAGTAGGGGCGATCTTCTGCAGAGATCGTTGCAATCAGATCAAATCGCTCCCGCCGATCCGGCAAACAACGCTACACACAAGCGGTGCTGCGTTTCGGAGTAAACCATGGCGTCCAATGTTGGAAATATGGGAACTGCTATCCCCGCTGATATCGATTTGATGATTCTGGGGCACTACAAGTATGGCGAAGGATCTGTGCCAGTTCTTGTGTTGCACGAATGGCTCGCCGCGCATCACAACTATCTTCCGATGCTGAGCTACGTTGATGCGGGGCGCTTTACCTACCTATTCGCTGATCTGCGCGGTTACGGCCTGTCCGGTAATTTTCTGGGAGACTTTTCAGCTGCTGAGGCGGCGGCGGACGTGCTGCGCCTCGCCGACGCGTTAGGGTTCGAGAGCTTCTGTCTTGTCGGCCATTCGATGTCAGGCATGATCGCCCAGCGGGTCGCTGCAGACGCGCCAGATCGCGTGAACCGTCTGCTGCTGATCTCGCCCGTACCGGCCTCCGGCTTCAAGACCGATGAAGCAGGCTTCCGGAGCATGGCCGCGATTGTGGAAAACCGAGCAGCGGCAGCCGCTGCCGTAGGGGCGCGCACGGGGTACCGGTACGGCTCTGCATGGGTCGCGCGCAAACTCGACCTGATGGCGGCGGGCGGTCAATCCGAGCCGATGATGGGTTACCTGCGAATGTTCACGGGCACGGACTTCGCCGACGAGCTGGCGGGGCTCCAGACGCCCGTGAGCGTCTTGGTCGGTGAGCACGACATTGAGGCGTATCGCGAAGCGACGATCGTCAAGAATTTCGGCCCTCTTTTTCCCAACCTGTCTGTTCAGGTCTCGCGAGAAGCGGGTCACTACATGATGCTGGAGACGCCCGTTTGGGCCGCATCCCGCATCGAGCAGTTCCTCGAAGCTGCCTGACCGGGAGAAATGTCCATGCAAGCCATCTTAGATCGCACCCGCCCATTCTGCGACCGCTTCGGCCTGAAGGCGCCAATCCTGCTAGCGCCGATGGCCGGCGCCTGCCCGCCATCACTGTCGATCGCCGTTGCCAATGCCGGCGGCCTCGGCGCCTGCGGCGTGCTGCTGATGACGCCGGAGGAAATTACGAATTGGGCCGACGAAGTACGCCGGCAAAGCACGGGCGTTTATCAGCTCAACAACTGGATCCCAGATCCCGCCCCGCTCCGAGATGCAGCGCGGGAAGCGGCCGTGAGGCAATTCTTGAAGCAGTGGGGGCCTGCGGTGCCGCCCGAAGCTGGTGACGCGACCCCGCCCGATTTCAAGGCGCAGTTCGAAGCGATGCTCGCGGCCAAGCCACCGATCGTCTCATCTGTCATGGGTCTTTATCCACCGGAAATGGTCCAGACTCTGAAGAGCCGCGGGATCACGTGGTTCGCCAACATCTCTACGGTGACCGAGGCAAAGGCCGCAGAGGCTGCCGGCGCCGAGGTCATCGTCGCCCAGGGGTCGGAAGCTGGCGGCCATCGCGGTTGTTTCGATGCGGAAGCCGCTGAGCGCACCCAGATTGGGCTGTTCTCGCTGCTGCCCGCAGTGGTCGACGCGGTCAAGGTGCCGGTTGTCGCGACCGGTGGCATCGCCGATGGCCGCGGCGTCGCCGCGGCCTTGATGCTTGGCGCGAGCGCTGCGCAAATCGGCACGGGCTTCCTCCGGTGCCCGGAGGCAAAGATCGCGCCCGCATGGGCCGATGCCCTGAGCCGGACACTTCCGGAGGACACGATCGTCAGCCGCGTGTTCAGCGGCCGGGCTGGGCGCAGCATCGCGACTGGTTTCGTCAAGGCGGCAACGGCGCCGGATGCCCCAGTTCCGGCGCCTTATCCGGTGCAGCGCGGCCTGACGGCAGCAATGCGCGCCGCGGGAGCCAAAGCCAATGACATTGACCGCATCCAGGCCTGGGCTGGCCAATCAGCCGCGCTGGCCCGGCCTGTGCCGGCCGCTGACCTTTACAAGGAGCTCTGGCAGGAGGCGAGCGCGCTTCTCGCCTGATCGCCCACGGACCTGCGTTCGGGCCGGGCCCGAGAGCTTCTCATCGGATTTGACTATGAGCTTGATCGAATCGGCGTCCATGCGCCGCGAAAGCCGGCTGCATATTTTGGCGATCCTGTCATTGGGCTTTTTCGTCGTCCAGCTCGACGTGGGCATCGTCAACCTGGCCGTTCCTGCCATGGCAGCAGATCTCAAGGCCTCGAGTGCCGGGCTGCAGTGGATCGTCGACGCCTACACCGTCTCGTTCGCGGCGGCGATGCCGGCGGCAGGAGCAGTAGCCGACCGGCTCGGCGGACGCCGCGCATATCTCGCCGGGCTTCAGCTCACCTTGCTCGCATCGATCTGTTGTGCCGCCGCGCCGGCCATTCCGTACCTCATCGCCGCCCGCCTCATGCAAGGCATCGCCGCGGCAATCACCGTGCCGGCATCACTGTCTCTCCTCAATTACATCTTCGGAGGTGGCAGAGACCTGCGCTCTTGGGCGATCGGTCTCTGGACCTCCCTCGGCTGCATCGGCTTGGCGCTAGGGCCAGTGCTCGGCGGCGCTATTGTCGCGACAGCTACTTGGCGCTTCGTCTTCCTTGCCGCACTACCGTGCTGCGCGCTCGGCTTGATCGGCGTGAGGCAGTGCGTTCCACCCACACCCGCGTCGGAGCATCCAAGAGGCATCGATTATGCCGGCCAGGCGCTACTTGCTGGCGCGCTCACCGCTTTCACCATGGCGGTCGTCCAATTCGGCGCCCGCGGTTTCAATCAGGGACGTCCGACCGCAGCTCTCCTGCTCGCGATCGTCGCGGCCGTGGCCTTCCTGCGTGTTCAGACCCATAGCGCCAAGCCCATGATGCCGCCCTCGCTGTTCCGTTCGGCGGGATTTGCGCGTGCCGTTACCTTCGGGACAATCTCGAACCTTGCCTATTACGGGATGCTGTTCAGCCTCAGCCTGCATCTGCAGCAGGGCCGCAAGCTCGATGCCTTCACCACCGGCCTAGCCCTCCTGCCGCTGACCGCAACGTTCATTCTATCCAATCTCGTCAGCATACCGGTTATCCGCCGCTGGGGCCTGTCCCGCTCTATCGTGGCGGGCGGCTCCGTCATGGGGCTTGGGTATGCTTCACTGTTCGTCTGGAACGATGGCCTCTGGACGATGATTCCCGGCCTGGTGCTGATCCCGGCTGGGATGGGCGTGGCGATACCTGCAGCCATGGCAATCGTTCTCGGTAGCGTGCGCCCGGACTGGTCAGGCACGGCATCAGCCGTACTCACCACGGCGCGCCAATGTGGCGGCGCAGTCGGCGTTGCGGTGTTCGGGTCGGTTGGTAGCGCTCGGGCTGCGGATCTGACCGCGCTCCATATCAATGCGGCCGTTGCCGCTCTGCTGCTGGCAGGCGTCACGATCATGGCACTCGGCATCCCGACGGAGGCGAATAGGAGCCGAGCGATGGAAAGCGGCGAAGTGTAGCAAGGCGGTTGCGCTCCGCGGCTTTGAATTCGGAACGGTATTCGGACGGCGGGTTAGGCAACTTTTAGGAGGTTAGACCTCGGCGTGGTCGTTCTAGCTATGAGCTCCGGTCCAACGAACTTGCTCTTCAGCGCGCGGGCTCATATAGTTGTATGGCGCAACCAATGGCCAGACCAATGCACCCATCATCTCCTTTGCGGCGCTCAGGCTGGATCAGACGGAGGGACAATGACCGCGAGCCCTAACACTGTCGGGTTCATCGGCCTCGGAACGATGGGCGAACCCATGGCGCTGAACCTGGTCAGGGCGGGTAGGCAGCTCACAGTGTGGAATCGCTCTCCGGCCAAATGCGACCTGCTGGTGCAGTCCGGCGCCCGCGCAGCACCGGAACTCGGTGCGCTCTTCGAAGCCTGCGGAATTATCATCCTCATGCTCGCTGACGAGTCGGCCATCGACGACGTCCTCGCGCGCGGCAAGGATATCTTCGCGCCGCGGGTGAGCGGGCGCACGCTGGTCAATATGTCCACCGTGTCACCGAGCTATTCCAAGGCGTTAGCCGCAGAGGTGCGTGCGGCCGCCGGCCACTATGTCGAGGCGCCAGTCTCCGGTTCCCGAAAACCGGCAGAGGCAGGTCAGCTCGTCGCGATGCTTGCCGGCCAACAAGAGGATGTCGAAGCAATTCGACCGCTGCTCGCGCCGATGTGCCGCCAGAGTGTGGAGTGCGGTGACGTTCCTGGCGCTCTTCTGATGAAGCTTGCCGTCAACATCTTTCTGATCACCTTGGTGACTGGCCTCGCTGAGGCGACGCATTTCGCACAGCGTAACGGCCTCGACCTCGCGCGACTCGTTTCTGTTCTCGATGCAGGACCGATGGCTAGCGATGTCTCCCGAGGAAAAGGGGCGAAGCTCCGCGATCACGACTTCGCGCGACAGGCAGCGATCTTTGATGCTTTGAAGAATATTGCGCTCGTGACCGAGGCTGCTCGCGCGGCCGGAATCGCTTCGCCGCTAAGTGATGTTTGCGTCGCGCTCTACCAAGAAGCGATGGCGCTGGGCTTCGGTGAGCTGGACATGGTCGCAGTGATACGAGCGATCGAGAGGCGGAGTGACGAAGGCGTACTCGCGGCTCACTCCGGCGAACACACGGAACGATTTGATGAGGCGACATGATGGAAGGCGTGCAGCTCGCCGCGAACTTGGCTTCGCGCCCAACGGATCGCATGTTTCCACCTTCGGGCGGCGAACCCGGTGCTGCCAACGCCGTACCCGACAGCTGGCTGGACAATCACCTCCGCTTCGTCAGATCACGGGTATCTCCTAGAGTGATCGCCGCTCATGCTGAACGCAATCGTATACCGGCCAGTGGATTGCGCATTCTAACAGCGGATGAGCACTTGCCGTCGTTGCCCACTGAACGACTGCCAGCGGATCTACCGCACTGGCGTCCTGTCGCCACGTTCAGCGGAGCATGTTGAGACTGTCTGGATTTAGCAGACAATGGACAAGTTTCGGCTTCATTACTTCCCCGAATCCGGAAACAGCTACAAGCTGGCGCTCATGTTGAGGCTGTGTGGCAAACCTTTCGAGCTCGTTTGGGTAGACTTCCTCGGCGGTGAGACCCGAAAGCCATCTTGGCGAGAGGCCGTCAATGAAATGGGCGAAGTACCGGTACTCGAACATGGAACCAGCCGCCTCACGCAAACAGCACCGATCTTGTTACGTCTGTCGGAGCGGTTCGGTCAATTCGGCGCCGCCAGTAAGGAACAGCACTACGAGCTGTTACGCTGGCTGTTTTGGGACAATCACAAGCTGACCAGCTATCTTGCCACCTATCGGTTCATGCGTGCCTTCACACGCAATCCGGATCCGAGCGTTCTGAATTTCATGCGCAGCCGGGTCGACGCTGCTCTTTGCGATCGCGGAGCGCCGACTGGAGCGCCACAACTTCGTGCTCGGTGTGGGCATGAGTATCGCTGATATTTCGATGTGCGCATATCTATCCTATCCAGCGGAGGAGACAGGCTACGAGCTTCCACAATCTCATCCTGCCACTTGGGCGTGGCTTCAGCGGATCGCCAACGCGCCAGGCTGGCTGCCGCCATACGAGCTTCTGCCCGGTCAGCGATTCAGAAATCCGGTTTAGAGTTGTGAGATTTGCTCCGTGGACTAAGTACCGCGCTCCAAGTGTCACAGACGTGCACAGAAAGGCGATCGATCTGTCGAACGATACGACGAGTAGACTCAAACCTCCCTGCCGCCTCTGACCGTAACGTTGGATAAGATTTTGTGAAGGTGGATGATTCAGGCATGCAGCGGCCCGACATGAGGCGGAACAGGCTCACCGCGCTGCTCGATATGCAGTATCCTTTGATTCAAGGTCCATACGGCGGAGGTTTGTCGACCGTTGAGCTTTTAGTTTCTGTATCCGAAGCTGGGGGCCTCGGCTCGTTTGGAGCCAACAACCTTGACGGCCCGTCCATTGCTCAGCTTGTTGACACTATTCGGGCGCGAACCCGTAAGGCGTTCGCAATCAACTTATGGGTTCCCGGTCCACAATCTGATACTTCGCCAGCCGAACTCGCTCGAGCTATTGAGCGAATGGGCAGGTGGTACGACCTGCTGGGAATAGAGCCGCCGGGGGTGCCAAGCTCGTGCGCTGGTCCGGCCTTCGAACAGCAGATTGAGGCATTGCTGGAGGTTCGGCCGCCAGTCTTCAGCTTTGTCTTTGGAGTGCCTGCAACGCACGTGCTAGATAAGTGCCGGGCTCACGGCATCGCAACCATTGGCACGGCCACCACCGTCGCGGAGGCGATCATTCTAGATCGCGCCGGCGTGGATGCGATCGTGGCTTCGGGTTTCGAGGCTGGCGGCCACCGTGGCTCCTTTCTGCGGCCCGCGGAGGAATCCCTGATCGGTACGCTGGCTCTGGTTCCCCAAGTGGTCGACAGCGTTACCGCTCCAGTAATTGCTGCAGGCGGCATTGCCGATGCGCGGGGTGTCGCAGCCGCACTCATGCTGGGAGCGCAAGGGGCACAGATAGGCACCGCCTTTCTTGCGTGCGCTGAAGCCAACCTGCCCCAGCCGCATCGCCAGGCGATATTGAGTGTCCCCGTCAAGGAGACGGTCCTGACAAAAGCGTTCAGCGGACGATTGGCTCGCAGTGTGCGTAACGGGCTTTCAGATGCGTGTGCGGCCGGTGATTTACCTCTTCTGCCTTATCCTGCCCAGGCATGGCTCATCAACACAATGCGCAGCGCAGCCGTTTCACAAGACCGAGATGACTTGCTTTCTCTGTCGTGTGGACAGGCCGCTGGCCTTGTCCAAGGAACAAGTGCCCGCGAACTGGTCGGCAGCATTGTAAGTGGCCTCCAGGAACTTCTTACTTGATGGGGATGACACTTCGCGTGCAGCGCATCCAACCCTGACCTTGCGATTGGAACAACATATGAGCATTGAGCTTCCCGTGCAAAAGCAGCTTAAAGCCTACAACGCCCGCGATATCGAGGCGTTCATGCGGTGGTGGGCGGATGATGCTCAGTACTATGAGTTTCCCACGAGATTAGTTGCCAACGGCACAGCCGAGATCAAAGCGCGACACGAAGCGCGTTTCGGCGAGTTGAATTTGCATGGCAAGCTGATCGGTCGAATGACCGTAGGCGATGTCGTAGTCGATCAGGAGGTGGTTACGCGAACCTTCCGGAGGGCGCAGGTGAAATCGATGTGCTCGCAATATATCAGATCGAGCATGGCAAGATAGCACGTGCGTGGTTTAAAATGGGCAAACCGCGGTTGCATGGCGCCGCGACTAGCAAGTGCTGTAACGACACCCACCGTGGGGTAAGCAATATCATCGGCAGGGCAAGCTAAATGAATACACCGCCATGTCATTCGACGAAGGCGCCAGTTTACATGGCCTGCCGACAGCAGACCACACTCGGCAGCAGCCCCTAAGTCACCATCGTCGAGCGATGCACGATTGCCCGCTGGCTGTGGCCAGCTCGATCGCTACACGGGCCAGTGTCTGTTTGGACAGAGACTCGCTAAATTCCCCTCTGTACCAGCGGGGAGTCTTGGAGCCGATAGTATACTGAGTAGTCGACTCCTAACGCCAATGAAGCCGTTAGGCTGGTCTGACGAGCAAGAAGGAAACCCGCCACGGTCGTCGCAGGCATGTCGAACGAGATTCACGCCAGTGCTTGCCACGTCCGCTTGCCGCCATGTCTATCGTGCATGTCCGCGTGGTTGCGCCAAATGCGATATTCCAATTAGCGAGGGTTCAATATGAGCCGTGATACCACGGCGACGCGTCGTCGCATCATCGAGGCAGCAGACGAGTTGTTCCACAGCGAAGGCGTCAAGTCAGTTAGCGTTGACCGTATCGCCGAGAAAGCTGCTATCACCAAGCGGACACTATACTATCATTTCCGCAGCAAGGACGACTTGATCGCCGCCTACCTCGCAGAGCGAGACGTGCCGACTATGCAGCGCTACCGGACTTGGCTCGGCATGGCTCCGGGCCCGGTCCTTGTACGATTGGAGCGAATGTTTGGAGAGCTAGCGAAGGCCGCCGCAGACCCCAAATGGCGGGGCTGTGGATTCCTGCGGGTTGCCGTGGAACTCGCCAACCTGCCTGGCCATCCCGCGCGTCGTGTCGCTGCCGCGCACAAAAGGCGCTTCGAGGCGTGGCTGGCTGACGAACTCAGAGCTGAAGGCATCCTCGATCCCGCGGGCAAGGCACGTTGTTTGATGATTGTCCTCGACGGTGTCATTGCAGAGATGATCATCCATAAGAACAACGGCTACGCTGGGGCTGCCATTTCAATGTGCCGGGCCGTACTAGGCATGTCACCGTGCGAGCGCCCGGCCACGATCTCTGATGCCGACGTCGATCTGCAGCCTGGATCCTCTTCGACGAAGTTACCGAGGGCCAAAGACGTCAGTCTGGCGCAGAAGCAACCGACCGACCACGCCCTGACGACAGCGGGACCGGTCGCCGTCAACGGTGAGCGCCGTTGCTCCGCCTGCCACCACGACGTGGTGGTGGTTCCGGGTATGTCGCTGCGACCTTGTCCGTCTTGCGAGCGTTCCGCAGCCGCGTAGCCGGGCAAGCTGCAGCGAGAAGTACCAATGCCGCCTTCCGCGCTGACTGGGCGCCAAACTCATTGCGCCTTACTAGCGCCCACACGATTGCCCCCTCCCAGAGCAACAAGAGCTGGCTGGCCAACGTATCTGGATCTGCCGCCCCTGCCTGGGCGGCGAGATTTCGGAACCAGACCCGACGTTGCTCCTTGAACAACACCGCGACTTTTCGGGCTTCAGCTGCATTCTCTCCAAGCTCTCCAAGTTCCGCGACGGCGTTGATGAACGCGCATCCGCGGAACCCGGCTCGCGTCATCGACCGGCCAAGCCGATCAAAGGCCGCTGCGATTAACTTCGAAGGCGTTCCGCGTTCCGCTATGGGTGGCAGGAGTCGACGACGAAGGTACGCGAGCACGAGGGCCTCTTTGGAAGCATAATGGTTGTACAAGGTACGCTTGCTGATCCCTACCTCCGCAGCGACGGTGTCAACGCCTACAGCGCGAATTCCCCTCCGATAAAATAGTCGGTCGGCTGTCTCCAGGATCCGTTCCTGCATTGCCTCCTTGGGCGCCCATCTACCCATGATAACACCGAAGAGTGTAGTTAAAGGAATGGTCGATCGTACCTCGGGAGGCTACAACACTGTTCTGTGTAATCAAGTCTTCCTGCCAAGATTGCAAAGCTCTAGGGAGAACACCGTGGACAATTCCGGTCCAAACTACCGTCCAATAACAATCCTGATTGCTACCGGACTGATGCTCAGCATCAGCATGGGGATACGGCAGGTATTCGGGCTATTCGTTCAGCCAATGGTCAAGGACCTCGGGCTCACGCTCTCCGAGCTCACGCTCGCGATTTCGATACAGAATCTCGCCTGGGGGATATTGCAGCCCTTTTCAGGTGCACTTGTGGGCAGGTTCGGTTTTCGACCGATCCTGCTTGCTGGGGCTGCACTTTACGTTGCAGGGCTCGGCATTCTGTCGGCTGCTAACGGCACGGCTTCAGTGATGCTCGGCGCCGGCGTGCTCGTCGGAGCATCGCTGGCTTGCACCGGCTCAGCGATATCTCAAGCGGTCGCTTCCCGAGCCACCTCGGGCCCAAGGCGAAGCATCGTGCTCGGCCTCATCGTCGGAGTCGGCTCGCTCGGAGCACTCGCTGCGGCGCCACTTGGACAATCCGTTACCGATGTCTACGGATGGCGAGCTGGCGTTCTAGCCGTGCTTGCGCTTGCGTCACTGCTCTTTCCTGCCGCTTGGGTCGCTGGACGCGTGGATCGGATCCCTCTACCGGATACGGCCTCCCCCAACCGCGCGGACAAGAGTGCTTTGGCAGCAATGCGCTTGGCACTGCATCGACCTGCTTTTCTGGTTATGACGACAGCGTATTTCGTCTGCGGCATGCAGTTGCTGTTCATCGCGACACACTTGCCCTCCTATCTGGCTTTGTGCGGCATGGACCCCATGCTCGCCCCGGAAGCGCTCAGTTGCGTTGCGCTATTCAACGTCGCCGGGAGTCTATTCTTTGGATGGGCTGGAAGTCGCTGGTCGAAGCTTGTGCTCCTGGGTTCAATCTATGTTGTTCGCTCACTAGTCATAGCTTGGTACTTTGCTGCCTTTCCAACACCCGCGTCCACGCTCATCTTCGCCTCCGCAATGGGGTTCCTCTGGCTGGGCGTAGGTCCACTCGTCTCTGGGGCCGTTGCCGAGATGTTCGGATTGCGATGGCAGGCAATGATTCAAGGCATCGCGTTCATGAGCCATCAGCTAGGCAGCTTTGCGGGAGCATTCGGTGGCGGCCTGGTGTTTGATATCTGGGGTCGGTACGATTTGGCGTGGCATGTCGGGGTCGGGCTCGGACTCACCGCCGGTTCGGTACAAATTGCCACAGCACTTATTCGGCGAAACCCGGGAGCGCCGACAAAATTGATCCCTGCATTTCCGGCACATTGCAGGGAATGATAGAGATTGACTGTCCTCAAAACGACGCGGCCCAGAGTTCAGTCGATCCGGCAGATATCTGATATCGCGCGGCAGGAAGCACATTTCTTTCAAAGACCAATAATAACATGGCCCCACCTTCCAATCGATTGTCGTAGCCCGTTCTCGTCTCAGATCAGCGACGAGGCCCAGGCGCTTGCTCCGTGCATACATGCCGGCCGGCATCGTGACGCCGTCTGCGAACGATTCTCGCGCCGGGATCTTCGATCTCGACGGCGCAGTCGCGACACGACAAATCTTCGTCGAGGCGGCGCCAACGTCAGCTTGTTCGATGCGCCGATTTCATCGGCGAAGGCGTAGTGATGCCGCGCAATCATAGCGCGGCCGAAAGCGCGACGTCATTGGCGTCCCAATGTACTGCTGGACGAGACTGGATGGTACGCAAGCAACTTGGCAACAATCTCAGATAGGTAGAGTTATGATCATCGATGCGTGGATGCAGCATCTTAGTGCCGAGTGGATCCGCAATCCCATGTTCGACTCGCTGCGTCGGTGGAAGCCTGGAAAGTGGTCGGAAACAAGCCAGCCCATCGAGGCGACAATTACCGAGATGGATCAGGCTGGCGTTTCGGTTGGCTTGCTCTGTGCGTGGCACGCACCGTCTGGGCCACTCATCAGTAACGACGAAGTCGCGCAATATTGCCGCGCGTATCCGGATCGTTTCGTCGGCATTGCCTCTGTCGATCTCTATCGACCAATGGACGCTGTGCGCGAACTGAGGCGCCGTGTAAAGCACGACGGCTTCAAAGGCCTGCGCGTCCTGCCCTGGCTGTGGGGACTGCCGCCGGACGATCGGCGATACTATCCACTGTTTATGGAGTGCTGCGAGCTCGATATTCCGTTCTGCACGCAGGTCGGACACGCCGGACCGCTAAGGGAGTCGGAGCCCGGGCGTCCCATCCCCTATCTCGATCGCGTCGCGCTTGAGTTTCCCGAACTACGCATTCTCGCCGGCCACATCGGCGTACCTTGGCTCGGTGAGATGCTAACTGGTCATGAAATACCCCAACGTGTTCATCGATACGTCGGCCTACAAGGTCTATCGCTATCCCAAAGAGTTGGCCGACTACATGCGCGGCAATGCAAGGCACCGCGTATTATTCGGGTCAAACCACCCATTCTGGCCGCCAAGCGAGTGCCTCAGCGGTCTCGATGCGCTCGAACTTGGGGAGCCTTCCAGAGCTGCCTTCCTCATAGGCAACGCCCAACGCGTGTTCAAGCTCAACTAGGAGCGGCCCTAGCGATCTTCTACGACATACATCGGAGCCGCTAGGCTCCACTGCCGACCGCGTTGATCTCTAGGGCGCACCGCCCGGCTTATTCGCTCCCGGCGTGAATGTCCAAGATGATCGGCGCGCGCTGATGGGCATGTCGAACGTGCGCATGACCATCCGCCACAATCGATTGCCCTTTCCCTCTGTCCGCCATCTGCACTGCCGTAACTATCGTCGGTGGCCTAACTAACGAGTGGTGCCCCAGCTTTTTTGTCGACAGGCAGATGTAGTGCTCGGCTGGAGATGGATCAGTGCACGTTCGGGCTGCGCATAGAGTTCCCAAATGAGGAGGGGCGTTTCCACCATCTTGCCGACCATGCTGAAACAGAAGTGGCGCCGACAGGCCGTCTCCGCCTTTCCATCACCGCGACACGTATGGCCGCGCAATCGCGGACATCGACGCTGTGGCCCCTCATCTCGAGGGAGAACGGCGGCTTGCGCTCGATCATGCCTTGATCGTCTGCCGGCTGTAGCGTGCCCAGGGCCGAAGCCGCAACGACAGGGTTCGAACTCGTGATCCTTGCCTTCGGAATCAAGAAACAGTTTACGCCAGAATTTCTATTTGCACGCCACAGTATCCGGCTATCCGAACGCCGAATTTCGTCACTTTCCCTTCGGAGTCTATCGCGCTCAATTTCCTCGAAAGGAAAAACGGAGGAGATGATGATGGCTGACCGTAATGGCGCCCCACTCAAACGGACCATCCGCCGGCATCAGCTGCGCGAAATGGTGCCCCTTGCCGACAGCACGATCTACGAGATGGAGCAGCGTGGCGAGTTCCCGCGCCGTTTTGCCCTATCGCCGAGATGCGTCGTGTGGGACCTGGCCGAAGTCGAAGCCTGGCTGGCCGCGCGGCGAGCGTCACCGGTGCGACGCGCCCAGCACCCCGATGTCCGCCAGCGCCGTGCCCGCCCGGTCAGAGAGCGGGATCAGGGGCGAGGAGCAGCATCGAAGGCGGGATGAGGACCGGGGCGTATTTCTCGCCTGCAACCCACGCATCGACGATGTTCGACCACTCTTGCAGCATGTGCCGGCGCTGCACCTCGTACTCGGCCTTGTTGTAGACGCCGCGGGAGGAACGGCCCTCCTCATGCGCGAGGCACTTTTCGATCCAGTCGCTGTTGAAGCCGAGCTCGTTGAGCAGCGTCGATCCCGTCCGGCGTAGGTCATGGACGGTGAACGGCTCGAGCGGCAGCCCTTCCTTCTTCGCCTGCTCCACGACGAGATAGGTGACGCGGTTGAAAGTGGCCCGCGACATGGGCGCATCGGCATCGTAGCGCGATGGCAGGACGTAGCGTGAATTGCCGGCGCAGGTCTTGAGGGCGATGAAGATGTCGAGCGCCTGGCGCGAAAGATAGACGTTGTGCGCCTTGGAGCGCTTCATCCGCTCCTTCGGGATCGTCCAGACGGCGTTCTCGAAATCGATCTCGTCCCACACCGCGTCCTGCAACTCGCTCTTCCGCACCATCGTCAGCAGGATCAGCTTCAAACCCAGACGGATCGTCGGCAGCGTTGCGACATTCTCAAGCTGCTTGAGCATGATCCTGATTTCGGTCGGCGACAGCGACCGGTCCCTCGGGGTGAAATGAGCGATCGCCGAGGGGCCGACCTCGTCGGCCGGATTGGCGACTTTCTCGCCGTGGAGGATGGCGAAGCCGTAGATCTGCTTGACGATGTCGCGGACGTGAAGCGCCGTCGCCGGCGCGCCGCGGTCGACGATGGCGCCGCAATGTGCCCGCAGCTCGTCCGGCGTGATCTCCGTGAGAAGCCGCTTGCGCCAGGCCGGCAGGAGTTCGCGCTCGAAGATTGCCCGGCGCATGGACCGCGTGCTGTCGGCCATCGGCGCCATGGTCAGCCATTTCTCACCGAACTCGCCGAAGCTCTTCGCCTCGAGAAGCCGCCGCTTGGCGCGCTGCTTTTCAAAGGCGGGCGAGCGCCCCTCCCGGATCATGCGCTTGGCGTCGATGCACAGTTCTCGCGCTCGCGCGAGCGAGATGCCGGCCTTGTCGTACCTGCCCAGCACGACGGTCTCGCGCCGCCCGTTCAGACGGTAGTCCAGGCGGAACGACACCGTTCCCGTCGTGCTCACCAGCACATACATACCGTCACGGTCGGTGACCTTGTACGGTTTCTCCTTTGGTTTCAAGTTCTTAAGAGCCACGTCCGTCAGCATCTCCGCACGCCTCTCGACCCGCAATACCGTCAGCCATTTTTGGGCCGCCGATCCGGCAATAATCAACTATATTTCAATAGCTTAGCTCACAAAAAATACCGTCAGCGGCCATCTGGATGGTGACGGTAGCGGCAGGAGTCGGACTTGGCAACGGTATCGTGCACCGTCAGGCGGTCCGTCGGTGCCGATCCTTGCGGGCCGATAGACGCCGAACGTCAATCGTCGTTTTGATATCTATATCAATATGTTAGGTGGAAATCGCGGGATACTGCAGGATACCCTCGGAAGGGCCTGAATCATTCCCACTCGATCGTCCCCGGCGGCTTCGACGTCACGTCATAGACCACACGGTTGATGCCGCGCACCTCGTTCACGATCCGCGTCGAGACGCGGCCGAGGAAGTCCATCGGGAAGGGGAAGAAGTCCGCGGTCATGCCGTCCGTGGAGGTCACGGCGCGGAGCGCACAGACCTGATCATAAGTACGGGCATCGCCCATCACGCCGACGGTGCGCACGGGCAGGAGGACCGCGAAGGCCTGCCAGATCGCGTCATAGAGGCCGGCATTCTCGATCTCCTGCAGGAAGATCGCGTCGGCCTTCCTGAGGATGTCGAGCTTCTCCTTCGTGATGCTGCCCAGCACGCGGATGGCGAGGCCGGGGCCGGGGAAGGGATGGCGGCGCACCATGCGCTCGGGCAGGCCCAGCTCGCGGCCGAGCTCCCTCACCTCGTCCTTGAAGAGCTCGCGCAGGGGCTCGACCAGCTTCATGCGCATGCGCTCCGGCAGACCCCCAACGTTATGATGTGACTTGATCGTCACGCTGGGGCCGCCGGTGAAGGAGACGGATTCGATCACGTCGGGATAGAGCGTGCCCTGCGCCAGGAAATCGGCGCCGCCGATCTTCCTCGCCTCCTCCTCGAACACGTCGATGAAGAGCCGGCCGATGGTCTTGCGCTTGAGCTCGGGCTCCTCGGTCAGCGCCAGCTCGCCCAGGAAGAGATGCGAGGCGTCGCGATGCACCAGCGGGATGTTGTAATGGCCGCGGAAGAGCTCGACCACCTGCTCCGCCTCGCCCTGCCGCAACAGGCCGTGATCGACGAAGATGCAGGTGAGCTGGTCGCCGATCGCCTCGTGGATCAGCACGGCCGCGACCGAAGAATCGACGCCGCCCGAGAGCCCGCAGATCACGCGGCCCTTGCCCACCTGGCGGCGGATCGCCTCCACCGCCTGCTGGCGGAAGGCCGCCATGGTCCAGTCGCCCTCGGCCCCCACCACCTGGCGCACGAAATTGCGGATGAGCCGCGCGCCGTCGGGCGTATGCACCACCTCGGGATGGAACTGCACGCCATACATCCGGCGCTCGTCGTCGGCGATGGCGGCGAAGGGCGCGTTCTCGCTCACCGCCACGGTGCGGAAGCCCGGCGGCAGCTTCACCACCTTGTCGCCGTGGCTCATCCAGACCTGGTGCTTCTCGCCCGGCCGCCACAGCCCCTCGAAAAGGGCGCAAGGCTCCTTGATCTCGAGCAGGGCGCGGCCGAACTCGCGCGCCTCGCCGGCCTCGACCTTGCCGCCGAGCTGCTCGCAGATCGCCTGCTCGCCATAGCAGATGCCGAGCACCGGCGTGCCGAGCTCGAAGGCTTCCTTCGGCGCCTTGGGCGCATGGCCCTCATAGATCGAGGCGGGGCCGCCGGAGAGGATCACGCCCTTGGGCTTGAAGCTCCTGATGCGCTCGGGCGCCGCGTTGAAGGGGAGGATCTCGCAATAGACGCCGGCCTCGCGGACGCGCCGGGCGATGAGCTGGGTGACCTGGGAGCCGAAATCGAGGATGAGGATGCGATCGGTCATGATGTGATCAACCCGGGGCGCCCTTTCAGCGGAAGGCGCGCATCATTCCCCGTTCGCCCCCCTGCCGCAAGCTTCGATCAGGCCCCGGATGTCGGCCCAGCCATAGGCCGTCTCGCGCGGCCGGCAGTCCGCCATAAGCACTTGGCCGGACGCGATGATTTCGCCGCCGATCCGGGCGAAGAAGGACCGGTTGGGATTGTCCTCGAAACACCAGAGCAGAAGCCGCCCGGCCCCGTCGGCCGCGAGCCGCGCCGCCAGCGCCTTCACGAGTCGCCTTCCCCAGCCGCGGCGCTGCCAGTCGGGCGCCATATAGACGGAATAGATCTCGGCCGCGCTCACCGCGGGTCCGGAGCCTCGGGGCGGGGCGGTGATTCCGAAGGCCTGCGGCGCGAAGACTCCAGGGGCCTGCGGCGCGTTGGGGGCGCCCTCGATCGGGCCCTCATGCGGACGGACCGGCCCGCCCGAGGCGAAGCCCACGACGCGATCGGCCACCTCGACCACGAAGGTGTATTGCCCGCGCCGCTCGCGCGCGAGCTTGCGCCGCCAGGCCTCGCGCCGCCAATGCTCGTCGCGCGCCTCGATCGCCGAGGCCGGCAGGAAGCCCGCATAGCAGCGATGCCAGCCCGCGGCATGGATCGCGGCGATGCTGTCGGCATCGAGGAAGTCGGCCTCGCGGAGGGCGATGGCGGGAGGCTTCTTCTTGGCGGCGATCATGAGCGGTGGATCGTGCGTTGATCCCCTCCCCCCTCGAGGGGGAGGGTTAGGGAGGGGGATGACGCGATAGAGGACATGAGTGCACCAGGTTCTTGCTTCATCGACCGAGTCATCCCCCTCCCTGCCCTCCCCCTCGAGGGGGAGGGGACAAAAGAATGCCCGCTCCCTTCGTCCTCCTTCACCCCCGCTTCACCCGCTCGCCGCGGCAGGCGGGCGGAAGCACGGCGAGGTCGGGCCAGCCATAGGCGATCTCGGGGAGCGAGACCTGCCAGAGCTTCTCCTCGCGCTCGCCGAGCCGCTCGCCGCCCATCGCCTCGTAGAAGAAGCGCGAGGGGTTCTGCGCCAGGACCCAGAGGAAGGCACCCTGCCGGCCGCTGCGCTTGAGCCAGCGCAGCGAGGCGCAGAGGAGCCGCCGCCCGATGCCCTGCTCCTGCCAGTCGGGATGGACATAGAGCGTGTGGATCTCGCCGTCGATGCCGAGCGAGCTGCTGTCGGCGCGCCCGCAGGAGGCGAAGCCCACGAGCCCCGCCTGGGGCATCTCCGCCACCAGCACCGCCTCGCCGGTCTGGGGCCGCAGCAGCATGCGCCGCCATTGCGAGGCCTTGCCGTCGGCCGACATCTCGACCAGCACCTGGTCCGGCACGATCCCGGCATAGGTGGCGCGCCAGGTCTCGACATGGACGCGCCCGATGCTGCGCGCATCGGCCGGCCCGGCGCGCCGGATCCTGAGTTCGTCGATCATGGGCGCCAAGATGGAAGGGGGCGGGGAGTCTGTCAAATCGGGTGAAACGGAGCTCGGGCCTTGCGGCCCTTCGTAAAATTGAACAAGAAGCTCCCTCCCCCTACCCCCTCCCGCAAGGGGAGGGGGCTGGAAACACCGTGTCTCGGCCTTTGACGAAAACGCGAAGTCGATAGATCTCGCGCCCCCGCCCGCAAGGAGGCATGAAATTTGCCCATAGCGCGCGGTCATCAAAAGCTGACGTGAGATGTACCCAGCCCCCTCCCCTTGCGGGAGGGGGTAGGGGGAGGGGCCGCGCCGCTCTCAATCACCCCACCAATGCCCCGGTTTCGCCGCGAACCCACCTTACCCGCGCCATGGGACCGGGTTCCTCTTACCGGCGTTCCGCGAAGAACCAGGGGACCTTCCATGACCGACACCGCTCCCAGGCTGCCCGGGCTTTCCGGCTGGCTCGGCCGGCTTGCCTTCAATCTCCATATCGCCGGGATCGTGGCGATCGCGCTCCTGCTGCTGATCCCGCTCTCGATGGTGCGCGACCTGATCAACGAGCGCTCCTACCGGCAGCAGGAGGTGCAGAGCGGCATCGCCGCCGAATGGGGCGGCGCCCAGACGCTGGTGGGTCCCATCCTCAAGGTGCCCTACCGGGTGAAGCCCGCGCCCAACCAGCCGGAGCGGCTCTCGGCCGCCTTCTACCTGCCGCAGACGCTCGACGCGACGCTCTCCTTCACCCACGAGATGCGCTACCGCGCGGTGTTCGAGGTCCCGGTCTATCGCGCCCATGGCACGCTCGCCGGCAGCTTCCCGCCGGCCGCGAGCCTGCCGGTGCCGGCCGACGCCACGGCGATGCTGTGGGACCAGGCGGTGCTGCTGATGGGCGTGGGCGATCTCGCCGGCATCGACAGCGACCCCGCGCTCACCTGGCGCGGCCAGCCCGCCGCCTTCGCGCCCGGCAGCGCCGCCCCCGCCATCCCCGGCATGCAGGCGCCGCTGCCGCCGCTCACCATGACGGACAGCGAGCCGATGTCGTTCTCGATCGATCTCGCGGTGCGCGGCACCGACCGGCTCCTGCTGGTGCCGGTCGGCGCCGCCTCGACGCTGTCGCTCACCGGCGACTGGCCGCATCCGGGTTTCCTCGGCACGCTGCCGGGCCAGCGCGAGGTGACCAAGACCGGCTTCACCGCGAGCTGGAGCCTCTCCTATCTCGCGCGCGGCTTCCCGCAGCACTGGACCGAAGCGACGGAGGCGCAGCCCGCAACCGCGCCGAGCGGCTATGACAGCGCGGGCTATTCACCGGGCTATGACGACCGCAACGGCGTCGCCTCGGCGATGATGGCTTCGTCGGTCGGCATGACGCTGGTGCAGCCGGTCGATTTCTATCATGTGAGCGAGCGGGCGGCGAAGTTCGGCTTCCTGTTCGTGGCGGCGATGTTCGGCACGGTGTTCGTGATCGAGCTCGCCTCGGGGCGGCGCGTGCATGTGGTGCAGTATCTGCTGATCGGCGCGGCGATCGCCCTCTTCTTCTGCCTGCTGCTCGCGCTCTCCGAGGTGATCGGGTTCACGCCCGCCTATCTCCTCGCCGCGCTCATGACCACGGGCCTCATCGGCGCCTATCTCGCCCATATCGCGGGCAGCCGCCGGCGCGGCCTCATCGGGGCCGGCGTGCTCGCGGGGCTCTATGGCTATCTCTATGTGCTGCTGCAGCTCGAGGACATGTCGCTGCTCGCGGGCTCGCTCGGCCTCTTCGCCGCCCTCGCCGCCTTCATGTGGTTCACGCGCCATGTGGACTGGTTCCGCCTCGCGCCGAGCGCCGCGGCGGAGCTGACGGGGGGCGAGGCGCATGCGAAACCAGAGACGCCGATGCCAGGATGATCCCTTCCCGTCATCCCCGCGAAAGCGGGGATCCATGCCTCAGCTGGTCCTGAATCCGCAAGATCTGCCGCAACCATGGATCCCCGCTTTCGCGGGGATGACGGCCTTGGCCATCATCAGCCTATCGAAAACCTCACCGTCTCCGCGGCGATCCGCACCGCCCGCGATCCATCATCGCAACGCAGGTATCCTTAACGCCCCCTTCGCGCTGTCGCGGAATTGACATGGATCAAAGCCGCGGGCGGCGTTCCTCTCCAGGATTTTTTTCCCGGGCGAGATCGAGCCGTCTTCGCACGCCGATGCGTGCGACCGATGGCGGGGGACTGAGCTTGCTGCGGTGTTCTCTTTCCCTTGCAGCGGGCGGTGGCGATGTTCTCGTTCGACAGGCTTTATCTCGATCTGCCCCGGCTGAAGCCGGGATCCTGGCGCGCCTGGCTGGCGGCGCCGGCCCTCGTGGCGGCGGCGCTGCTGCTGCGCCTCGCCCTCGACGGCTGGGTCGACGACGCTTCGCTCATGCTGTTCCTGCCGGCGATCATCGCGGCCGCCTTCCTCGGCGGCGGCCGCGCCGGCCTTCTGGCGCTGGCGCTCTCGGCCGGCGCCTGGCGGCTCACCTGGCCCGCGGCCTCGGTCCCGTTCGACGCGCTGGCGCTGTTCCTGCTCGTCGGCCTCGTCACCGTCGCCGCCATCGGCGCGCTGCGCAACGCGGTCTCGAGCGTGAAGCGGCTCAACCGCACGCTGGCCGACAGCGAGGCGAAGTTCCGCAACCTGATCGAATCGGCGCCCGACGCGATGGTCATCGCCGACGAGAAGGGCCGCATCGCGCTGGTCAACGCGCAGACCGAGCGGCTCTTCGGCTATGGCCGCGAGGAACTGATCGGGCAACCCGTGGGCATCCTGATCCCGCGACCCCTGGCCGACGGGCATCGCCGCCGGATGGACGCCTACATGGCGCGACCCACCACGCGCGCGATGGGCGGCACCTTCGATCTCCACGCCCGGCACAAGGACGGGCGCGAGATCCCGGTCGAGATCAGCCTCAGCCCCTTATGGACCGAGGGCGGGCTGCTGGTCTCGAGCGCCATCCGCGACGTCAGCGCCCGGCGCGCGATCGAGCGCGAGCTGGCCCAGGCGCGGCAGGAGGAGCAGGCCGCGAGCCGCGCCAAGTCCGACTTCCTCTCCTCCATGAGCCACGAGCTGCGCACGCCGCTCAACGCCGTGATCGGCTTCGCCCAGATCCTGGAGCTGGAAGACGAGGACAGCCTGACGCCGCGCCAGCGCGAATATGTCGATTATATCCGCGGCGGCGGCGAGCATCTGCTCAACCTGGTGAACGAGGTGCTCGACCTGTCGCGGATCGAGGCCGGCCGGCTCAGCCTCGCCATCGAGCCCGGAAACGTCTTCGACGCGCTCGAGCAGGCGCACCAGGCCATGGCGCCCCTCGCCGACAAGGCCGGGATCCGGCTCGACCTGCATCTCCCCGACGAGAGCGCCGATGTCAGGGCCGACCGGCTGCGGCTGCATCAGGTGCTGCTGAACCTCGTCTCGAACGCGATCAAATATAACCGCCCCGGCGGACGCGCGACCCTGACGGCGCGGGTGGCGCCCGGCGACCGGATCGAGTTCGTGGTCACCGACACCGGCCTCGGCATCGCGCCCGGGCGGCAGAAGGACCTGTTCCAGCCGTTCCAGCGGCTGGGCGCCGAGCATTCGGCGATCGAGGGCACGGGTCTCGGGCTCTCGCTCTCGCGAAGGCTGGTCGAGGCGATGGGCGGCACCATCGGCCTGACGAGCGAGCCCGGCCAGGGCAGCCGCGTCTGGTTCGAGCTGCCGGCCGAGCCCGGGACGCGGCGCACCGGGCCCAGCAGCGCCGCCGCGCCGATCCTGCTGCCCGGCCCGCAGAGCCGGACCTACACCCTGCTCCATATCGACGACAATCCGCTCAGCATCCGGCTGATGGAGGGCATCCTGCGCAGCCTGCCGCAGGTGAAGATGATGAGCGCCTCGACGCCGCAGCTCGGCCTCGAGCTCGCCCGCGCGCACCGGCCGGACATCATCCTGCTCGATCTGCATCTGCCGGAGATGAACGGGTTCCAGGTGCTGGCCCAGCTCAAGGAGATGGCGGAGACGCGCGACATTCCCGTGCTGGCACTGACGGCCTCGGCCTATCCCGGCGACGTCAAGCGCGGCCTCACGGCGGGGTTCTTCCGCTATCTCACCAAGCCGATCGACATCAAGCTGCTCTTCGCCGCGATCGACGAGGCGCTGATCGAATCCGAGGGCCGGCGCGAGGCGGCGGGGTGATGGCGGCAGTTATTCCCTCCCCCGCTTTGCGGGGGAGGGTAAGGGAGGGGGATGACGCGATGTCGGAGACCGAGCAGCCCCCTTCCTAACCTTCCCCCGGGAAGACGGGGGAAGGGACAGAACGCGTTGACCTCACTTCTCCCGTTCCAGCACCGCGACGAAGAATCCGTCCGTTCCCTGCCGCGCGGGCGAGAGCCTGAGGAACTCGCCCTCGGCGGGCCCCTCGCCGCCGATCGCGGTCCTCCACACGTCCGCGACCGGCACGACATGGAACTTGTCGTGGGTCTCGAGGAAGCGGCGGATCTGGCCTTCGTTCTCGGCCGGCAGCAGCGCGCAGGTGGCGTAGACGAGGCGGCCGCCCTGCTTCACCAGCCGCGCGGCGCTCTTGAGGATGCTCTCCTGAAGAGCGAGGAGTTCTTCGAGGTCGCCGGGCGCCAGGCGCCATTTCTGGTCGGGGTTGCGCCGCCAGGTGCCGCTGCCGCTGCAGGGCGCGTCGACCAGCACGCGGTCGAAGGCGGCGGCATGGCGCTTGACCCAGGGATCGCGCTCGGTCGAGAGCGCGCGGCGCTCGACATTATGGACGCCCGCGCGCCTGAGCCGCGTCGAGGCGCGCAGGATGCGGCCCTCGAGCACGTCGCAGGCGACGATATGACCCTTGTTCTGCATCTGCGCCGCGAGCGCGAGGGTCTTCCCGCCGGCGCCGGCGCAGAAATCGACCACGCGCTGGCCGGGCCGCGCATCGGTCAGGAGCGCCACGAGCTGAGAGCCCTCGTCCTGCACCTCGATGGCGCCCGACTTGAAGACCTCGAGGCTTGCGAGCGGCGGCCTGCCCTCGACCCGCAGGCCCCAGGGCGAGAGCGAGGTCGGCCGGGCCTCGACCTTCTCCGCCTTGAGCGCGCGGATGGCGGCCGTGCGGTCGGCCTTGAGCGCATTGACGCGGATGTCGGTCGCGGCCTCTTCCATGAGCGCCCGCATCTCGGATTCGAACCGATCGCCCAGCGCCGCGCGCAAGGGCGCGTCGAGCCATTCGGGATATTCGAAGCGGACCCAGTCCGGCTGCTCGGGGTGATCGAGCGTCTGGCCGGCGAGCGCCTTCAGCAGCGCCCGCTCCTCGCGCGACAAGAGCGCCGGGCGGTATTGCCCGCCATCGAAGCTGCCGGCGACGCGGTCGGCGTTCCAGCCCTCGATCAGGAGCAGTGCGGCGACGAGGCGGAGACGGTCGGTCTCCTCGGACCGCGGCGCCTCCGCCGGCCAGGCTCGGGCGATCCACCAGTCGAGCCGCGCGCGGGCGCGCAAGACCGCATAGATGAGCCCCAGCACCTCGCGCCGGTCGCCGCCGCCGATATAGCGCCGCGCGCGGAAGAACTCGTGCGCCGCGCGATCGGCCGGTGCCGTGCCGGCATGGATTGACGCGAGCAGCTCGATCGCGGCCTGGAGACGGGCGCCGGGGGTCATGGGGATGCACCGAGCGTGCGGCTTTCCCTCAAGCCGACACGACTGCTTCGCTCTGCTTTCGAGCTTCGAGCGAGCGCATCGATGGAGGAAGAGGTTCTAACCGGCGCGACACCCCTCCCCCTACCCCCTCCCGCAAGGGGAGGGGGCGAGATTTTCTTCGATCTGCGCTGATGCCGAGAGAGCGGGCGATAATTTTTCCGGCCCCCTCCCCTTGCGGGAGGGGGTAGGGGGAGGGGTGACACGGGCGGGATCTCGAAAACGAAGCGCAGCGCCACCCTTCTCACATATCCGGCCGGTAGTTCGGCGATTCGCGCGTGATCTGCACGTCGTGGACGTGGCTTTCGCGCCAGCCCGCGTTGGTGATGCGCAGAAACTCGCAGTTGCGCTGCATCTCGGCGACGGTGGCGTTGCCGGTATAGCCCATGGCCGCGCGAAGCCCGCCGACGAGCTGGTGGATCACGTTGCTGACCGGGCCCTTGTAGGGCACACGACCCTCGACCCCCTCGGGCACCAGCTTCAGCGTGCTCGAGACCTCCTGCTGGAAATAGCGGTCGGCCGAGCCGCGCGCCATGGCGCCGAGCGAGCCCATGCCGCGGTAGGATTTGTAGGAGCGGCCCTGATAGAGGAAGACCTCGCCGGGGCTCTCGTCGGTGCCGGCGAGCAGCGCGCCGATCATGCAGCAATCGGCGCCGGCCGCGATCGCCTTGGCGAGATCGCCCGAATATTTGACGCCGCCATCGGCGATGACCGGCACGTCCTGCTTCCTCGCCGCCTCGACCGCGTCGGTGATGGCGGTGAGCTGCGGCACGCCGACGCCGGCGACGATGCGCGTGGTGCAGATCGAGCCCGGACCGATCCCGACCTTGATCGCGTCGGCGCCGGCATCGATCAGCGCCTTGGCGCCGTCCATGGTCGCGACATTGCCGGCGATCACCTGGCAGGCATTGGAGAGCCGCTTCACCGCCTGGACCGCCTTGAGCACGCCCGCGGAATGGCCGTGCGCGGTATCGACCACGATCACGTCGACGCCGGCATCGAGCAGCACCTCGGCGCGGCGCAGGCCGTCCTCGCCCACGCCGGTCGCGGCGGCCGCGCGCAGGCGGCCCTTCTCGTCCTTGCAGGCGTTGGGATAGGCCTGGGCCTTCTCCATGTCCTTGACGGTGATGAGCCCGACGCAGCGATATTCGTTGTCGACGACGAGCAGCTTCTCGATGCGGTGCTGATGCAGCAGGCGCCGGGCCTCGTCGTGGCTCACCCCTTCCTTGACGGTGATGAGCTTGTCCTTGGTCATGAGCTCGCTGACCGGCTGGCGCTTGTTGCTGGCGAAGCGCACGTCGCGGTTGGTGAGCACGCCCACGAGCCGGCCCGAACCGCGCTCGACCACGGGGAAGCCCGAGATCTGATGCTGGTCCATCAGGGCCAGCGCGTCGGCCAGCGTGTCGTCGGGATGGATGGTGAGCGGGTTCACCACCATGCCGGATTCGAACTTCTTCACCTTGCGCACCTCGGCCGCCTGCAGCTCGGGCGTGAGGTTCTTGTGGATCACGCCGATGCCGCCCGATTGCGCCATGGCGATGGCGAGCCGGCCTTCGGTGACGGTGTCCATCGCCGACGAGATCAGGGGAATGCCGAGCTGGATCGTCTTGGTGAGGCGGGTGCGGGTGTCGGTCGTGGTGGGCAGCACCGAGGAAGCGGCGGGCTGCAGCAGCACGTCGTCGAAGGTCAGAGCCTCGCGGATTTTCATGGCCATCTCTCCGGGCGGCGGGGGCTGATGCGACGTCGCTAGCCCTCAAGCGGTCCCGTTTGAATAATGGCGCGCCATCATACACAGGAAGCTTTCAAAGCCAAGCGCCGAAACCCGCGGTTTCCGGGCCTTTCGGGCGGATCAGCCATGCGCCGGCAAAGGGGCTCCGCCGGCCGAGGGGCCGGGTCCGAAAGGAACCCCGATTGACCCAGGTCAGTGAGCCCCGGGGCCCCCCGCCCCTATCTTCCAACCCGGAACAAAGACCCCAGATGAATCAGGGTCTGCGTCGTTCATTGGGCGGAAAGGAAAGACACTATGAAGCCGATCGTCACCTGGGTCCTCATCGCCGACGGCAAGCGCGCCACGGTCTGGAGCCATACGGGGCCGGGGCACGGCTTGAATCCGGTCAACGGCATGGCGTTCGAGACCGAGCTCCATGCCTCGCGCGACATCGTCTCGGACAAGCCGGGCCGGGTGCAGGAAAGCGCCTATTCCGCCCATCATGCGGTGGAGCCGGTCGACTATCACCGACTCGAGAAGGCGGCCTTCGCGCATGAGATCGCCAAGCGCCTCGACGCCGCGCTCGAGGCCGGGCAGTGCAAGCGCCTGCTGCTGGTGGCCCCGCCCCAGACGCTGGCCGAGCTGCGCCACTCCCTCTCGCCCAAGAGCCGCCAGGCGGTGATCGCCGAGGTCGACAAGGACCTCACCCATCTCAAGGGCACGGACATCGCGAAGCATCTGGAGACGGTGCTGGCGGTGTGACGAAGGCCCCTCCCCCTACCCCCTCCCGCAAGGGGAGGGGGCTGGAAAAAGCTCGCCGTCACTCTCTCAGCGTCAACGCCGTTCAAAGTACACACGCCCCCTCCCCTTGCGGGAGGGGGGAGGGGGAGGGGTTCGCGCCGCTACGCGCTGTTCCCGCCCCGGAACCCCGTCGCGATCACGTAGATCTCGGCCGAGTCGGCGCGGCTGGCGGGCGGCTTCACGTGGCGCACCGTCTCGAAATCGCGCTTGAGCAGGTCGAGCAGGTCCTTGGTGGCGCCGCCCTGGAACAGCTTGCAGAGGAAGGCGCCGCCCGGCGCCAGCACCTCGGCCGCGAACTGATAGGCGGTCTCGGCCAGCGCCATGATGCGCAGATGGTCGGTGCGGCTATGGCCGATGGTGGGCGCCGCCATGTCGCTCAGCACCAGGTCGGCCGGCCCGTCGAGCGCCGCGCGGATCTTGGCCGGCGCCTCGTCGGCCATGAAGTCCTGCTGCATCACGGTCACGCCCGGCAGCGCATCCATCGGCAGGATGTCGACCGCGAGCACGCGGCCGCCGGGGCCGACCCGTTCGGCCGCCACCTGGCTCCAGCCACCCGGTGCCGCCCCCAGGTCGAGCACGCGGGCGCCCTTGCGCAGCAGTTTGTACTTGTCGTCGAGCTCGATCAGCTTGAAGGCCGCGCGCGAGCGCAGGCCCCGCCGCCTCGCCTCGGCGACATAGGGATCGTTGAGCTGGCGCTCGAGCCAGCGCGCGGAGGAGACGCTGCGCTTGTTCGCGGTCTTGACGCGGACCTTCGCCTGCCGGCCGGAGGGGCCTTTATCCTTTGGCATGGATGTGATCGCTTCGCTCTACTTCAAAGCTTCAGGCGAGACCGGAAGCTCGCGGCCGATCCTATCCTGAAGCAACCCCTCCCCCTACCCCCTCCCGCAAGGGGAGGGGGCTGGAACAATAAAACATCTCGCCCCCTCCCCTTGCGGGAGGGGGTTGGGGGGAGGGGTCCGCGCACGCGCTGAAGACGAAAGGCCGCGTCTCAGTTCTTGAACCGCGGCGGCGAGATCGAGGAGCTGGGCTGCATCAGGCCGAACAGGATGCCCTCGCGCAGGCCCCGGTCGGCAACGCGCAGGCGGCCGACCGGCCAGAGCCGGCAGATGCCCTCGAGGATGGCGCAGCCCGCCACCACGAGGTCGGCGCGCTCACGGCCGATGCAGGGCTGCTGCGCGCGCTCGGCGCAATCCATCGCGGCGAGCCGGCGGCTGATCGAGCCGATCGCGCCGAAATCGAGCCAGGCGCCGTCGACGCGCGAGCGGTCGTAGCGCTGAAGCTGCATCTCGATGCCGGCGAGCGTGGTGACCGTGCCCGAGGAGCCCAGCATCTGGACCCGGCCCCGATGCACCTCGGCCCCGATATGGCATTGCGCCTCGAGCGGCTCGAGAGAGCTTGCCACCTCCTCCACCATGGCGCCGTAGCTCTTCTCGCAATAGGCCCTGGCCCCGTGGCGCTCGGCGAGGTTGACCACGCCCAGCGGCAGCGAACGGTAGGCCAGCAGCTCGATGCCGCGGCCGGGCCGGATCGCGACCCAGCCCACCTCGGTCGAGCCGCCGCCGATATCGAACAGGATGGCGCGGCGCGGGTCGCGCCCCAGCAAGGGGGCGCAGCCGCGGAAGGCGAGCTCGGCCTCCTGCTGCGGGGTGATGATCTCGAGGCGCAGGCCCACCTCGGCCTCGACCCGGTTGAGGAAGGCGACGCCGTTGGCGGCGCGCCGGCAGGCCTCGGTCGCGACCGAGCGCGCGCGGGTGACGCCGCGGCGGTTCATCTTGTCGACGCAGATCTTGAGCGCCTCGATGGTGCGGTCCATGGCCTCGGGCGACAAGGCGCCGTTGGCGCCCAGCCCCTCGCCCAGCCGCACGATGCGCGAGAAGGCGTCGATGACGCGGAAGCCGCGGCCCCGCGCGCGGGCGATCAGCAGCCGGCAATTGTTGGTGCCGAGATCGATCGCGGCATAGATCTCGTTGTCGAGCTCGGCCTCGATCTCGCCGCGGCCTTCCGCCAGGGGATCGATGCCGTTCGAGGCGACGGCGGCCGGCGCGAGCGCCGGTTGCGCAGGAAAACCAGGCTGGGCGGCGAAACCGGACGCCGCGGAGAGACCGGGAGCGGCGGCCAGCGGATCGCCCAGTGCCGGGCCCAGAGGGCCCACGGCCCCCCTGTCAGCGCTGCGGGTCAAAGACCCTTCCGCTGAATCATCCGCGTCCCGACGCTGCATGGCGCCGCTGTCTCCTTTTGCCACGCCCATCCCGGAGAAGCGCCGGCTTGCAGATCGCCTGTCGCTATTCCGTAACCCCCGCAACGACCCATCCTAATCGGAGGTCGCCGCGTCGGCCAAGCCCTGGAATCGTCAGGGTCATGGAAATCCCTAATGGCCCGAAAGGGTTAACCGGCCCGCGGAAGCCACCGGAGGGCCGGGCCAAGGCCGGCCCCCCTGCGGCCATCCGCCGGAACCGAGGCTTCACGAAAGGGTTGAAGCGTTAAGGGTGCCTGACTATGTTCTCGCCCTCGACCGGCCGGACAGGCCGGCCACCCCGGGATCGGCTAGAATGCCGGTCGGGACGAGGCCTCTGCTGGGGGATCGTCTAACGGTAGGACCGCGGACTCTGACTCCGCTAGTCTAGGTTCGAATCCTAGTCCCCCAGCCATCACTTCGCATAAATGCATTGAAATCATTGGACGAATTGACACCGGCTTTGGTCAATCCAGCCGGAGTTTTCGTCCATGCTCCCACAACGCTCCCACAGCGGCTCCCACAACAACGGCGACGGTGCGGGTTCGCACGTCACGAAAAAGCGGGGCGTCTACTACTATCGCCGCCGCCTTCCGTCGCCGCACGGTGGCGAGGTCGCGCTGTCGCTCGGCACCACAAATTACCGAGAGGCCGAACACCAAGCGGCGATGCTGGACAAAGCGTTCAACGAGTTGATGCAGACCATGACCACGAACACGCCGAAGCCACCCGCCGATCTTCAAGTCATCGTCCGCGATTATCTTAAGACCGCGCTTCAAGCTGACTTTGAACAGCACCTAAGGGCACCGACAGGACAGCCGGTGTATCAGCTAGACAGCTATGCCGATGAAGACCCAATCGACGCGGACCTAACCATCATTGACCACTTGATTGGGGAGGCGGCCGAAGCTCTGGCGCGGCGCGATGTTAGGTCCGTCGCAGCAACGGTAGATCGGCTCATGGCCGAGCATGGGCTACCTGTAGAGCAACGCCCTGCGCTCGCGATGGGTGTTCTACAAGCTCAATTGAAGGTGCTTGAGACAGCGCGGCAACGCGTTCTTGGGCAACATCCGGAGCTTGCCTTAGACGGCACCAGTCGCCAGCCGGTCGGCGCTCCCGAGGTGCCCGCTGCACCCGGTCCCCTGCTCTCCGCAGCGCTTCCCAACTTCATTGACTACATGGTGACAGAGGAAGGCTGGCGCGGGCAGACGAAGACGCAAAGCGAGACCACGTTCCGTTTGTTCGTCGAATGGTGCGGCGACAAGCCCCTTCAAGCTTATACGCGCAAGGACACGGCGGGTTTCTTCGACATGCTGCGAAAGCTCCCGGCGCTCTACTCCAAGGACAAGCGGTGGCGTGACCTGTCGTTGCCGGAGATCATCGCACAGTCGCAAGGCATAGATGTCGAGCGGCTAACGATGAAGACCGTCAAGCGTCACTTCTCCGCGCTCGGTCGGCTGTTCGACTACGCCAAGAAGCGGGATCAATACATCGGTGAGAACCCAGCGCACGGTTTCGACTTTCCCACCAAGGGACGCGGCAAGGGCAAGGCGCGCAAGGTTTGGGCCGGTGAGCCGCTACGCAAGCTGTTCGCGTCTCCGGTGTGGACCGGCTGCCATCCCCACTTTCGCGCTCAAGCTGGCGACAAGATCATTCGTGACGAAAAGTTCTGGTTGCCCATCCTCGGGCTGTATCACGGAAACCGGCTTGAAGAGTTCGCGCAGCTACGCCGCGAGGACGTGAAGCAAGAAGGCGACATCTGGTTTTTCGACATTCACGACCAAGGTGGCCGACAGGTAAAGAACGAACAGTCGGTGCGCCGTGTCCCGTTGCATCCTGTCGTTCTGCGTCTCGGCTTCCTGTCGTATCTCGATGAAGTGGCGCCGAAAGCAACAGACCGTGTGTTCCCTGAGTTGCAGCCCGGCGGACCGGATAACAAGGTCGGCTATTACTTTACCAAGTGGTGGACGAACTACCGGCGCGCCACCGGTGTCTATGAGAGGGGGTTGGACTATCACTCATTCCGTCATGGCGTGACGACGAAGCTGTTCGGCGCGGGCGTGTCGCGTGAAGTCGTTGACGAGCTGACGGGGCATGAAGGCGAGGGAACGAGTCAGACAGTGTACCTGCATGAATTCCCGTTGAAGGTGCTGGCGGACGCGATTGCGAAGGTGGAGTGGCCGGAGATAGACTTGTTGAGACTGACCACGAGCTAGTGCATCCCGACCTGTTCGATGCCCGAAGAATTTGACAATTACCGGCTTCTACTCGACCGACTGCGCGCGCTAATCAGAGAGCGGCCACCGCGTATCATCGCCGTCGAGGGCGTGATGCAGTCCGGCAAGACCCACTTGGCCAAGCGCATCGGAACCGATCTGCAAGTGCCAGTGATTAGCGTTGACTGCTTCTCATTCAAAAGCCGCGACCCCCAGCGATTTGAGCGGCTGCCTGAAGGGTTGCCCTACCTGCAAATGATCGATGTTGCAGCACTCTCGGACGCGGTATCGACAGCCCTTCGGGATCGGCCGCTAGTCGTCGTCGAAGGGATTTGTCTTCGCGATGCGCTATCACAGTTTGACTGCTCGCCGGACTTAACCATTTACGTCAAACGCCTGTCTGAGAATACCCATCAGTGGTATCTCCCCTTCGACATCGAAGACTTCGAACAGGGGCGGTCAGATGTGTCCAGGTTCGACACAGATCAGATGGAGTATCATAGCAGATCCCGCCCACACGAGTTGGCCACACTGGTGTTCTCCCGTGTAGAGACAACTCCTGATGAAGCCTGAGGACACCCCTCTCGTGCCAGCAGTGAAGCCGCCCCTAGTAAGCGCGAGGGCCGCAAGCTGCGGAGCATCGGGCTAGCAGCTCAATCGCCGGGATCATCCTCTGGCCATTTTTGCGAGATTGTGTGACATGGTTCATGGAGCATTTCAAACATGCGGGACGGATCGCCATTGCCCATCGATACTATCAATGAGTTGGTTGGCGTTCTTGTGCCTCCATATTCTCCGAGCGTCGGTCGCTCGATGATTGCGGTTCGATCACCGCTCGTTACACACAGTTGATCGCCATAGCTGCCGGAAAGGCGATCTTCGACAAAGCGCGTAAGCCATGCTGGCCACAATTGTGGTGCCCTGCTTATTCGATTCAGTTGGCTAAAACGATCTACCAGAGTAAAGGCGGCGATTGCCGTAAACATCGCCACGCGCTTTTGCGACGCTTCGTCGAAGAAAACTATATATGTCTCGACAAGCGGCAGCTGGAACTGCTCCACCTTCAGACGGTACATGAGCAGGTGTCCATCGCTGGACCGATAGAATGTGGTCGCGCGATTTAGATACGCCGGTGTGAAGTCTTGGAATTGCGGGCGAAAGACATCCTCTGTTGTTAACCCTTTATAATTGGGTGGGGTTGGTGGCTCCTCGGAGAAGACCGACGATGTCGACAATCCAATCAGCAGTACCGCAAAGACGAGCTTGGTAATTCGCATTCCAAATCACTTCCTATCTTGAATGCCGTCGAAGCGTAGGCAACCGACTGCCCTAGGCGGCACGCAAGTAACGTTTCATTCTCGGCAGGAGGCGAAACCGCAGTGGCTGATAGTCTCGCGGCGGCTCTACCACCACGGGCTCGCCATCTTCTGGCGTCCATTTGATTCCCGAACTGGTCATAGCGTAGCGCGGCTCTCGCAGCCCTTCATTCCTCACAAAGACAATTGTACTCAGATTCAAGCGGCCGAAGAACTCTGGCAACGCACTGAGCGTCTTCTCGACAATTGTGATGCGCGCAACTAGATCCGACAAGGCACGAGCCCACTCCCCAAACTCGTGGTCCTCTATCTGGTCCGTCGTCGGCTGAGAGTAAAACTCCATCGCAACAACCAGTTTGTCCCGAACGTACTGCAAATCGTTGATTGGAGAGTGGGAGAGGTCGAGGAAATTCCTGCCTGTGATTCGATGATAGCGCTTCAGCCTCAAAATCTTCTGGCCGCTGTTCCGCGCCTTGCGACTAGAAACGTCGCCAAAGCCGTCGCCTTGTGTCTCGGGGGACAGGGCGTCTCTTGCATAATCTGTTATTTTTTCATCCCAGGTTAGCAGACCACGATTGTGCTGCACGATGCCCGCTAGGAACTTAAAGAGCGCCCCGCAGTTTTGTTGAAAGTGGGATCGCTGCGCTGAGAAGGCTCGCACTGTCGTCGATAGGAGAGCTGCGTCAATTTCTTTGATTAGTTCCGGGAGGTGGCGCCCGATACGATCAAACTGTTCTAGTCTATCTTTTCGGACTTGGTCGCTAACGAAGGCGTCCCGAAGCTGTTGGAGCTTCAATCCGTTTTTCTTGCAGCAGTCTTTGCCTACGGTCCTTCGCGCATCGCTCGAATACTCAACGACGCTTCCATCGAAATGTGTTCGCTCCTGACAATAGCAGCACCACACCATTCCTGATCGCGTTCCTACGGGATGAGCTATGGCGTAGTTATAAAGAATGCGGACGGGCTGGTCGTCATCTGAGGGCCGATCTAGTTTGTAACGCTCGACGCCTTCAGGGTTGGTGGAATCAATGAACTTGTAGCGACGAATAACTGCGTCGGCGCGCTCACGAACGCGTAGCAACCTGCGATAGTGTCGTTTCGATTCCGCCATGGTCAGTCCTTCAGCTATTGCCAAATCCCCCCTAATGTTCTCATTTTGTACCGATTCGCGCTAAATCGCAAGATATAGTGCGGCAGTGGACTGATATTTCATTATGTGGTAGGTGGCCGTGAGATAAGTTGTAGAAAACAAATGACTTTCTAGCTTCACCAAAGGGCTGGAGGGCCATCTTGTGGGAATTATTCGCGCCAGATTTCGGACGGCCATCACTGATGAGGAAGGCGCGCGTTACCCCCGTGGCCCACTCGATCAACCATTGATGTCCCTGCCGGCAACTCAGCGGCCCCTATCGCGTGCGCCTTGTGACACCACAAATTTCAGGCGCAAAAATCTGATAGCCCATACGCATTGCGTCGAGCCGGCGCTTCCCCCCGTGGGGTGCCTCTCGTCTCGCAGCCTGGGCGCATGGTGGCCACGGCCGGCGCCGCGCTACGCCGCAGACAGAATGCGGTGGACCGTGCCAACTCCAATCCCGAGCTTGTCCGCGATCTGCCGAACGCTGAGCCCTTTGTCCCTAGCAGCCCGAACCTTGCCCGCCTTTCCGTCCGCCACTGGGGGCCGGCCTAGCCGCTTGCCTTGCGCCCTAGCTCGCGCGAGCCCCGCAGTGACGCGTTCACGGATCATGGCGCGCTCAAACTCTGCGAAGACTCCAAGCATCCCGAACATGGCGCGCCCGGCTGGTGTTGACGTGTCCAAGCCCTGTTGATGTAGATATAGGTCAACGTGCTTCCCGTGCAGCTCCCCGAGGAAACCGACTAGGTCTTGCAGCGAGCGCCCGAGCCGGTCCACCGACCAAGCCGCCACCATGTCGAAGTCCCGCCGGGCGATACCCTTGCACAATGCATCGAAGGCGGGTCGCTGGTCGCGCCCCTTGGCGCCGCTGATGCCCTTGTCTGCGAACACTTGAACCACGTCCCATCCGTGACGCTCGGCTACCTCTGCCAGCTCGCGGCGCTGATTCTCTGTCGTCTGCCCGTCTGTCGAGACACGGATGTACAGAGCCACGCGCTTTGATTTCCCGACCATGTGATCCCCTCGCGTTGTGAACTGGCCCACAGGCTAGAGTGGGTGGTGTTCCATAATCAAGTGTTTTGGGAACACATAAAACGCACGCGCAGGAAGTGAGTCCGATCAAGCGCTTGCGTGGAGGTAGTGCGCGGGGGTTTTTGGAACGCGCTTCTATCCACTGGCGGATTCGTTGACGGCCGAATCCGAATGACTCATATGGGAGACCCTCGGTCGCATCCGAGCGACACCAACCAACCCTTGGAGGGTCACCGCATGTTCACACGTTCCGTCTACCTCAAGCTCCCGTTCCTCGGTGCCGTCTTCATCGGGCAGCGCTCAGAGCGCCGGACCGGCCCGTTCCTGTCCCGAGAGTGGGAACGCGGCGAGCTACTCCTGTGGATCGGCAGGTTTGACGTGATCTGGGCACCGGCAAAGAAGCTGGCCACTGAGAGGACCGCGTAGGAGTCCAAAGCGAGTCACTGGCGCGTGTCTCGATGGGGGCGGCTCTCGGCAGGGGCCGCCCTTCTCGCTTCTGGTGGGCCCGCTGTGGGCCCTGGAGGGGGAGGAATGGGGCCCACCATTGATCACAGAGGAGCCGTTGCCGGCGCGCCGTCCTCCGAGGGATCACAAATCCCCTGCGCCTCCGGTGATCCCGCCAGTTTCCGGCCGGTGTTGCGGCGCGTGTTGCGGCAAGGCGGCGATTAGGGCGCACCTTTGACCTAGAGAAGGCGGCCCGGTCGAATAGCGCCGACCTTTGACCACAGAGAAACCGCCGCCAGCGCCCGCCGAGTGAATATCTGGCGCCCGCGCGCCTTTCAAATCTCCCGACCCCATTGGCGGCCCGACCTGCGGCCGTCTCCCCCTTTGAGCATTCGGCAAGGCGACTTTGGCGACCACCGAGCGTCGGACGCCAGGTGCCCCACAACCCTACCCCGAGGAGTCCCCATGAATGATCTGACTATTGCGTTCAACACCGCTCGCGTGTCGGCGATGAAGAAGAAGAAGACCAGAAATTACACGATCCGGCATCACACTTTGGACAACACCGCTGAGATCAACCTCACTGCCGCACAGGCGCGTCTCGCGCGCATTGGTGGCCGGGCGGTGTCGGCTTCCATCGTAGTCCGCCGCGCGCTTGAGGTGCTCATGTCTCGCCTAGACGCCGCAGACGGCAGCCCGGAACAGGAAGCTGCCGAGGTCGCGGCGCTGTTGAAGCACACGCACTGAGCCGCCCCGCACTCCCACAGAGGAACCTAGACTTCGATGCGCAGCCCCCTGGCTATTCCCACCGAGGCGAACCTCTGGGAGCACCTCCGCTCCACAGCAATGTGGCGCCTCAGGTCCATCCTTGAGCGCCACGGCAACCGCCTTAGCTCGCAACACCACAACGCCCTATGGGCCCTAATCGTCTCCATGGTCGCCCGCCTGGAAGGCACCGACCACGGGCGTCTCGCCTTCGGACTCCCCACCGGCATGGGCAAGACGACTGCCATTGTCGCTCTGTGCGCTGCACTGGAGGGTGTTCGGCACCTGACCGGCAGCAGCCTGTCTTCGACGGGGACCAAGACCATTGCTGTATCTGCCTCCAAGGTTGAAGCGCTGTGCGAGCTGAAGCGCGCCATGATCGCAGAGGGTGTGAACCCCGAGCATGTCGGCCTGATCCACAGCAAGCGCTACTGGCCTTCAGTCGCTGAGAAGATCAAGGCCGGCGAGGCAAGAGACGACTACGCATCTGAACCCTCAGAGGGACACGACCGTCCCATACTCTTGGTGTCCCATGCTCGGGTCCGAGGGCAGAATGGCGCGATTGCCGACTACATGCAGCGTGATCTGCTCATATGGGACGAAAGCCTATTCGTGTCGGACAGCAGTGGCGTATCGCTGTGCGCCCTAGACGAGAGCGCCGGTGCCCTTGAGCGTGTCGCCCGATATAAGCCTGAGTTTGTGGACCTTGCCGACTACTTGGACAGTTGCATCGGCCTCTGCCTCGCAAAGAGGGAGGAGCTGAAGGAAAGCGGCAAACCCGAGGTTGTCTTTCGGTTTCCGAGCCTCTCGGCTGACTACATGGAGACCTTCCGTGGTCTTCTCGGGACCAGACATGAGACCGTGTCCCGTCTGCTCGATTACGTGAATGAACCCATCCGCTACATCCCCACCAGTCTCGGGGGAGTCCTCTCGTATCGGCTGGCGATTCCTGACGAGTTGGAGAACATCGTCATCTTGGATGCCTCCCACCCCATCAGAGAGCTAGTGCGGTCGACCCAAGGCGTCATTGATGCAGAGCGAGAGCATCCCCTTATTGCAAGTCTCGGGATCAACCTCTCTGGCATTAAGCGCTTTGACCAGACGACTATCAAATTCATGAAGCGGTCAGGAGGACGGACGGGCATGACCCGAAACCTCCTCAAGACCGGAGTTGGTCAGGAGCGTTCAGTTTCGCGAGAGTTGATCGAAGTGATCCGCAACATTCCGAAGGACGAGGCGGTCTTGGTCTTCACCTACAAGCCTCGACCGAAGGACAAGCGCTCGATGGCGTCTGTCCTCCTGGCTGACTTGGAAGACGCTGGGATAGACATCAACGCCAAGGTCACTGACCACAGCGGACAGGAGCGTGATCGTATCACCGTTCTCACTTGGGGACAGGAAACCAGCAGCAATCACTACTCGCATTGCAAGCATGTGATCCTTGCTGGCGTCCTGATGCGAGCTGAGGAGGACGTTGCTGCCGCCTTTGTCGGTGAGACCCGGAATATCGGGGTGGACATCGACAACGCTCTGATCCGTTCCCTGATCCAGAGCGAGGCTGCCCACTGCGCCTATCAGGCCGCCTCTCGGGGATCTTGTCGGACAGCGGTCAATGGCATGGCCGAGGCAATGACGCTCTGGCTGATGCACGCGGACCCGGTCATCGTTCAGACCCTTCAGGAGGTAATGCCTGGGGTGAAGGTCGAGCCTTGGCTATCCGTGACGACCAGCTTCAAGGGCGCCAAGGGTAACGCTGCCGCTGTCACCATCGCGGGGTTCCTTGGGGGGCTTCCCCAGGATACCGACATGGTGTCCATCCGGTTCCTCAAGAGGAAGACAGGGTTGGACGGGATGCCGGCTCAATCCTTCAAGAGGGCACGGGACGCTGCTCTACAGTCTGTCCCGTGGGCGATGAACGGCCGTTCTCTGGTCCGCGTGTTCCCGGGGGATTAAAGACCGCACCCGTATAAGATTCTCCCGGCTTAGGTCGTTAAGTTGGGCCGGATGACCCCCGTTTATGTCTAATAGGCTTATGCGGGGGTCATGACCTTCCCCGCCCCTACCTAGCCCTGCCGATCGACAGGCCACCTGCCTTGTCACATTCCATGCCCCTGCCGTTGTGACGGCGGGCCCCCAACAACAGGAAACTGAAACCATGACCGAAACGCCACCCCCGGCTGGGGAGGGCGCGACCAGCCTTGCCGGAAGGCAAGGGACCAGCCTTGGCAACAGCCAAGGGAACGACGCCCCTTTAACTGGCCGGGCCGCCCGAGAGGCGCTCCTAGAGCGCATCTGGAGGGCCACAGCCGAAGCCATCGCCCAGTCCTTGGAGTCTCCCGAAAAGGAAGACCACAAGGCGGCCATGATCAACGTGGCTCGCCAGTTTCTCACCGACAACAAGGTCACCAACGAATCCCTTGACCGTATCGGCGAGAGCAAACACGTCGCCCTTGCAAAGGTGCTCAACGGGCTTCCCGAAGTGGACAGTGAAGCGGAACCCATCCGCCCCCTCTTTGGTGACCCCCTGCCCGCTCTCCCCGATCCGTAACCATGCAAAGGAAACGACCATGACCGACAACAAGCCCGTGTCTCCCGAGGGCGAAGCAGCCGCCCGCCAACTCGACAGGGCCGGAAAGGTGTTGCTGAAGCTGAAGGGCTTGAAACATCGCCCCCACCTACTCGACCTGTTCGTCAAAGCGATCACAGCGGTCGAGGCAGAATACCCCAGTGCGACACACTGCAAGGTCTCCACGCTCGAAAGATGACGACGCCCATCCGTCAGCGGTTGGCGGAATGTGCAGCGAAGGCGCGAACGTGCGAAGTCTCGGGATGCCATTTCCCGAGGCAGCATTTCGGGAAGTGGTGCGAAGCCCACGATAGGCGAGCCCAAGAGACCGGCCATCCCCTCGGCCGCACCATCCGGCGCCGTGAATTCGAGCCGTTCGTCAAAGACGCACGTCACTACCTCGAAAGACACCAAGACCACCCGCGAATCGCCACGGCCCTGAATTGGCTTGAGGCGCTGGTCTACGCAAGTGGACAGGCACCAGCCGAGATCATCCGCAAGTCAACCGCCCACGACCGTCTGTTGAAGTGGCTCGTCAAGCTGCGACGGCAGGAAACCTCACCGGTCGAGATTCTGGCCATCGTCATCGGCATCTATGCCTACCGGGAGTGGTCCCCGCAGGTCTTCCGCAGTGACCGGCACTTCAACCACCAACTTGCCATCCGCGTCCTGCGTCTCGTCCGCCCGGAGCGTGTCACGACGATGCATCGCGGGTGCCACGAATACCTGAGTAAAGACCGCATCACGACCGGTGTTCGCGACCTGCTGAGCGAAGCGCTCAACAGACACGTTGGCGTCGTGGCCCTTTCGGTCGCTCGCAAGCTGGTGGCCAAGATCGAAGCCGCCAACCCCGTTCCAACCGCTCTAACCATGATCTTAGCCGGCACGATAACCGGCCCCATAGAAGGACTACCAAACGAATGAGTAACGACTACGAGAACAGCAACAGCAACGACGATGGCGGTCAGATCGTGGCCCTGCCCGGTGGCGGCTTCCGCTATCAGGTTGGCGCGAGATCGTCCGAACAACCGGCGCCCCAGCAAGCCGCACCGTCCGGCAAATGGGTCGGTGACCTAAACCGCGTTACGGTTCGTGACGGGAAGATGATTCAGGAGACGGTCGCGTCTGTTACCAAGTCCTCCGATGCACCGACCGAAGGTGACGGCCACTGGCTCGACACTGCCCGCACTACTTCAGGCCGCCCTCTCGGCCGGGGTGAGATCGACGAAAACAGCATCGTGAAGGTGCCCGGCGCTGGCGAGTTCCAAGTTAAGACCCTCCTCCGCGATGGCACGCTGATCAAAGACCGCGACGGCCGCATCGTCGAAGCGCCCAAGACGCAGCCCAACGCTTTTGACAAGTTCGACCAACAGCAGCCGAGCGCCCCAAGCGCAGAGGCCGGTGAGGCACTGGACGCTGAAGGCGAGAAGCTGGCGCAGACGATCATCGACCAGACCCGCGAAATGGACCGCGTCGCAGCCATTCGTGAAATCATCGACGGCCACGGTTTGAGCCCTGCCACCTTGGAACGCGTGGCCAGCTCCATGAAGGTCGACCCCGACAAGGCGGCGGGGATGGTTGAGGCCCTCGTCTCAAAATTCAGCGATCAGGCAGCAAAGGCCGTCGCACAGGTGGCGCCGGTCGAGCTTCAAGACGTAGCTACTTGGGCGCGGACGAACAACCCGAAGGCATTGAAGGCTGCAATGCGGTCCATCGCTGAAGACGACAAAGGCGCCGGGTTCCGCGCGCTCACTCAGGACTACCTTGCGGATCTGCCCTCAATCGACCCCGGCTTGATCCTCAATGCCGAGATGCCCGAGGGCGTGACCGCTTACGAGCGCGACGGTCGCGTGATCCTGCGAACGCCTCACGGCGAGGTCGATTGGAAGTCCGCGATCCGGTCGGGCTTTGTCACCGTGTCGCGGCGCGGTCGCCGATGATCCCTGCACGGGCTGCCGTTCTCTCCTCTGAGGGTCACCGGATACAGGGTCTACTTGCGGAGTGGCGGAATTACGCGAAGTCGCCGCAGTCCACCGTATTGTCCAAGGACGCCTTCAGGTACAGCCTGACAGCGGGCTTCATGTTTGGTGATGCGGCGGTCAAGGCCGCCAAAGCTGACTTGCGCAGGTACCAGGATCGCTGTCACCACAACCGAGCGACACGGCGATGAACGGCGTCGATCTTGCGAGGTTCACCCAGCGGGCTACCCAGGACTTCGCCTCATTTCAGCGAAAGGCCGGTGCTGCCCATGAGCGCGCCAAGGACCAACCTGTTGGCGACGCTTACCGCATGACGTTTGTTCCGCCGCGAGCTTGGGGCGCGGTCACGGAACGCATCGAGGCCACCTATAAGGGACTAAAAGCCGTCTACCTGCGGTTCGCCAATCATGGCCCGATATGGCAACTGCAAGTGCCAGTACGGGGCTTCGACATCTGACCCGCCGCGCGCCCCACTTTCTGACCAAACCCTGGACTCGAAAGTAGAACAATCTTGGGCAAGGTAGAGGGTGGGGCGTTTCGGCTCGACACCCATTCCGACAAATCTAGAAACGCCGAAAGCAGTAGGAGCAAGAATGACCGATATCCCGCGTGACAAATGGAACCACACAAGCCGGCGACCGTGCCCAGCGCCAGAGCAGAGCGGTGGGTAGACGTAATGGGCATCCTCGTAAACCCGTTCATGTTCGCCCGCCCATGGATATTTTCGGCGGCCGGTTCGCATTTTGACGGTGCAGCGGCGCTGAGCAGAACCGGTATCGACGGCGTCGCTGACTCGGCGAAATTTACTCTGTCCGCATGGATCAATCTGACGGGCGGCGACGGACTTCGTCAGGTTCCGTTCCGCATCGAAGGTAGCGGCGGCCAGCGGCTCACGTTCGAGCGCACTACCGGAAACAAGTACAACATCAGCGCGAGGCACGGCACGACCACTGTTGCAGATGTGACCTCGACCGCATCGTTTGTGGCGGGCTCCGGATGGAAGCATATCCTCGCCTCTTGCGATGTGTCGGGAGCAACCGGCGTGTTTCAACTCTATATCCAGGATGCAGCAGCCGGCACATCTACCGTCTCGGGCTCTCAGATAATCGACTGGACCTCTAACGGTCTTGTGCGCCTGTCATCCGCTACAGGCGCATCCCCGGCATTTCAAGTCCAGGGCGACATGGCCGAGTTCTTCTTGGACATCAAGAACGCGCTTGACCTGACCGTCGCTGCCAATCGACGCAAATTCATCAGCGCGAGTGGGCACCCGGTGGATCTTGGCAACCAGGGAGCGCTGCCTTTTGGAACGCAACCGGCGTACTACTTCCACCGCGACGCCAGCGAATCTCCGGCCGCCTTCATCAACAACCGGGGCTATGGTGGCGCATTTGCTTTGTCGGGGTCTCTTTCCGCATCAGCAACAGACCCCTAGAGTAAAGTCGCCTTGCCGAACACTCAAATGGAATGGGCTAGTCGGAACACCACTCCGACTAGCCCTAGTCCTACTGAGGTAGTGGCGGGGGTCGCTCGGGAAACTAGGTCGGCCCTTCCCCTCTTCTCAACGAGAGGGACAACGATCATGGCCCGCTGCAACATGGGCTTCTAGCGAGAATGGCTTCTCTCGACGCATCGGATACCCCATTATGCGCTAACAAACCGAATCTGTTGTTTTCGCAAGCCGCCCCTAGCCGCGCGAAGCAAGTGACCAGCCCCACTACTGCTGACGCGCAGCGGTCTTCGCCTTCTGGCGGTTCATCCCTCTAGTCAGCATGAACATGCCCACCCCCCACATACCTACTGTCGGCAGAATCAACGCCGCAAGGGAGAACCGTTTATCCCCTAGGCAATAGATAAACCACACCCAGCCCCCTAAGCCGACTACAAAGCCGGCTACACCCAACCAGCCCACGTCCGCGATGAAGTCTCTTGCCCACTTGCTAAGGAGCGGTGGGAGAGCTAGGGCCGCCCCAAGAAGCACCAACACATACTGCTCAGTGGCCAGCCCGGCTCCAATTATCGCGCCAAGAAGTAAGTAGATTAGAGAAACGGCTTGCTTCTGCGCCCGTTGATCGTCCTCATTCCGCTCGCTCTGTTGAAGCAGGCGCACAATCCATGCAACCGCAGCGTCCAACGCAGGCTTATCTGATTTCGCAAGCACATTGAGCACCAGATTCCTAGTGCTCTCTTGATCTTCCGTCATCTTGTAGCCCCCCGCCCCTTAGCATTGTTCACACTTTCGGAACAGCCGCAGTGGTTGTATTATACCACCATGATTCGCGCCGCTTCTACAGCCTTCCTTGCCCTCCTGATGTGCGCCACAGCCTGGGCCGCCGACCTACAAGGGCGCGCCTCAGTGATCGACGGGGACACCATCGAGATACACGGCACGAGGATACGGCTATTCGGGATAGATGCCCCGGAAGGTCGCCAACTCTGCAAGGACGCTAGCGGCAAGGATTACCGCTGCGGGCAAAAGGCAGCCTTTGCACTGGCCGACCACATCGGCGCCGGCACAGTGTCTTGCGACGCACGCGACATAGACCGCTATGGACGGACGGTGGCCGTCTGTCATCTGGGCGCCGAGGACTTGAACGCGTGGATGGTCGCGCAAGGCTGGGCCGTTGCCTATCGGCATTACAGCAAGGACTACGTTCAGCAGGAGGACACGGCCAAGAGCGCCAAGCTTGGCGTGTGGGCCGGCAGCTTTGAGTGGCCGTGGGACTGGCGGCACAACAACTGAGAGCACTTTACGCGCCTTTGAGTGGCAACCCTTTTGGGGGCAAAACGGGGGACAATATGGCACTGATTAAATGCATCGAATGTTCACGCGAGATTTCAGACAAGGCCGCAAGCTGTCCAGGGTGTGGCGCTCCTGTGTCGGCTCAGATGCCGGCAAGTGTACCGGATTCGGTGCGCTATGACCCAACGACGGATTCGTTCAGCGGCACTATGGGTTTGATGGTCAAGTTGGCAATGCGCGCCGTCCAAGATCTGGGTTGGAAGCTGAACCAGGCCAACGAGAATCTCGGGCTTGTCACCTTTGAAACGGGCATGAGCTGGGGTTCATGGAGCGGCGTTTCATGCTCTCTTACCGTAGAGGAGGTGTCGCCCCACACCTTCAAGGTCGTTGGCACCGGAAAGCAGAATGTCAGGGGCGGACAGATACTCGCGCTAGACATCGGTGGAGAGGCAAAGGGTAAGGCTCGCAAGGCAATCGAAAAGATGAAGGAGCTGGCTCACTAACTTAGCACCCTGGCCAACCGGTGGCTCTACGACACGGCCTTGTAGGTGTTGCGGTCTTCTTCGCAGTGCTGACAGTAATGCGGTCGGTGCTGGGGCCGACCGTGTGCAAGGATGGCTGGCCCTCCCACTCCATCGGGAAGCAAGGGGCTTGCTCCCATCATGGCGGCGTCGCTCATGGAAAGGGCACGTTGTCTGCCCTTCTCGCCTTGTTGGCTGGAGGCGGCGTTGGCTATGCCCTCCATATGAGGGCGGAGAACGCAGAGAGCGCCCGACGCGCAGCACAAAGGGCAGAGGCGCAAAGGATCAATCCGCCATCGCCACCGAGGCCGGCCACGCGCGCCGGCCCTCTATGCCCCGTCTGCGGTTCTCCGATGGCTGCCCGGCTCGCGAAGAAGGGCCGCCGGAAGGGGCAACACTTTTGGGGCTGCACCCGCTACCCAAGGTGCAGAGGCACTAAGCCGATGGGCGGAAGATAGGCGACTGCCCCTAAATCGGCTCCCACAACCGCCTTGACGGTGCTCCCACAGTGCTCCCACAATGCCCGCGCCGGCTCAGATTTAACCTTGGTTTCAGTGGGTTGCCTAGTTGGCGGCTGCAAATCCTAGTCCCCCAGCCAATTCTCCTTCTCGATCCTTCGGCTTACCGGAGCCCTGCCCTCGGCACGGCGTCTCGCCCGCGCTCAGCGCTCGACGGACAGGGTCCCGCCGAGAGGGTCCGGCCCGATCACCCCCTCCTCCGCCAGATGAATGAGATGGGCCGCGACCGATTGCGCGGCCGCCGGGTGAAGATGGCGGGGCACGTCCCGGTAGAGCGTCTCGACGATGTCGGTCATCCGGGTCCGGCCCGCGCGCAGGCAGTCCAGGATCGCCGCTTCGCGCTGCCGGCGATGCTCCAGAAGCGCCGCGACATAGGCCTGCGGCTCATCGATCGGAGCGCCATGGGTCGGGTAGTAGCGCCGGTCCGATCGCTCCGTCAGGCGCCGCAGATTCTGCAGATAGGCCCCCATATGGCCGTTCGGCGGCGCGATCACGGTGGTCGACCAGCCCATCACGTGATCGCCGGTGAAGAGTGCCTGCTCCTCGGCCAGCGCGAAGCAGAGATGGTTCGAGAGATGGCCGGGCGTATGCAGAACCTCGATGCGCCAATCCGGTCCGGCCAGGCTGTCGCCTTCGGCGAGACGATGATCGGGCGCGAACGCCATGTCGGCGCCGGCTTCGACCGGCTGCGATTCGTCCGCGGGATGCGGCCCGAACCCGTAGGTCGGCGCCTCGACGCGATCCTGGAACGCGCGGGCGCCGCCGCAGTGATCTTCATGGGTATGGGTGATCAGGATGTGGCTCACCCGCTCGCCCTCGAGACAGGAGAGCAGCGCCGAGCGATGCTCGGCGAGGTCGGGTCCCGGGTCGATGACCACGACGTCGCCCTGGCCGACGATATAAGTACCGGTTCCGAGGAAGGTGAAGGCCGAGGGATTGCGCGCGGTCACCCGGCGGACCAGCGGCGACAGCCGGTCGGGCCGGCCATACTCGATCGCCAGGTCGCGGCGGAAGGGAATGTCGATCATGGATCAATCCCGATGGCGGGCGCCGAGGGTTGCCAGGAGCGCGGAAGCGTCGCAGAGTTTGTGCCCCGGACGCCAACGAAATCGCAGCGGGGGAGCCGAGCATGATCGCGGACCAGGATGTGATGGCGGCGGTTGATGCGCGCGCCGGTACCGCGCGCGAGGTCCTGCGCTTCGTGCATGCCCATCCCGAGCTCGGCCATGAGGAACATGCGTCCTCGGCGCATCTGGCCCAGACGCTCGCGGGCGGCGGGTTCAAGGTGGAGCGCGGTGTCGGCGGCATGGAGACGGCCTTCCGCGCGACCTTGACCGGCGCGCGGCCGGGGCGCTCGGTCGGCATCGTCGTGCTCTATGACGCCGTGGCCGCCGTGCGTCCGGACGGCCGGATCGAGCCGGTTCATTCCTGCGGGCATGGGCCGATCGCGGGCGGTGCGACCGCCGCGGCGCTGGCGCTCGCCAGCCTGCGCGACCGCCTCGCGGGCCGTGTCGTGCTGTTCGGCTGCCCGGCCGACGAGATCCATGCGCCCGGCACCGTCGCGCGCGGCGGCGGCAAGGCGCTCTCGGCCGCGGCCGGGCTCTGGGACGGCATCGACGCCGCGCTCTATGTGCATCCCGAGTTCATCAACACCGTGTCCCAGGCTTCGCTGTGGATGCGCCGCGACCAGGTGACCGTCTCGGGCGCGCGCACGCTGCGCCAGGGGGTCGTGACGGTGCCGATGGCCGCCTGGCGCAATCTCTGCGCGGCGCTCGACCAGGTGGCGCCGGACCGCGTCATCGCCGAGGACGTGCATCTTCACGGCGACATCGAGGAAGGAGCGGGCCTGGTCTTGACCGCGACCTTCCTCCTCTTCGCCGACGACGAGGCCGGGATCGCCAGGACGGCGCAGCCCCTGCGCGAGGCCCTGCCCGGCGCGCGATGGTCCGAGGGCCGCCTCTATTGCGGGGTGCGGCCCGATGCCCAGGTGACGGCGGCGGTCGCGGACGCGTTCAAGGCGGCGGGACGCGACTTCGTGAAGGACCCGCCGCCGCTGCCTTTCGCCACCGATTTCGGCAACATCTCGCAGCGCGTGCCGGCAGCGCTCATCGGCGTCGGCCGGCCGGGCGGATGGAAGTTCCACACCGACGAGGGCGCCGCGGAGTTCGCGGGCCCCGACGGCGAGGCGGCCGCGCTCGCGGTCGCGCAGATCCTGGCGCTCGCGGCGGCCCGCCTTACCGAGCCGCGCTAGAAGCCGACCGGCGCCCGCTCCCGGGGAGGCCGTCGCCGTCCTGCCCCCTGTTCGTCCCGTCAACGCCCGGGCAGCTCGCCGGGCGGAACGGTGCCGCCGGGCCCGAGGGGCCGCTGCATCATGATCGTGTCGGTCCAGCGGCCGAACTTGAACCCGACGCTCGGCAGCAGGCCCACCTGGCGGAAGTCGCAGGCCTCGTGCAGCTGGATCGAGGGACGGTTGGCGCCGTCGATATAGGCGATCATCTGCCGGTAGCCGGCCCCCGCGCAGGCCGCGATCAGGGCCGGGAGGAGGCGCCGCCCGACCCCCGAATGCAGGTGGTCCTTATGGACATAGATCGAGTGCTTGACCGCGTAGCGATAGGCCGGCCGCTTGCGGAAAGGGACGGCATAGGCATAGCCCACGACGGTGCCTTCCACCTCCGCGACGAGATGCGGCAGCCGGCGTTTCAGCATGTTCTTGCGCCGCCGCTTGATGTCCTCGGGATGCAGGGGCTCGATCTCGAATTCGTCGACCCCGCGCTGAACGTGGTGGCTGTAGATGTCGATCATCGCCGGCACGTCGGCTTCGGTGGAGGGGCGGACTTCGATGGTCGAGATGCGATCCGACATGGCCTTTCCTGCATGGTGCCGCGGTTTCGCCGGCCGGGACCGGACCGACCGAGAGACGGCCTCCGAGCCGCCGCCCCTCGGGACGGGCGCAGGACTATAGCAGCGGCCCGCCGGCTCGCTTGGCGAAATTCCCATGACCGTCGGGAACCGGCCTCAGCGCTCGTGCAGGGCGGTGTCCAACGTGAGGTAGATCGGCTTCAGCACATATTGGAACAACGTCTTCCGGCCGGTGAGGATGACGGCTTCCCCGGTCATGCCCGGCGTGAGGACGTGCGTCGGGTTGGTGCCCACGTAGGGTTGATCGAGCTCGATCTCGACCATGAAATAGGGCGCCTGGGTATTGTCGGTCGGCGCGCTCGAGGGCGCGATGCGGACGAGCTTGCCCGCGACGGAACCGAAGCGGCCATAGTCGAAGGCGTCCGACTTCACCACCACGTCCTGGCCGACCTGCACGAAGCCGATATCGCGGGAAGCGACGCGCGCCTTCATCAGCACGCCGCCTTCCGTCGGCACGATCTCGCACACCGTCCCGCCCGGCGGGATCACCGTGCCGATCGGCGTCTCCGAGATCTTCTGCACGATGCCGGTGACGGGCGCCTTGACCTCGATATCGACGGAGCGGCTTTCGTACGCCGCCTGCGTCGCCTTCAGCTCGTCCAGCTGCGCCATGAGATCGGACCGCTGCGTGCGGGCATCGCTCGCGGCCTTGGCCCAGATCACCGCCCGCTCCGCCTCGAGGCTCTTGATGCGCGCCCCGTGCTGGTCGAGCGAGGTCACGAGCTGGGTGTAGGTCCGTTCGGACTGGGCCGCCTGCTCCTCGACCTGGGCGAGCCTGTTCATGGCGATGACGCCTTGCCTCACGCCCTCGCGCGTGCGCGCCAGCAGGTCCCGCGTGGCGTTGAGGCTGGATTTCGCCGCCGGGATCTCGCTCTGGGCGGCCGCCAACGCCCATTTCTCCTCGTCGATCTGGCGGTCGGTCTGCTCCATGTTGCTGCTGCGCTGGCGCACGAGCTGCGCGTTCAGCTCCTCCGCCTCCTCCACCATGCCGCCATACTGTTCCTTGAAGCGCACGAAGTTCGGCGGCCGGTCGGAGGCGAAGGCGCCGAGCCGCTCGATCTGGATCTCCAGATAGGCCATGCGGGACTGGGTACGGGCGAGGTCGCTCATCAGGTTGGCGTTCCGGAACTTGGCGATGAGATCGCCCCGCTGCACCTGCTGGTCGTTGCGCACCAGCACGGATTCGAGCGCGCCGCCTTCGGCCGTCTGGATCACCTGGATGCGCCCCACCGGCACGAACTCGCCGCGCGCCCGCGCCACCTCCTCGATCTTCACGAACAGCGACAGGATGACGAGGGTCGCCACCACGCCGACGACGCCGATCAGCAGCAGGCGGACGCCGCGCGTCACCCGGGTATATTCGATATCGCTGCCGATCTGCGCGATCGGACGCCGCTCCTCGGCGATGGCGACCGCGATGCTCTTTCCGGCCCTGGCGTCCATGCCCACCCTCCTATCCGATCTTGGCCACGGGCTGCGCGGCCGGTTGCGCCTGGGCGGTCGGGCCGACATGGAGCACGTTGCCGCGCTCGATGACCACCATCTGGTCGCTGCTCTGGATATGGGCGGTCGAATAGGGAATCCAGATCACCGTCGTCCGCCCCCGGATGGAGTCGAGATAGCGCTCGATCCTCTTCTCCCACTCCGGATCGCCGCCGAGGCCGACGCCGTCCAGCAGCAGCACCGGCGGCGAGCCGAGCGTCGCCGCGACGAAGGCGACCAGGTAGCGAAATTTCATGTCGGCATGGGTATCGTTGAACGGCTTGAGCTGCCGGTCGAGGATGTTCTCGGTCGCGCAGGCAAAGGTGTAGAGATTGTTCCAGCCGGGGCCCAGCGTCCGGTCGAAAGCCTGCAAGGCCTCCTCGTCCCTCAAGGTCGGTACCCGCAGGCGCAGATACTCGCGCACCGTGACCGGCAAGGCCGGCACGAGCTGCGGCACATAGCCGATCCAGGCGCGGTACTCGGTGGCGTCGAACTGGCGGATGTCGCGCCCGCTCGCCAGCACGCGGCCCGATTGCGGCCGCCGCAACCCGGCCAGGCATTCCAGCAGCGCCGTCTTGCCGCCGGCATTGGGGCCGACGACGGCGACCCGCGCGCCGGCCGGCGCGGCGAAGGAGACGCCGTTGAGCACCGCCTCGTGCTCCGGGTCGGGACGGTAATAGAGGCGCTCGGCGGCGATCGAGACGTTGGTGATCCCCACGGGGCTCGAGATCTCGACGCCCGCGCGCTCGCCCTGGGTCGCCATCAGCTGGTCGACCTGCCGCACCGAACTGCGGATCTGGCGGATCCGGACCAGGGAGCTGAAGGCCTGCTGCGCCGGGGTCGTGATCCGCCAGATCAGCATCATGGCGGCCACCAGCCCGCCCGCGTTCATGATGCCCTGGAGCACGAGCACGACGCCGACGCACATGGTCGCCAGCACGGTGAGCATGCTGAGCGCCTGCCCGATCGCCTGGGCGCGGGCCACGGCGATGGCGTATTCGCAGTTGCGCTGCGCCGCGTCGCGCGCATATTCGGCGAACCGGCCCAGCCACAGGCTGCCGCCGCCCTTGTGATAGAAGGCGTTGATGCCCAGAAAGGCGGCCCCGGCATGCTCCTCGAGACGTGACGATGCGACGCCCGCGGCGGTGGATTTGCTGGCGACGTAGTCGGCGGTGGGAAAGGCGATCGCCGCAAACAGCATCAGCGAGACGATCGGCACGAACACCAGCCATCCGCCCAGGATGGCGATCGCGATCACGAAGATCACCAGGAACGGGTAGTCGATGAGATTGGCGCCACCGGCGCCGGTCAGGAACTGCCGGGCATTCTCGAAGCTGCGCATGCGGATGACGTTGTTCAGCACGCCCAGCCTGGTCGACATGTCGAGGGGCAGGCTCAGCATCTTGCGCATCGTGGCCTCGCCGATGCGCACGCCGGCCCAGCTCCCCATCCGGGAGATGACCACCTGCCGCCCCACCTTGAGCAGCCAGGCGGCGATCACGGTGACGATCGACAGCAGCGCGATGCCCCAGACGGCGTCGGCCGTGCCCGACGGGATCACGACGCTGTAGACGATCATCGTATAGATCGAGACTCCGAGCCCCAGGAAATTGAGGACCGCGCTCAGGCCGAAGAGCTGGAACAGCTCGTCGCGCATCCGCTCGAACAGGCCACGGAACCAGTTCGGCCGGGCCTCGTCGGGAGGATGGAAACCGGGATCCGGATCGACCGACAGGATCGTGTCGCCGCGCGCCAGCGCGAAATTCCGCTCCTCCCGGTCGATCAGCCAGCGATCCCGACCCTCCGATTGTCCCAGATAGACGGCGACCTCGTTGCCATGACGCGCCACGCTGCCGGCCCTGAGCCGCCTCGTATCCGACGCGTCGCCCCTGGCGACGATGCGATGGCTCACGAAGCCGATGTCCCGGAGAAGCCGCTCGAGATGCGGCAAGGTGATGGGCTCCCCGGGCGGCGGCAGGAGCGCGGCCAGGCTGCGGCTGGTTCCGGGCCAGCCCAGCGCCACCAGCATTTCCGCCAGCACGACGGCCGAAGGCGAGTTCGCCCTGCGCTCGGGGCCGATGACCTTTTCCAGCCGCTCCAGCCAGACCGCTTCGCTCCAGCCCTCCGTCTGCGGCGGCTGCAGCGACGGCTGCGGCGGGGCGGCCGGCGCCGGTGACGGCGGGGCGGCCGCCGTGGAGATGGCGTCGTTCACGACGCACCTCCCGCCTCGATGCGGATCTTCTGATCGGCCAGCTGCAACAAGGCGGGGTTGCCCGACACCAGGAAGATCGTAATGCGCCCCTTGAGCTCCCGCAGGAGCTCCACAAGCTTGCGCATGCCGTCGAGATCGAGCGCGCCGCCCACCTCGTCGAGGCAGAGAATCGTCGGCCGGCGCACCAGGGCGCGAACCAGGCCGATGCGCACCGCCACCCCGGGGCTCACGCTGATGCCGACGCCCGGCGCCATCGGCGTCATCAATCCCTGGCGCAGGCTGTCGACGAAGACGCTGAGGCCCAGACGCTGTGAGAGCCGGATCGCATCGGCGTTGTATTGAGGACTGAACAGGGTGAGGTTGTCGAGCAGCGTGCCGCGGAGGAGCTCGGTGCGGGCGGTGACCATGGCGATGCCGCGCTTGAGGCTTACGCTGTCATAGGCGGTGCTGGGCTCGCCGTCGAACTTGATCTCCAGGCCCAAGGAATCGTCGAGCCGGGCCACGGATTCCAGCAGGGCGGACGCGGTGAGCGCATCGGCGGCGTCGACATGCACGATGCTGCCTTGCGGGACCGAGACCGGCCCATTGCGGATCATCGGCCCCGCGATATCGATGGTGCCGCCGAGGAAGATGTTCTCGCCGTGGCCCAGCCAGAGCGGCGCCTCCGGCAGCGAAAGCACGCGCTCGATCTTGCGCTTCGCCACGTCGCGATAACCGAGCCGGCTCAGATAGGCGAAGGCGCCCATGACCGGGCCGATGGACCGGCCCGCCAGCAGCGTGCAGGCGGCGAGGCCGCCGGTGGTCAAGGTGCCATGCACCACCATATAGGCGCCCGCGGCCACCACGGCGATCGTCGAGATCTGCCCCAGGAGCGTGCCATTCTCGCGGATCAGCGCCATCTGGTTCTCGATGCGGGCGTTCCCTTCCATGGTCCGCGCCACGACATCGCGGTAGCGGCGCGTCAGCATGGTTTCGGCCGCCATCGCCTTCACCTCCGGCAGCCCGGCGAAGATGCCCCAGGCGAGGTCGCGCCGGGACGTCTCCGCCGCGTCCACCGCGCGGACCGCGCGGAAGGCGGCGCGCGAGATCACCAGGGCGGCGATCAGCGCGACCAGCGTCAGCGTCAGGGGGATCAAGGCCAGCCAGGACGCGATATAGCCGATGAGCGCGATATAGATCGCGGCGAAGGGCAGCTCATGAAGCGCGGCGGCGGCGTTGCCGGACCAGAAATCGCGCACCTGCCCGACGGCCCGAACCGCATCCGTCAGCGTCGGCACGCCCAGCTCCTGCACGGCCTTCGGATTGCTCCGCAGCAGATGGGCGAGCAACTGGATGGTGGTGCGGCTCTCGAACGCGGCACCGACATGGGCCAGCAGCACGGCGCGGCCGTAGCGCAGCAGCGCCTCCAGCAGGATCGCCACGGTCACGCCGACGGCCAGCACGAAGGTCGTGGCATAGGCCTGGTTCGGCAGGATCCGGTCGTAGATCTGAAGCAGGGCCAGGGGGACGGCCAGAGCCAGGATATGAGCGGCCACCGAGGCGGCGATCGCCAGGACTGTGACACCTGCCGGCTTGGCGTCGTCTACAAGCTGCGACACGGGCTCAATCCTCTCCTCACAACAGAGAAATAGAGGTCGACTAACCGTCCGGCTGTTTACTGCTCGATACTCATCATAGCGCGCGGTCCACCAGACCAAGCGGCATCTTAGATTGGCGCAAAGTTTTCGCGGAAATCTAGAAAAAGGGGCTTTGGCCACAGCCCACAGCCCGTGCGGGGGCGCGTCCGGCTGTCGAAACCGTAGGGAAAGCCAGCAATCGGCACACTCCCGCGTGCGCCGCCGTTTCGCCGGCTTGCATTTGCCGACGGCCCTGCATGAGGGGCCGGCCATTGCCGGCCGGCAGCTTTGGTCAGCCGACCAATTTTCTTTCGAAGGCCGATGAAGAGCGAGGGCCGACCGTTTCGCCGCTTGCGTCAGCCCCGGTTCATCACCGCGCCGCAACCGGGCCGAGCGCCTTCTCGAGCCGCTTGAGAAGCAGCGTGGCGGCAATTGTCATGATCAGGAAGATCACCCCGGCCATGGTCAGAGGCTCGGTATAGCGGTAGGTCTCGTTGCCGGTCGCCAGCGCGCGCGACATCAGCTCATGGACCGAGATCGCCGACAGCAGGGCCGCCTCCTTCAGCATGCCGACGGCGTAGTTGCCGAGCGCCGGGATCATCTTGGGGATCGCCTGAGGCAGGATGATGTGAATCCAGGTTTGGCTCCGGCCCAGATTGGTGGCCATGGCCGCGTCCCATTGTCCCTTGCCGACGCTGAGGATGCCCGCCCGGAACACCTCCGACATGTAGCAGGCGTAATGCAGCCCGAGCCCGATCACGCCGGCCAGGAAGGCCGGCAGGACGATGCCGATATCCGGCAGCAGGAAGAAGATCACATAGAGCTGCACCAGCAGCGGCGTGCCGCGCAGGAACTGGACCGTGAACCGGATCGCGATCCGGATGGCGCGGTTTTCGGCCTGGCCGGCGATGGCGAAGAGGATGCCGACGGCAAACGCGATGGCCGT